>JBEKLB010000210.1:0-11439 GCA_050010415.1 Bryobacteraceae bacterium | reverse complement strand
CACGTGCCTGCGAATCTATGGCGCGATCGCAGCCAAGAATCCGGGGTTTTTGCAACAATTTGCGGAAAGGAAAGCATCATGAAACACATGCGAGCTTTAAACAAGAAAGCCGCCCGCATCGACGATTTCGTGGTATCGCGAACCGACGATGTCGTCGCCATGCAGGACCGTCCTTCGGGTCAGCAGCGTCCCCATATTCCGATGGGATGCACGCTCATGTTCTCACCCGGCTGGGAGGTGGATTCGTCCGGCGGAACGGCTGGATTATGCCAGCCCGTGGAGCGCGACATCTACGATTGCTTCGCTAGCTGCTATTGGCCTGCGCAGGTTCCCGATCACATGAACAACACGCCAGACTGGACTGCCAAATGCGCGACGGCGACCAAAGACTGGCGAAATCTCGATCTGGTATTCCCATAGAGAAAACGATTATGCAACGGCTATTGCTCTTCACCGCGCTTTGCGCCGCATCATCCTCGATCTCGAGCGCAGGTACGCTCTACCTGCCCGCTTATCCCAATGCCGTGATTGTCTTCGATGAAGCCAAGGCCCAGATTGTCGACCGGATTCCGCTGGTTACCGGTACGCCAATGTCGATACGGCTGGCTGCGGATCACAAGAAGATCTACGTCACCACCATGGACCACAACGGAATCGAAGTGATCGACGTGGCCACACGCAAAGTGGTCAATCACTTCGTGCTCAACAGCGGAAATGTCACCTACCGCATTTACAACGGCGCGCCGGATCCGCAAGGCAAACTCTTCTACGCGGTGACGGAGGAAATCACCAAGCTGGCCGAGCGCTATGAAGTGGCCAAACCGAAATACACCCTGGTCGACCTGGACCAGCAAAAGATCGTCAAGATGGTGGACATTCCAAAAGAGGAAGAGGCCACCAATGAAGGCGATTGGGGAGTAGGCGCTATGGACGTCTCGCCGGACGGGAAGCTGCTGTACCAGTTTGGCGAGAAGATCACCGTTCTTCAGACGGCGGACTTCAAGGTAGTGGATCACGTCGATCTGGAGAAACCCGAGGTCCCCGGTATGGAGCGCGTGCACTTCGGACAGTACGGCGACTTCGGCGGCGACTTGGATCTCATCAACGAACCCGGCCTGCACACGGCCATGTTCATCTCAGCCGACCCAGTGGTTCACAAACGGATGTTTGGGCTGGCAAAGCTGGATCTCAGCTCACGCAAGATTGACTATAGCCCCATCGGCCCGGCTCCATCGGGAATGTCCGGCCTGGAGGTGACTCCCGATAAGAAAATGGCGTACACGGTCATCGCCAATGGTGATCTCGGGAACAAGCACTGCGAGTTTTGGTCCATGGATCTTACGTCCAACCGGATCACCCAACGGGAGCCCGTCCCATGCCGCAACCGCTTCACCTTGGGGATTTCCTCCGATGGGAAGAAACTCTACATTTACGGAGCGGGCTTTGAAATCGAAGTCTACGATGCGGCTACGCTAAAATACGAGAAGACCTGGGACCTGAATAACGACGTTGCGGGAGGCATCGTAGTCCTGCCGTAATGGTGGTCTTCTCCGCGTTGAGCCGGGCGGACCGACAAATCTGTTGAGGTGACGCTTATGAAGACGACCATTTCTCTCGTGGCGGCATTCGCGCTGAGTTTCTGCGCGGTGTTGGCGCACGCAGCTTCTAATGACGTAGGCTCCTGGGACACCAAGGCCGCCGCCGCTTATCTGGATCAGCGCGCGGACTGGTGGCTGGGCTGGCCACAATCGGTCCGCGATCACGACACGCATTGTGTTTCCTGCCACACGGCTGTGCCGTACGCACTCAGCAGGCCCGCTTTGCGCTCCGCGCTCGGCGAGCAGTCACCGTCGGCCACCGAGCAGAAATTGCTCGCCAACGTCACCAAGCGCGTCCGGCTTTGGAGCGAGCTGGAACCTTTCTATAGCGATAAGGATCGCGGTGCGCCCAAAACGGCCGAGTCCCGTGGAACCGAATCGGTGCTCAATGCGCTGATCCTGTCCAGGTACGATGCCAGCCAGGGAAAGGCCAGCAAACTGAGCGACGACGCGCGGCTGGCGCTGGATAATATGTGGGCGCTCCAACTGCAGTCCGGCGACGCCGAGGGAGCCTGGAACTGGCTGAATTTCCACAATCAGCCCTGGGAAGCCGACGACTCGCAATTCTGGGGCGCGACGCTCGGCGCCATCGCCGCCGGTTTCGCACCGGCCGATTACCGCGCCACTCCTGAGGTGCAGGCCCATCTGAAGATGCTTTCCGCATACTTCCAGCAAGCATTGTCCGGTCAATCGCCGATCAATCGCGTATTTCTTCTGTGGGCCTCGGCCAAGGTGCCTGGAATTTTGAAGCCGGAGCAGCAGAAGGCCATCATCGACGACGTTCTGAGCAAGCAGCAGGCCGACGGAGGATGGAGTACCGCTTCGATCGTGATGAGCACCTGGAAGCGCAGGGACAACACGCCGCTCGATACGCGGAGCGACGGGTACGGCACCGGTCTGGTAACGTTCGTCCTTGAGCAGGCGGGCGTTTCGCGAACCGAGCCTGCCATGAAGAGCGCGCTTTCCTGGCTGACCCACAATCAGGATAAAGCCGCCGGACTGTGGCTGGCCTATTCGTTAAACAAGGAGCGCGACCCGGCGTCCGACGTTGGACGCTTCATGATCGACGCGGCGACATCGTATTCCGTGCTTGCGCTTTCGGACGCCAAATAAAATCGGCGGCCGGCCAAATTAGAATTGGTATTCCGTTGGCGTGATGCCCTTCGCGCGCAGATACATTTCCGCGGACGCGCGATGGTGGGTACAGTGGTCCAGCATGGCCATCAGGTTTTCGAGGCCGGTCAGGGTGCCCTCTTCGCTCTTGTAGGTTTTTGAAAGCTGCTCGGGCGTCAACTTCGACACCTGCGCGATGGCGTCGTCATAGGACTTGGTCACAAACGCGATTACGTCTTTCTTGCTCATCGACGCGGGCTTCGCTGGGCTGGGCTGTTGTCCAGAGAATGGCGATACAAAGACCGACAGCGATCCCGCCAGATGGGCCATCTGCTCGGCGAAGCTCATCTGCGGCGGCGTGAGCTTGAAATTATAGGTGTCGGCGGGCATCTGGTCCGCCACCTTCAGGGTAAAATCACGCGAGGTCTTCAGGTGTTTCAATACGATCGCCTTGACGTCGCTCTGCGCCAGGGCAGGCATTGTGACGACAGCAGCCAGTGCGATCAGAGGGCTGATGAAACGAAATTTCTTGATGGGCATAAGTAGAGTATGCCATCATTCCGAACCGTCACCATGCAGGAGTGGCCAGTAAATTAACCGAGCTGCTCGAACGCGTATCCCGCACGCAGCACGGTCGCGTCACCGCCGATGCGTCCCACGATCATCATGCCGATCGGCAGCCCGTCCAGCTTGCCGCACGGCACGTTCAATCCCGGATGTCCCGTCAAGTCGAACTGCGGAGTGTTGAGCGCGGCGCCGTCGGAGAGCTTCATGCTCTCGGCGAAGCTCACGTTCGCTGGTGGCAGCTTGGGCGGACGGGCGGCCACGGTCGGCATCGCCAGCACGTCCACTTGATCGAGCGCATGATCGTAAGCCGCGCGCACGGCCAACGCTGCATCTTGAGCGCGCCCGTAGTACAGGCCGTCGCTGGCGCGATCCAGCATCCGCTCCATCACCAGCCACAACTTCACTTCGGGCGGAAACAAGGCAGCGCGTTCCTGTCGATGCTTCACGTAGAACTCGGCCATATCCATCTGATGCCGGCCCTTCCAGCCCAGGCCCATCGAGTCACGCGCCATCGGCGACATGGCTGCCGACACCAGGTTCAGGCAATCCATCGCGAGCGTGGTGTGCTCTGGCACCGATACGGTGCTCACCACGGCGCCCGCACGTTCAAAACGGTGCGCCGCGTCCATGACCAGCGCATCCACGTCCTTCTCGCCGTCCGGCAGTCCGAATCCTTCTTTCAAGATGCCGACGCGA
Organism: Bryobacteraceae bacterium; assembly: GCA_050010415.1. GTDB lineage: Bacteria > Acidobacteriota > Terriglobia > Bryobacterales > Bryobacteraceae > Palsa-89. The sequence goes on along the minus strand of JBEKLB010000210.1, from coordinate 7,465 downwards.
AGCCCTTTGCCTCCGGCCTTCAGCAGAGTGGTGTAAGGCTGGCGCTGCAACGCCGCATGTTGCCGCGGATCCAGCCCGTCCGGGCCGGCCAGCGTCTCGAGCATCAGTGCGCAATCGTGCACGGTGTGTGCCATCGGCCCCACATGATCGATGGTCATCTCTAGCGGGAAAATTCCGGTGAACGGCACCAGCCCCCAGCTTGGTTTCAGCCCCACGATGCCGCAGAACGCCGACGGCACGCGGATAGAACCGCCTTCGTCGCATCCCACGGCCATGTCGACCACATTGGACGCAACCAACGCCGCGCTGCCGCTCGAAGATCCGCCCGTGGTCCGCGTGTGATCGTGTGGATTCAGCACGAATCCGGTGTCCGCGGTGTGGCTGCCGAAGCTCATGCAGAAGCTCTCACATACGCTCTTGCCGGTTATCTCAGCGCCCGCGTCCAGCAGTCGCGTTACCACCGTTGCGTCCAGGCTGGGGACGAACCCTTCCAGCACTTTTGAGCCGTTCATCATCGGCAGTCCCGCGACGCACACGTTGTCCTTCACCGCGATTTTCTTGCCCGCCAGTGGCCCGCTTGGAGCGCCTTTGATGGACGCCGTGACGTACCAGGCTCCGAGTGGATTGTCCGCAGCCGGGGGCCGGGTGGATTCGCGCGGCCCGTATTTCGGCGGAGGCGGTGGTGGAACGGCTTTGGCTACTCGATCCGCGGTTTTCAAAAAATCGGCGGCGTACGCATAAATGGCCTTCAGTTCGCTGTCGGAGAGTTCGAAACCGAGAGCCTTGGCGTCCGCTCGAACATCGTCGAGAGTGGGCGCGCCGCCGCTCGAAGCACTGCCGCTCGAAGCATTGCCTGCGGCGGGCTTCGCTTCGCTACATCCCACAGCGCTCCCTCCCACGGCCGCGAGCATTCCCGCGATTACTTCGCGACGGCGCATTACTCCGTTACGCCGATCCAGGCCGCAATCGCCTTCCAATCGGGATCGTCCTTGGAAAGAAATTGGCGCCCTCCGCTGTGAAACTCATCGCCGCCTGCTTCGTGCGCCAGCGGGTGCATCAGGATCAGGCTGGCCTTGGGGTTGGTCTTGTTCACCAGTTTCGAAACCGATTCGAAATTCCGGCGTGATTGCTCTTCGGTCCAAGTAGCCCCCTCCGCCAGCGGCTGCAGTTTGAACGCATTGTTGGCCGCGCTATGGCAGGCAACGCAGCGGGCGTGGCCGGGCCGTTTCTTGGCGAAAACCGGCTCAACCGTTGTTTTAAAAACCTCGTAGTCCAGGGTTTGCGCTATCGCCAGTTGCGCTACCGAAGCTACTACAGTGAGAATTGCGAGCCGCCCAAACGTCATAGGAATACGCTCCTCTTAGGGCAGCACAGCGGTAATGTTCCGCTTCGGGACTTCGCCCACGGGAATCCGTGTGATTTCTTTCATCGCCTTCACGTCCACCACGGATACGGAGTTGGATGCTGCGTTGGCCACGTACGCCAGCTTGCCGTCGGGCGTGAGTGTCACCCAGTCCGGCGACCGTCCCACTTCCGTGCTGCCCAATAGCTTCAAGTCCGGCAGCGAGTAAAAGTAGATGGAACTGTTCAGCCGGCTGTTCACCACCAGCGTCTTTTCGTCGGACGTAACGGCCATGCCGTGCGATTCGTTTCCGCCCCAAAGGTACGGCGCCTTGCCTGCCGGAAGACCGGGAAGTTTGATCCGGTTAATCTCCTTGTGAGTGGCGAAATCGATGACGGCGAATCCGTTGAGCGCGGAAAGCTGGGCGAAGATCCATTTGGTGGAACCGTCGGGATTCGTCAAGAAAGCCATCGGTCGGATTCCTAAATCCATATCGAGCACCCAGGCCGGCTCCTCCGTCTTTTGATCGATCACCGTGATGGTCTTTCCTTGAATGGAACCAGCCACGACATATTTGCCATCTGGCGTCACGTAGGTATTGTGAACGGCGCCCTTGATCGGAATGCTTTTCACCTTTTCGAGAGACGTGGTGTCGATGACATCCACGGCGCCCGGCGCGACGGCAATCGATACATACACACGGCGGCCATCTTTGCTGATCCCGATGTTGTTGGGATGGCCGCTCAAGGGGATGCTGCGCGTGATCTTCAGAGTCTTGGTATCCACCACATCCAGCGTGCTTCGACCCTCGTCGCTGATGTAATAATGGCTACCGTCCGGTGCCGCAGCCGCGCCGTGATTCACCTCGATACCGTTGATGGTTCCGACCACTTTGTTGGTTGCCGGATCGATGATGGAGACATCGTCTCCGGCGCTATTGGTCTGGATGATACGAACCGTGCCGGCTCCCAGCGGCAGAGCCAGCAGAAGCGAAAAAACCATCGAACGGGGCGTAATCCGGGGCGTAATCCGGGTGATATGCATAGTCAGCTCACTTTCCAAGGCTGGAGATATCGGCGCAGACTCCAGTGATGTGAATTATACAGAATTGGTGCGCTGGCTGGCGGAGCCAAGAGATTTCGTGTCGCGCCGCCGGAAGTACTGGAACAAACTAGTACCGTAGCGCGGGGGTTTCTACGCAGTTTCGGTGCATAATCAGGCTTAGCCGGTTCGAAGGAGGAAATGGATGAAGATCTTTTCGAAAGCGATGATTGGTCTGGGATTGCTCATGGGGAGCGGCGTCTGCGCCATGGCCGATACCATTTGGACTCTGAACGATATCGATTTCACCGACGGTAATACGGCCACTGGATGGTTCATCACCGATCCCACCACCAGCATCATCGAGAGCTTCTCGATCGTGGTCTCCGGTCCCGATACCGCAACGGATTTCACCGCGAACGTAATGTCCAGCGCGTACCTACCGAACGAAATTGGCGCCGCATTGGACCCTGGCTTTAGTCCCTACATGGATCTGTACCTGGCTTCGGCTTTGACCAGCGCCGGCGGGACCGTCGATATCACCAGCGGTTACGATTGTCCCCTGTGCGGCGTGCTCATCGTCAATTCCGATCACCGTCCGTCGGTTACTGGCCTTACCGAAACGCCCGAGCCTTCGGCCATTCCGTTCTTAGGCGCAGGCGTGATTCTCTTGGGATTCGTGGCTCGCCGGAAGCTCATTCGCGCCAGCTAAACGCCTCGGCGCAACTCCCACCAAGGCTACAATGGGAGGTCATGAAAGCGCGCGTGTATGTCTCGATGAAGCCAACCGTTCTTGATCCGCAGGGCCAGACCATACGGTCTGCGCTGGCGGGCTTGGGGCACACCTCCATCGCCGCGGTGCGCCAGGGCAAGTTTTTCGAGATCACGCTCGAACCGGGGACCGATCGGGCCGCGGCCGGCGCCGAGATCGAGCAAATCGCCCGCGATGTGCTGGCCAATCCAGTGATCGAAGAATACCAGGTGGAATTCGTCGATTAGCGTTCCAGGTCACTCCGCAAGTATTTCCCCCTGTCCAGCAGTTGCTCAGCGATGCGCGCTTGCCACGCGGAAGGACATCGACGAGCTGGTGGGCTCACAACAACCAATCTTCCTGCAACCGCGCGCCTGATAAGGCATCCTATCCGCATGGATCTGCAATTGCAGGGTAAGCGCGCGTTAGTGAGTGGATCGACGGCCGGAATCGGCTTTGCGATCGGGAAAACGCTCGCCGCCGAAGGCGCGCACGTCATTGTGAACGGCCGCACCCAGGCGCGTGTGGACGCTGCCGTTCAAGAACTCAAACGCGTCGGTCTCCCAGGGAACGTCGAAGGTTTTGCCGCTGACCTCGGCACCAGCGATGGTGTCGCCCGAACCGTCGCCAAATACCCGGACGTCGAAATCCTGGTCAATAATCTCGGCATCTTTGAGCCTAAGCCCTTTGAGCAAATCCCGGATGCCGATTGGTTTCGTTTCTTCGAAGTGAACGTGCTCAGTGGGGTGCGCCTCAGCCGTCACTATCTGCCGCGCATGATCGAGCGCGGCTGGGGACGGATTGTCTTCATATCGAGTGAATCGGCCGTGCAAATTCCGGCGGAAATGATTCACTACGGGATGACGAAGACTGCGCAGCTTGCCATCTCGCGCGGCTTGGCCGAAATCACGGCCGGCACCAATGTCACCGTCAACACCGTTCTGCCCGGCCCCACGGATTCCGAAGGGGTGGCGACATTTGTCGACCAGATGGCTGCCGCGCGAAAGATGAGTCGCGAGCAAGTGGAACAGGAATTCTTCCGCAACGTGCGCCCTTCGTCTCTTCTGAAGCGCTTCGCGCGCGTCGATGAAGTTGCCGCGCTGGTGGCTTTTGTCTCGAGCCCGTTATCGTCGGCTACCAACGGAGCGGCCCTGCGGGCAGATGGCGGCGTGGTCCGGTCTATACTCTAAGCCCGAACCATCAGGCGGGCTGAAAGATCGCGATCCCTTTCCCTGCCAGCGCGACGCCCAGCCACAGTGCGAGCGATACTCCCGCCACCAGTCTCGAGTCCGGCCGCGCCGCTGGCGGCTCTGCCAGCGTGACTCTCCGATGCACGGTGAAATGAAAAACCAAGGCGATGGTGAGCAGCGCCATCTTTACCCAGAAGGCCGGAGTCTTGTAGCACCTCTCCGCCTCTGACATCAGGATCAGTGGACCGCTCACCAGCATGATCGCAAGCCCCGTCATCGTGAACCGGTTGAGCTCCCGCGCAACACGTCCCACTGGCTGGCCTCCGATGCCAAGTCCCAGCAGACTGAAGTCCACCATCAGGATGGTACCGATCAAGAGCGCCAGCCCGATCAAGTGAACGATTTCAAGCGTCGCGATCAGCGCCGCCGAGTGCCGGATCGTTTCTCCCAGGAAGGTGTGCTGCAACCATTTGAACGCCGGGAACAGCGCCGCGGCCCATAAAAATGCAGCGAACATCATCCGAGGTCGTAACCAGGACCGTAAGCGATGGCCCGTCCCGCCGCAATGATCGCGATCCAGAAAATCAGCGACAGCATCCCCGCCAGCCTGGCTCGTGACGGCGCCACCGATGCCGGGTCCCAATTGGCAACGTCGCGATAAATGGTCAGGTGAAAGATGAGCGCGTTGAGCCCGGCCAGAGCCAGCATGATCACTTTGATACGAAATGCCGGACTGTGATACATCTTCACCGCTTCCGAGGCAAACAGCAGGCCGCCGCTCACCAGCATCAATCCAAAGCCCCACAGTGTCGCGGGCACAATGCGCGCCACGATCTGTTTGATCGGGACGCTGCGCAATGTCAGGCCCAACAGCCGAAAATCCACGAGCATGATGGTGCCCGCCACCAGGACAATGCCCAGCGTGTGGATTACGTCCAGCGCCGGGAAAGCCCAATTCGACTGGCGCAGTACCGCGTTCAATCTCGTACTGTCCACCCACTGGCAGATGCTGAGCAGGAACACGTCGGCGGAATCTCCATCTAAAGTCTATTCCATCCCCCACCGATGCACTAATAAGGAAATTTATGTTCTGGATGGTGCGAATTGTCCGTCTGGTGATGCGCTTTGGCCACCTGGCGGAGGAGCGCTACAAGGAGTGGCAGGAAGAGCGCCAATTCCAGATTGCAGAAGGCCGGCGCCAGCTGGCCGCGCGTAACTACCCGGAAGCTGAAAAGCATTTCTCCCTCGCGCTCGCCGAGAGGCGGCATTCCAATCATCGCCGCTGCGAGTTATTGCTGAATCTGGAGCAGGCGCAAAGGCGCCAGGGGAAATTCACCTACGCCGAGCAGACCTTGCAGGCCGCCATGGCCATCGCTTCGAACCGTGCGCTGCGCGCTAAGGCCCAGGACGCGCTGGTGGATTTGCAGCTCGAGCAGTCTCGCTACCCGGAAGCCGAGCAGAGCATTGTCGATATTCTGCAGACTGAGCACGCCGAAGCAAAGCCGGATACCGCGCGCATGGCACGAAGCTATCGGAAGCTGGGGGCTGTGCGCCTGAAGAGCGGCCGCAATGCCGAGGCCCTGGAAGCATTCCGCCAGGCGGCAGATCTTTCCGAGCGAGTCTTCGGAGGCGGACACGAAGAGACGGCCCAGAGTTTCGCCGAACTCGGTATGCTCCACCGCCAGCACGGCGATCACCCCCAGGCTCAGGCTTTCTTGCGGCGCGCTCTCGATATCTATCGTGACGCCTCGGGGCTGGATTCGCACGAAGCCACGCAAGGGCTGTCTCATCTGGCTTCGTCGCTCGAGGAATCAGGAGATCTGGACGGAGCGGCGGGCGAGTTCGAACGCCTGCTGCAATTGCGTGCGCGGTTGGTAGGCGTGAATCCGCTCGAAAACGCCGAGACGCAGGTGCGGCTCGCCGGACTCTATCTCAAGGCCAGGCGCACCGGGCCCGCCAAGGAACTGCTGAACTCCGCGATCAGTGTTTTGGAGCGCAACGGAGGACAGCCGCTGGCGCGGGCGGTTCTGATGCTGGCGGTGGTCGAAGAACAGTCCGGACATCCGCGGGAAGCGGAGCGCTGGCGTGAGGTCGCTTCGAATTTAGCGGGCGCCGTTCAGTAAGTTGCGGCGAGTTATTAAGTCGCTTTTACCAGCCTAAGTCTCGTAAATATTACGTACATTCGCGGATCGCGAGCAACCATGATCGGCCTCATGCCGGTACAGCGCCAGGCGGGACCGCTCGGCATCGTCCCAAGCCGTTCGGCAAATCCGGCGAGCTTCATTGGCTCGCACCTCTTCGCCGGTATTAACAAACGCAGCCATTTCCCGTACGCTCGCGGAGTAACCGGTAGCTGCATCGGAGTACTCGCGGAGCAGGCGGAGACGTTCCTCGCAGATCGTCGGCGGATCGCTCGGCATCCAGTTTGTACGCTCTAAATTGTATCAGGCCGCCAGGCAGACAGTCCTCCAGCACTCTGCTAAAAGCCGTTTTCTGATATGTCAAGAGCAGTCCGCACGGCTCGCAACGCTTGGAACCAGGAGTGCATCGCGGCTCTTCGATCCCTCCGCTGACCTATCAGATCGCGCGCTGGAAACTGTTGACAGCTTATTTTTCACGTGTTAGCATGCGTCATGCGTTTACTACTAGCGGTTGTGCTGCTGCTTGTCCCTGTCTGCCTCAGCGCCCAGGATAAACCTAAGGGGCCGCCACCTCCACTGAAGAACATCAAGATTTTGACCGGCGAACCGAGAGAGCAGGTCATTATGACGATGCGTGCGTTCACTGTTGCGCTTGGCGTTCAGTGCGTGTACTGCCACGTCCAAGGCGATTTTCCCAGTGATGATAACCCCAAGAAGGAAACTGCGCGCATGATGTTGACCATGGCGCGCGACATCAACTCCAAGTTTCCGGATGGGAAACGTCACGTCAGCTGCTACACTTGCCACCGTGGCGCCACCGAACCGGCCACAGAACCCCCGGCTGCACCGGCGCAATAGTTAGTCTTCGCTGGAATCGTCGGGACGCGTAATCGATTTATTAACCATAAGGCGCTCATGGGTGCTGTCACCTGTGAGCGCTTTCGTTTTTTGGAGCCCATCTTGTTTTCTTCGGCCCTCCTAAGGTTTCACCGTTACAGGC
>JBEKLB010000209.1:0-11492 GCA_050010415.1 Bryobacteraceae bacterium | reverse complement strand
ACGAAATCCAAGTAATCCGAGCCGGCTTGTCCAGTTCCCAGAAACTCTAGCGTGGAAAACGGACGTCCTCGAGCGAGATTCGGAGGGTGCTTCGCCAAAGGGGCGATAGCAATCAGTTCATGCCCGCAGCGCGCTAAAAATATGGAAAGCTCTCTATCGCCGGCCAGGTGCCTCCACCAGGTGTGCAGCCACTCCCAAGTCAAGAACAAGCAGTCGGCATCGGAGCTTTCCAGCAGTTCGTCCCACTCGCACCGCAGGCGCGCGAACTCCCAGGGACTCTCGATTTTTTCGATCTTGATGAACGAACGGTCGATTCCGAACTGGGTGCGGGTAACTAACATTCTGCTGGTCTCAGATTCAGACTCAACACCTGATCGCATATGTATTCGGCCTGATGAGAACTCACGCCCTGGTGAATCGGCAACTCCAGGACGTGAGCGCGCAGAAATTCAGCTTCCGGGCCGATGGCGTAATTCAGTTTGTCGTTCCAAAATTCCACCGCACCGATATCTTTGGCCCACAGGGCCTTGGCGGTAGCATGTTTGTCCTGGACCAGGATTGGAAAAAACAGCGGGCAGACGCCTTCGTCAAGATCTTCCCTCAACATCTGAACTCTGTTTCGCAATCGATCCAGCAGGAAGAGATAATTTTCCCGGCGCTTCTTCCGAATTTGAAAGTAATCCAACCCTTTCAACACGGTGTTGCTGATGGGCGACATGCCGATCTTTACATTCGCGATGTCCCAGCCGATGTCGCCAACTGGCACGCGCCGTGCCCCGCCTCGCCGAAGCGCGCTCCCGACGGACTGCTTTAAAGCGAATAGCGCCTTTCCGATGCGATCGGCCCGCGAGCGTACGGTTTCCAATGCCAACTCCGCGGTCCGCCCGAGGGTGGAGAGACGAGGACAGCTCTCTAGTTTCAGGCCGTCCAACTGGTGCAAGGTATTGTGGTTTTGCACCAGCAGACCACCGTTCGGGACTGGCAGCGTCTTATATAAGCAAAAGATGGAATAATCCCCGAAGGCGCCTAAAGGACCCCTATCGATTGTGCTTAGTAGAGAAAGCGCACAATCCTCGATAAGAATGCTGCCTTGTTCCTGGCACAATGCCTCGATCTCGCTCAAAGGTTGTGGCCAACCGAGGTAATGGATGGCGTAAATCACGCGAGGACGAAGCCGCCGGGCGAGGCGGGACAGCTCCTCTAAGTCTGGTTCCAGGTTGCGGCGCACCGGATAAAAGGTGATGGTGGCCCCCGCCGCTCGAATAGCGGCGACCTCGTTCCCGCTGTGATAATCGGGAACCAAAACGACATCGTTTGGCTTCAGCTCCAGCGCCCGGAACAAATGGTAAATCCCGCTGCGAGCCACACAGAATGCGAGTTGGTGCGTGTTATTGAACGGATACGGCAAGGTGCGGCCGGACTGCCAGGGAAGCAATTCGCGAGCGCCCAGTCCCGGCCATGAGGAGACGTACATCAGCTGCTCCTTGTTCCGGCCGGTGCGGCTAACCTTCTCAATAACGGGATCCACTTGAACTTGAGCGCTCGCAATAAACGGCCCTTCAAGGTATCCGAGAAAACGTACAGCCAGTAGTGAGGCCGGGTTTGCCGGCTCCAGCATTTCTTCCAATCGAGGTTGTCTCCCAGGAAGTCGTACTCCACTTCTCCTCGTTCAAACGAAGCGTGGAGCGCCAGCTGGGCTAGCAAGTTGGATGGAGAATACTGAGCATAGGCCGGGTCGTAGCCCAGCTTGAGAAGATAAAGCCGGTTTTTGTAAACAAGAGAATAGTCAAAAGCTATGCGCTTGGCGTCGGCTTCGAGGAAATGGAGTCGCAGCCAGCCACGCGTTTCTGCCCGCTGCGCCAATGAGGTGTAAAACCTGGCGACGTTTGAGTCGCAACTGATCGCGGTTCCGGCATCTCGTTTCCAGGCGGCTGCCTCCAGGCGAAGCCCGTCGCCTAAGGCCTCGGTGAGGAAGTGTTCGCCGGTGATGGCTTCGAGTTCCACTGGTCCGAGCGCTCGAAGACGCTTGAACCGATTTCTGAGATTCGCTCGATGTTTGGCCGCCAGGCCTTCAAAGTATTCGGTCCACGAGGTGCTGAGCGGCACGTACGGTGATTCGCTGGACCTCCAGACTCCGACCGGAAATCCCTCGTGCCTGGCCGCTTCGCCGATCCCTGCCAGGGTGTCGGATCCCTCCGGCAATTGGCAGAGCTGCAAGAGGTCCCAGGACCGATGGCTAGATAGATAGCTCCACAGGGCTCCATACACTTCCGGATTCCGCCGCGCGACAATCAGGCCAGCGCGAGGGACGTGAGCGTTATAGAAAAAGCCCAGCCGTCTGACTGGAACTGCCCACATCCGCACTCGTGTGAAGATTAGCGGAACAATCGCGATGGGCTCATCCCCGGCCTTAACGATCAATATGTGTAACGTGCTCCCGGTTCCGAAACATTCCCACCATGTTCGAACCCAGGCGTGTTCTAGAAAAGGATGATCGATGCCAGCTGCATCCACCAACTGGTTCCAAACCGGCTCCAGTTTAAGAAATGGCTCATAGCCGGTAACAACTTCCACACGGAGGGCAGGCTCTAAGCCGATGCGCTCCGCGGTCTGGGGTAGCGCTGCTACCAACGCCATGGTGCCCGTTCCTTTCTCGACACCGGTTCCCAAACTCCCGTGGAGCCTCGCGCAAAGGAGTACAGACCCGCCACGACAGCCCAGTTCATCAGAACAAACGTGTAGGGAAAGAAGAGCAGTTTCTCTAGAATGCTGGTCATCGTTTACTCTTCATGCCCCCGGATTTGAGATTGCGGCGTGATGACTTTGCCGCTGCGTGGACAACAACCAGCCGACAACTGCCAGCAGATACCAAAAGACCTGGCACGCCAGAACGGTCCGATAGAACACGCCGGTCAGAAAAAGATTCGAGATGAAGAAGGCGGCAAGACCATAGGGCACAAGCAGACGCCCCAGTTTGTGCGACACGAACTGCACGAAGATCGGATTACGCCAGGGTAGAAGTAACTCGGGCAGTTCGACCAGAAGCTGATAGTTACCGGCTAGCGTGCGCGTCTTGCGTTGGTATTCGCGTTCCGGGCTTTCGCTCGCCCCGTCGTAAGCACGAGCTGCCGAATCAAAGATCGCCCGCCAGCCGCCTAAGACGATTCGCATAGGAATGACGACATCGTCGAGGACGATGCCGCCAGAAAGGGGCACAAAGAGCTCACGCCGAATCGCGTAGATGGCGCCCGTGGCGCCCGGTACGGAATGAATTGCGCTTTCCATGGCCCGGATTTTCTTCTCGTATCGCCAATACGTGCCTGCGCCATCGCTCGATTCCTGGCCCCGTTCGTCCAGCAGGATCAATTCTCCCGAGACCGCACCGACGGACTGGTCGGCGAAGTTGGCGACGATTTCCCGCAGGGCGTGCTTCTCAAAATGCTGCCGAGAATCGACGAACAGGAGAATTTCGCCGGTTGCGCGTTCAACGCCTTTGTTTAGTGCACCCGCCTTACCAATCCGAGCCTGCGAGGAGACAACTTCAACGCCTGGACAACGGCGCACCAAGGTATCCGTGCCATCCGTTGGGGCGTCGAGAGACGCAATGATCTGAAGCTTGCTGGCCGGGTAATCGAGCTCCATGCAGTTGCGCATCTTGGCGAGCACATTCCTGTTTTCATTGCCCATGGCGATTACTATGCTCACGGTCGGCTCACAGCGGCCCTGGCCTAAGGAATAGTGCCGCTTGTGAATCGGACGAGGTGCAAGCCGCCGCCAAACCGCGAGCAGAAGAGGGTAGCCCGCATAAACATAGAGCATGCCAACGAACGCTGCCCAGAAGATCATTTGCGCCATAATTCGTTCCCGACCTAGGGCGCCACCGCCAGGAAGGCCGTATTGCTGAAGACGCCCGCAGCGCTAATCTGCACCGTTTGGTTACCCGCCGCCAGACTGAGCGGGACTTGCACGTTCACCTGATAAAGCCCAACGAACCCTGGCGCCAAGCCGGAGAAGCTCACGAGTGAGGATAGACCGCCGATCGCAACAACCGGAGTGTCCAACGTTTCCGCAGGTGGGTTGCTGGGGGCTGGTGTGCCCGATGGAACCGGGGTTCGCAAAGACCCCAGTCCCGTCGCATAAATCAAGATGTACTCGCCAGGATGCGCAGGCGCGCTGGAGCTTACCAGCACATAGTCGCTGGCGTGGAGAATTGCTCCGGCCCCAGCCGAATCGAGGGTGAAGATCCCAGGCGAGAAAGCTTTTACGTTAATGGTCTGAGGGGCGCTCACCTGGCTGCCTACTGTCACTTCGACGCTCACGCTTCCGAGACCTATCTCGAATGGCACCTGGGCGTTGATCTGTCCAGAGGACACGAAGTACAACGGAGCGGCAACCCCGTTGAACGTAACGCTGGTATAGCCGATGGACGTCGGCAAACTGGCGCTCGGCGCTGCGAGTGAAGTTGACGCCAAGTCCGTTCCGAAAATAGATACGGCCGATCCGGGCGCAACTGGCGCGCTCGGGGAGAAACTCGCACCGTTTACGACGGGAGTGCTGGTATTCAGCACGGGGGCTAGCGAAGGCATGACCGATCCGAGGGCGATCTTGCGGACGCGTTCATTCACCCGATCCCCAACGTAGACGTTACCGCCTGGGTCTATGGCCAAGCCCCACGGGAAGTTCAGAATGGCTTGGGTGGCCGGTCCTCCGTCGCCCCCGAATCCATTGGTGTCTGTGCCCGCGACGGTGGTTATGATGTTTGAAGTACTGACTCTGCGAATGCGGTTGTTTCCCGCGTCGGCAATGTACACATTGCCGGCAGCGTCTACCGCGACGTCATAGGGGATATTGATCGTCGCGTCGACGGCCAGCCCCCCATCGCCAGAAAATCCGCCGCTGCCGTTGCCCGCAAAAGTGGAGATGATTCCACTGGAGCTGACTTTACGAATCCGGTTGTTATCTCCATCCGCGATATAAACGTTGCCTGCCTGGTCAACCGCGACGCCAACGGGAGTTTGCAGGCTTGCGTTGACTGCTAGCCCGCCGTCGCCCGAGAATCCTGCCTGCCCGTTGCCCGCGATGGTCGTGATAGTTCCATTGAAGTCGATCTTTCGGATGCGCTCGCCGGCGCTATCGGCAATGTACAGATTACCGCCCGCATCCATTGCCAACGAAAAGGGCCGCCCCAACATCGCAGACGCAGCTGGGCCCCCGTCACCGGAAAATCCTTGAATTCCAGTACCGGCAATACTGGTTATGACACCGCTCGGAGTTATCTTCCGCACCCGGCGATTACTCGCATCGGCAACATAGACATTCCCGTCGCCGTCGAGCACCAAACCGCTGGCATCACTCAGCGCAGCGTTTACGGCCAAACCGCCGTCGCCGGAGTAGCCCATAACTCCCGTCCCGGCCAACGTTTCGATCATGCCGCTGGAACTGACTTTCCGAATACGGTAATTGTCGGTGTCGGCAATGTACACCGCACCCGTGGCATCTACCGGGGTTGCCCGAGGATATTTGAAGGACGCGCTGATCGCCAGGCCTCCATCACCGGAGAAACCCTCGGCGCCATTTCCTGCGATGGTTGTGATCGCTTGAGGCTGCGCCGGCCACGCGCACAGAACAAGACCTAAAACCGCGATCGCAAACCCCGGCATGCATGCTCTTAATTTGTATATTAATTGGGACATTTTCGTTGCTCTTTCTTCACCGTCCTCTTCCAAACAGTACAATCTTGGCGGTCCGCCAAAGGATGTTCAGGTCGCATCCGAGAGACCAGTGCTTTGCGTAGTAGAAGTCGTATTGCAGTTTTTCATAGGCATCCTGGAAGCAGTCGCCGTAGGAATACATGACTTGCGCCCAGCCGGTTATCCCAGGTTTCACGTAGTGCCTGAGATAGAAGAAGGGGATCTCCTTCGCCAGCCGATCCACGAAGTGAGGCCGTTCGGGACGTGGACCGACGAAACTCATTTCGCCCCGGATAACGTTGATCAACTGCGGAAGCTCATCCAGGTGAAATCTTCGCAAGACCCGGCCAATCGTCGTAACTCTCTCGTCGTGCTCGCACGCCCAGACCGGTCCTGTATCCAGCTCGGCATCCTGACGCATCGAACGGAACTTGTAAAGGGTGAAAGTCTTTCCATACAAGCCCACCCGTTCCTGCCTGAACAACACCGGCCCCTTGGAACTGAGCCTGATCGCGAATCCAATCACCGCAAGAAGCGGAGAGGTCAACACCAGCAGCAATGGGGCGCAGATTATGTCGAAGAGCCGTTTAATCGCAAGATTGGTGCGACTCTGGTGGAATCCGTCGGTAAAAACAAACCATTCCGAATCCAGAGCCTCAACCCAGATTTTGCCGCTGAATGCTTCATAGAAATCCACTGCATCGTGGACGTCCAGGCCGCGAAGCCGCGGGTCCAACAATGCGGCAGCCAGGGTCTTGCGAGCTTGCTCGTCCTGCTCGGCGACAACGACCTGAGAGATCCGATCTCTCACTACGATTTCGTTGAGCCGCGCAAAATCGATGGCGATTCCGGGATCCGCCACGCCTTCCGGATCATCAAGAAATCTCCTGCCAATCTCTTCTCGCTTTCTTGCAAATCCGTGGTCATTCGCCAACAGATGGTAGAGCCTGCGAGCCAATTCGCCGGTACCGACCACCAGAATCCCTTCCACAAGCTTTTTGTGGTTGATCAGATACAACAGCAGCGGACGCAACGCGAGGGGGAAGATAGCAGCGATGCCCGCGGCTGCCAACATGGTCCATGCTTCCGGAGCGAGAGACGAAAACATGTAGAACAGCAGTGCGGATACGCTAACGCCCAATACGACCGACACCGCGACGTCTCTCAGAAAATGCGAATACTTGAAGCTGATGATTGATTTGTCCACCGTCGTGATGTGGAAAAAGATTCCACAGGCTGCGAGGATGAGGGCTGTTGCCGGTATCTGCCTCGAAAGTAGCGAGGAGAGGAGCGCACCTGCAAGCAGCATCATCTCGGCGGTAAGGAACGCGCCCCGCGGGCACGGGACAGAGTACGCGCGCGCCTTCAGCCGCTTTTCCCCGGACGGCGAACTAACGCCGGTCCAGGTATTGTCTCTGATAGTAATGGTAGGCATACGCGTACCGAGTGTCTCCGTAGTCCACGTCGTTCAGCACAACGCCGAGTAAGTTGGCCGATTCCAAGCTCTCCAGAGCGCGCTGAAACAGCTCTCTTTTGGTCTGCCGGGCGCGCGCCACAACCAGGATTCCGTCCGCCAATCCGGCCAGAATGTGGCTATCCGCCGTCGGCACCAGGGGAGGACTATCCACTACGATGAGTCGATAATCCTTTCGCAGGCGCTCCAAAACTTCACGCGCGCGGCTGGAAGCCAGCAGTCCTACCGGGTTCATGACCAGGCTTCCGCCCGTCAGCACATCCACGTTGCGGACCCGGGTTATGTAATCATGCAGGCCACTGTCAGGCTCGGCCACCAAATCACTGAGACCTTTCTTAACCGTCAGTCCGAGATATTCGTGCACTCGGGGGCGCCGCAGATCCCCGTCGATCAAAAGAATGCTTTCGTCAAACGCGGAGGCGAGCGCGAAACTCAGGTTCAAAGCCGTCACCGATTTTCCCTCAGCTCCTGCGGCGCTCGTTAGAACCAGGATCTGACCTCCGCTCTTTGCCATCCAGTGCTGAACTTTGTAGGTTAGAATCCGATACTGCTCGGACGACAACGAATGCGGATCACTCAGTACGACCATTCGCTTCTTCTGAAAGAACCGCCGCTGCTCCGGCGTGATTTCTTCCTGTCCGTAGCCCTGAAGTGCTAAGTGGTTTGACTTTTTGTCATTGAGTTTGTTCAGCCGGTTCGAGATCTTAGGCACTGAGGAAAGTACCGGCAAACTGCAAAAACGCTGGAGTTCCTCGACCGTATCGAACGAAGAGTCCATCTGTTCGGCGAGAAACACGCTGCCCAAACCCACCGCCAGGCTTGCCATCAGCGTCAGAAGAATGATCCGAGTGCGATGAGGGCTAAAGGGTACCAGCGGCGGCTGGGCAGGCTCCAGGACCTTGAACGTCGTCGCTTCGTTCTTTTTCTCGGCTCTTTGATTCAGCTTCGTATCCTGTTGCTTGCCGACCAGAGCCTCATACCGGGAGCGGGTCAGGGCCTCTTCTCGCGCCCGTTGGTTCAGAGTAGTTTCATATCCCGGGGTCGCGTCGATTCTGTGCTGATTTCCGGCCAGTTGCACCGTCAATGTGTCCCGTTCTTGTGCGTAACTCTTGAGGCGCTGGTCGATGGATTTGAGCTCGGCCTGCAAGGCGAAGTAGCGCATCTGGAGCGGCGAAGGCGCGCGGCGGGCTCTCGGGGCGGAGGCTGCGGCCGCCTCGGCGTCGTGGACCTCTTTCTCCGCCGGCGCAATGGCCGGGTGTTCGGACGTGTAGTGGGACTTGAGTTGCCGCAGCTTCAGCCGCGCTTCCTCCAGGGCGACATCCGCCGCGGTCTTTTCGAGCGGTTCAGGCTGGAGCGCGCCTTGGTCTTCCAGAGTCTTCAACTCGTCGATCGAGGCCGAACGCCGCGCCTGTTCGTCAGCGATATGGTCGGTCTTATCCTGAATCTGCTCCTGCAGGGTCTCTGTGAATTTGAGGTTGGTCTGCAAGCGCTCCGGCAACTCCTGCGCCACGCTCTCCCGGTAAACTTTTAGGCCTTCATCTTGAGCGGCGAGTTGGTTGCGAGCCCGCTCCACCTCTTCATCCAGGAAAGTGTCTGCCTGCTCCACTCTTTGACCACGCACGTCGGACGTGCGCTCGATGAAGAGTTCGGCCAGTCGATTCGCCACCCGCGCCGCTTGTTGCGGCTCATCGCCTTCGAAGCCGATATAAAATGCGTCCGGACCTTCCACTTCAATTTGAATTTTAGATTTCAAAACGTCAATCGGCTTGGAGTCTCCCGGTTTGAGAGCGGCCTGAGGGAACTCGGCGGCCACGGTCCCGAGCACCGACGGGCTGAACAGACTCTCCCGCACCGTCCGCAGTTGTTCCTGCACGGTGGTGGTTGCGGGCACAGCGGATTTGTCGCCGAAGTAATTCCCGAACGGGGCGATTTCGGTCCCAACCAAGGCCCGCGCGCGGAAATGCTCGGGAAGTTTTGTTACAACGTAAGCTGCTGCTGCTGTAAACAACAGCGTTGGAACTAGAACATAGAACTTGCGGCGTTTGAGAGCTCTGAGTACTGAAAATGCGGACAGACCTTGTTCCGCGTTATGCGATTCCATTGCTATTGCTCCTCCGGAGGGACAACATCGATCGACTCTTGCGGCGCCTTGCCACGCCGGTGAGCTGTGTTCTCGGGTTGGGGCGAATGGGACAGAAAGACCTCTACTCCCGCGAAGTAACGGTTCCGGGAATCGGGAAATGGCGAAAACTCGTTTGCATTTTGCTCGTAACGTTCCAGGCGCACGAAGAAGGTCACCCGATCGGTCAGTTTATAGTCCACGCGAACCTGAGCGATCAGGCTCTTCACCGAGATATCTTGAGCGTTCACGCCGCTGACGGCCCTCTGCAACTGACCCTTAATGCCCACGCGTCTGCTCAACTGCCCCCACGCCCGCAAAGAAGCCACTTGATACACCGAGCTGGGCGTGATGCCCTGCGCAAACGGCCCCGCCGGAGCTTCGGGAACACCGATGGGAACAAAGTCTTCGAAAAACGAGAGGTATCGCTGGTACCCGGCCGCCAACCACAATCCGCCGAACCGCTTCTCCACCGCGGCTGCCCCGGTGAAAGCCGATTGACTACCAACCGCCACTCCGCTGGCAAGGCGGAGAACCAGGCTGGGATTCTCGTAGGTATACGTCACACCGCCCAGATTCACGCTCGTCGGAGTTCCTGAAACGGATTCGTCGAGTGGATGGACGTACAGAAACGAATAGCCGCCCGATAGCTTCTGATGCCGGGTCAAAGTGTGGTTCAGAGTCACGGTTCCGGCGTTGCTTACTTGATCCAACCGGCCAGCGAGCGGCTCCGGAAGAGTCGCCGTCGTGAAGGCATTGTCGAACCGGAACGTTATTTTGGTCTTCTCACTGAAGCGGTAGCCGAGACTGGCGTAGGCTGAGTTCTGGTTAAAGCGCCCCAGCGGCAACAGCAGAAGGCTATTCTCCAGTTCGCGCGCCGGATCCATGGTGGAAAGGAACGAGTCTCCGGCTTCCACATTGAGGCGACCGCTAATCTGATGATTGACATGTAGATTAGCTGCGTTGTTCCACGCGTCCAACTTCGAATAACGCGTGAAGATTTCGAATTCCGGGCGGTAATCCACTGTGAATGTCGTATCGTGAGTGTTCTTCATCCACGCCAGGGTGGGCAGATTCACGAGCGTGACGACGTCATCCAACTGCGCGGAGATGGTGTTGAACTGTTCGTCGTAACCCGAGCTCACGCTCAACGGGGAAGTCAGGTAGAAGCCGTTAGGATGGTCTTGAGCCACAACGGCCACTGAGGTCAACGCCAGGAACACTGGAGCGAAAATGAGCCGGCTACACAAATGCTATTTCCCCTCCTCTTGTGAGACTTCGCGGGCTTAAGCCCGCGCGCCTCGGCGGCAAATGACGGATCCATCAGCGCGACATCGGTGAGCGCTGGCCATAGGTGCGTCCCGCCTATTCCACATAGACCGTATCCATCGGTTGAAGATAAATTGGTGCTTGATCGTCGCCTGTCACAACCTGCTTGACGTTGATTTTGATTTTCTTGGGGCCGGCGGCCGTGTTCCTTAGAACGATTACCCGAGTAGGTCTAGCGAGGTCCGTGAAGCCTCCTGCCATGGCGATGGCGTCAAGTACGGTAACCCGGGTCTTGATCCGGTACACATCTGGCTTACGGACCTCACCGAGAACCGAGATTTTCATGCTGTTGATCTGCTTCACCATTACGCTCACTACGGGCTGCGTCACGAATTTTCGCAATCTATCGACGATCTCAAGCTGAAGTTCGGTTGCGGTCTTCCCACTGGCTTCGAGCTCGTTCGCAAGCGGGAGGGAGATCTTTCCGTCGGGACGAACAACCACCGTGGTCGAGAGGTCCGGCTCTTTCCACACAAATACGTCGATCAGGTCTTCGGGGCCCAGACGGTAATCGGATGCCACAGGCGCGGGCGCCGGCGTTACATTGGGGCTGCCGTCGTCTGTTGCGCCGAGGACGGTCACACCGGTCAGAACCAAACACGCGACAATAATGCCGAATAAGGTTGCGGGTCCTCGTAGCGCATGCCTGCCTGGAAGAAATGAAGACCGCTCATGAGCGCTGTAACTGGGCACATGCAAAGTCAAAACAACGCGAAAGGCCTTAGTTAGGAAGAATATTTTACTTATTTGAACGACTAACTTTCGCATAGAAGCCTTACTCACGATACTGGAAGGGAGTAAGTGAAGCTGCTCAATAGTGCTCACGCGTACTACCACCGCAGGAAAAAGACGTTCGCTCTGACGTAGCAGCAACATGATT
>JBEKLB010000208.1:0-11554 GCA_050010415.1 Bryobacteraceae bacterium | reverse complement strand
CTTCACGATGATGCGGCGCACGTTGCCTTCGTGGATCAGGGATTTCACCTTGTCCACCAAGTCCCTTCCCAGCACCTGTACTTCTTCGACGAAATCCTGAAACGCCATGATCACCCCCGCTATAGCTTACGCGAGAGGTGGTGAATTCGTTCACGGATCGCGAAATTTTGCAAACTTATCGCCGGCTGATCCGTATTTATCCCAAGGAGCGGCTTTCCATTTGACACCGAGGATTGGGGACAACTGATGCTGGATTTGCGCGAGGCACTGCGGCAATTGCGGAAAGCGCCGGGATTCACCAGCACGGCAGTGATCACGTTGGCGCTGGGGATCGGAGCGACGACGGCCATCTTTACGCTGGTGCACCAGGTGATGCTGAAGTCCCTGCCGGTGGCGAAGCCGGATGAACTGTGGAGGATCGGCGATACAATCCGCTGTTGCAACTGGGGAGGTTACACCCAGGGTGAGGATGGGGATTTTTCGCTGTTCTCGTGGGAGGCGTACCAGAACTTTCGCGCGCACACACCCGAATTTGTGGATCTCGCGGCGCTGCAGGCCGGCAACGCTCCGCTGGGCGTCCGAAAAGCGGGATCCGAAGCGCAGGCCGATACGCGCAATGGCCAATATGTTTCAGGAAATTTCTTCCGCACTTTCGGCGTGCATCCCTGGATCGGCCGACTGATGACAGATGCCGACGATCAGGAGGGAGCGCCGCCGGTGGCGGTGATGAGCTTTCGCGTTTGGAAGGAGAAGTACGGCTCCGATCCTTCGGTGGTGGGCGGAAGTTATCAGATCAACGGGCATCCGTTCACGCTGATCGGTGTGGCCGCGCCGGGATTTTACGGGGCGAAGCTGGCGGGCTGGGGCATGCCGGATTTTTGGCTGCCCGCAACCACCGAACTGTTGATTGATGGAGCCACGTCGGGGCTAAAAAGACCGAATCGCAACTTCCTGGACTTGATCGGACGAGTGCGCCCGGGAGTGAATCCGAAGTCGCTCGAAGCAAAACTGAAGGTGGAATTTCATGACTGGCTGGCGAGCCACGTGCCCGATATGGAGCCAGGTGAGAAGCAGCTCTGGAGCCAGCAGACTCTGCATCTGATCCCGGGTGGTGCAGGGGTGGCGCAGATGCGAGATCAATATCAAGAGGGATTAAAGCTTCTACTGATTGCGGCGGGATGCGTGCTGCTGGTAGCCTGCGCGAATTTAGCGAATCTGATGCTGGCGCGCGGCCTGAAGGATCGGGCGCAGACCTCCATCCGCGTGGCGCTGGGCGCGCCGCGAGCACGCCTGGTGCGGAAGGCGCTGGTGGAGTCCGTAATGCTGGCAATGATCGGAGGAATCTTGGGCATCGGTGTGGCGTATGCCGGGACCACGCTGATTTTGCATCTTGCGTTCCAGATTGGCGGGCCGAACAACTGGGTTCCCATCGATGCGGCGCCGTCCTGGCCAGTGCTGCTCTTCACGCTGGGTATATCACTCGTGACCGGCGTCGTCTTCGGGATCGCCCCGGCGTGGATGACCTCGCGGGCCGATCCGGTGGAGGCGCTACGCGGCGCCAATCGCACGGTTGGCAGCGGGCGCTCGCTCGCGCAGAAGTCCCTGGTGGTGGCTCAGGTGACGATGTCGCTGATGTTGCTGTCGGCCGCGGCTCTGCTGGGCCAGAGCTTGCGAAATCTGGAGCATCAGAATTTCGGGTTCGAAACCAAAGGGCGGTATATCGCCTTTATTAATCCCACGCTAGGCAACTACAAGCCCGAACGAATGGAGCTCATGTTCCGGCAAATTGACGAGCGCCTGCTCGAAACGCCCGGTGTGCGGATGGTGGCGCCGGCGCTCTATGCTCCCATGACGGGTGACAGTTGGAACGATGGCATTCGCGTGCAGGGACGGCCGGAGCCGGGCGCCAGAGAGGACACGGGCGCAGGCTGGGCGCGTGTGATGCCGGGGTTCTTCGAGACCATCGGCGCGAAGATCGTGAACGGCCGGCCCATCACGGAGCAGGACACCGCCACTACGCGCAAGGTTGCGGTCATCAACGAAGCGTTTGCGAAGAGGTTCTTCAAAGGCCAGAACCCGATCGGGCAGCATTTCGGGCCTAATAAAATCAAGTATTCCGCCACCTACGAAATCGTCGGAGTTTCGAGGGATATGCGGTATATGACCTACGATTACAAGGATCCCATTCGCCCCATGTATTGGATGTCCGAAGCGCAGACCGTGGAGTACGACGATCCGGCATCCCGCAGCGGCGAAATCTGGTCGCACTACTTGTACAACATCGTGATCTGGGCGCCGGGCAATCAGCCGGGCATGGAACAGCGTGTGCGCAAGGCTCTGGCCAGCGTCGATCCGGATCTCGTGCTCTACTCGGTGGATCCTTACGGCAACGTGGTGAGCGCGGATTTCCAGCAGGAAAGCATGATTGCGACACTGACCATGTTGTTTGGCGCACTGGGGTTGGTGCTGGCCGCGGTAGGGCTGTATGGAGTGATGGCCTATACAGTGGAACAGCGAACCAGCGAGATCGGTGTGCGCATGGCGCTGGGCGCGGATCGCGGAGGCGTGGTGCGGATGGTTCTGCGCGGCGCTTTTACGCAAGTTGGTATCGGGCTCGCGCTGGGGATTCCAGCGGCGATCGGCGCCGGAAGGCTGATGCACAACCAGCTATACGGCGTTCAGCCATGGGATCCGATTTGGCTCGCGCTCGCCACATTGCTGCTCTGCGCGGCGGGGCTCCTAGCTTCCGTGATTCCCGCCTCGCGTGCGGCGGGCGTGGATCCAATGCGGGCGCTGCGGAACGAGTAACGCGGAACCAGATTCTCCAACGACCGACCTTCGCTGCCACAGCCGCGATCCGTGCAAAGATGCGATACTCAGGTGGAAAATCGGCATCTAATCGACACAGGAGATATGAATCCACCGAGCGAACTCAATGAGGTTGTCCTTCCGCAAACCGTGGCCGGTCCGCTTACACGCGCGGCGATCTTTCTGGTGGTGTGCATCCGTCCCAATGAGGACGCTTTCGCACGTCTGCGGGCCTTCTGCGCGGGTCTCTCCGGGCTAATTCGCGCGGTGGAGTTTCGTGACATAGAGGCGGGCCTTACCTGCGTCGCCGCGTTCGGTTCCGATGCCTGGAACGATCTCTTTGGTGCGCCCCGGCCGGCCGAGCTGCATCCGTTTCAGGCGATTCACTCCGGGCCCCGCCAGGCCGTTTCCACGCCAGGCGACATTCTCTTCCACATTCGAGCCAAACGTATGGACCTGTGCTTCGAACTGGCTACGCACATCATGGAGAGCATCGGGGACGTGGTGTCGGTGGCCGACGAGGTGCACGGCTTCCGCTATTTCGACGACCGCGATGTGTTGGGCTTTGTCGACGGCACTGAGAATCCGCGAGGCGATGTGGCCCGTGAAGCGGCCATCGTCGGCGACGAAGACCCGGCCTTTGCGGGCGGCAGCTACGTCATTGTTCAGAAGTATTTGCACGATCTGAAGGCGTGGAATGCGCTTCCGGTGGAGATGCAGGAGCGGATCATCGGCCGCCGCAAGCTTTCGGACGTGGAACTGAGCGATACGGACAAGCCCGCATACGCGCACAACGCGCTCACGAACATTGAGGAGAATGGACGCCAGTTGCAGATCCTGCGCGACAACATGCCATTCGGACGTCCGGGCCACGGCGAATTTGGAACATACTTTATCGGCTATAGCCGCACGCCGCGGATCACAGAGATCATGCTCAAGAACATGTTCGTCGGCCAGCCACCCGGCAACTACGACCGGCTGCTCGACTTCAGCCGTCCCGTGACGGGCAACCTGTTCTTCGTCCCGTCGGCGACGTTTCTCGACAACGTGAGTGCCGGCGTAGCGGACGCGGTGGAAAGTCCAACGGCCAACCCGCCTTCGCCGGAGCCTTCACCCGCGCCGGCCGGGGTGAGCGACACATCATTGAAGATAGGATCATTGAAGGGAGATAGGTGAATTGAAGGAGAGAGATGAATAACCTCCATCGGGAGCTGGCGCCCATTTCCGACGCCGCGTGGGAGCAAATTGAGGAAGAGACGACGAGAACGCTGAAGCGCTATTTGGCCGGGCGGCGCGTAGTGGATGTGCCTGCCGCGGCAGGAATCGCTTTTTCCGGAGTCGGCACCGGGCACCTGAAACCGATCTCCGCTCCCGCGGAGGGCATCATCGCAAGACAGCGCGAGTTCAAGCCGCTGGTGGAATTGCGGGTTCCGTTTGAACTGTCGCGTCAGATGATCGACGATGTGCTGCGCGGTTCCGAAGACTCCGACTGGCAATCGGCAAAGGACGCCGCGAAGAAGCTGGCTTTTGCCGAGGACCGGGCTATCTTCAACGGATACCCTGAAGCGGATATCCAGGGCGTTCGGGAAGGCACCAGCAATCCGATCGAGACACTGCCCGCCGATGTGCGAGAGTATCCGGATGCGATTGCACGCGCGCTGAGCCAGTTGCGTCTTATGGGCGTAAACGGGCCATACTCGGTCCTGCTGGGCGCCGGCGAATATACGGCGCTGGCCGAGACCCGCGATCACGGATATCCAGTACTGGAGCACGTGCAGCGCATCGTGGACGGCAAACTGATATGGGCGCCCGCGATTGATGGCGCGTTCGTTGTGACCACACGAGGCGGCGACTTTGAGCTGAACGTGGGACAGGATATTTCGATCGGCTATCTCGGCCATAACGAGTCCGCCGTGCAACTGTACCTTCAGGAGGCGTTTGTTTTCCGGGTGCTCACGAGCGAGGCCGCCGTGGCTTTGTCGCCGTCACAGAAATCCTCCTGAGAGCTGCGATCGATACAGAATCAATTCTGGTTGTTCTGACCGGTGGGCGCGCCTCGGCCTGGAGCGCCTCGGCCCGGGCCATTGGCCTGCAATAGATGCGTCAGCGTGTGGACGTAATGCAGCTTTCCATTCTCGAGCCGAAAGAGATGGGTATCCGGCGCTCCGCTGCCGCCCGTGGCGGAGCCGGCGCCAAAAGTACAAAACGCCACAACGGCTCCAATGGTCTCATCCACCACGAAGTGCCGGTTCGCGATGTTGACACCGCTCGGAACGCCAACCTGGCAGGAATCATCTGCAGCTCCTTTGCCGGTGCGCATACCGCCTTCGGTACGGTTGCAGGGCAAACCCCACGGCACCAGGTCCATTTTTCCTTCCAGGAACGCATCCAGGTAAGCGTTAGCCGCGGACTCGAGTGTGTCCCTTGTGTCGCGCCTCGCGCTGGGGATAGTGCCCCAATCTTCGGTCGACGAGTACTTCAGGTAGTTGTCGGCGTTAAACAGCCAGTAACCCGTGGTGGTCCACAGCATTTCGATTTCGGCAATCAGCCCGTGATTCACGCGGAGCCGCGTGCCGAGCACATACGGGTTGGCCTGGTCGGAAACGATGACCTCCGTGAAAGTCTGGCAGGTTGCTGTGTCCAGCAGGCTGCGTTGGTGATCGATCTTCATGGCCTTGTTGATCAGGCCCTCGTTCACGCTCATGGTCTTAAAGTTCTCGACGTAACCCAGTCCCTTCGCGAGTGGCAAGCCCCCAATGTCGCCCTTGGTTTGAGCGGCAATGTAGAGATCGGTAGCGGCTCTAAGTCCTTCCCGCGTGCAAGAGATTTGGGGATAGCAGACGGCCGGCGCGAGCAGAGTGCCGACGACTGTCATCCATTTAAGGGTGAAACGATGCATCGAAAATCCTCCTCAGGGTGATGTTCCTCATTCCGGCGAAACCAATCTAAATCTGCGCGGTGCTGTCCAAACTCCGCCACAAATACCAGACCGCGACGGACGAGTATGGCCGCCACGGCGCCGCCAGCTCTTCCACTTGCTTCGGAAGCGGCAATTCGGCCAGTTCATAAGCCTTCTGGATTGCAATGCGGACGCCCAGATCGCCCGTGGCCAAAACATCCTGACGCCTGAGCGCGAAGATCAGGAACATATGCGCGGTCCACACGCCGATGCCCTTCACCTGCGTCAAATGTTCGATCACTTCCAGATCCGTCAGCTCGGGAAGCGCCTCAAACTTTACGTGGCCTTTATTGGTCTTGCGCGCGAGATCGCGAATATATGCGGTCTTTTGTTTAGAAAGCCCGGCCTTGCGCATGCGAGCTGGAGTCAGCTTCAGAATGGCATCGGGCGTGACCGCGCCACCGGGCAACAGCGCAATCAGCCGTCCCAGGATCACCGACGCAACCTTCCCGCTGAGCTGTTGATAAACTATGGATCTGACCAGTGTTTCAAAGCTCGGTTCGCGATGCTGGATCTTATAAGCCCCCACGCGGTCGATGATGGCGCGCATCACGGGATCGGATTTCTTGAGGTGTAGAATGGCCTTGCGCATTGGAACGAAAATTGGAAAGTATGCATCCACTACTATAATTCCCATGCGTACCACTGCTCTGATCCTCGTCTCCGCCCTCGGTCTTTCCGCTCTGGCCGCGCTCCTGCTCGCACAGGACGACGCCGCCACCCTCAAGGTGGAAGTGAATCTGGTCAATATTCTGTTCAGCGTGCGCGACAAGAAGGGCGGCCTGGTCGGCAGTCTTAATAAAGACGACTTCCATGTCTTCGAGGACGGCAAGGAACAGCAGGTCAAGTATTTCAACCGCGAGACCGATTTGCCCCTCACCATCGGGTTGCTCATCGACGTGAGCGCCAGCCAGGGAAACCTGATCGAGGTGGAGAAGAACGCGGCCTATCAATTTTTCGGAAGCGTCTTGCGTAAACAGGATCTGGCGTTCCTGATCAGCTTTGGGGAGGAATCCGAATTGTTGCAGGACTACACCAACTCGCCGAAGCTGTTGCGCGCCGGCTTGGAGGGTTTGCGCGTGAGTTCGGGCGTGGGCGGATTCGGTCCCGGCCCGGTGCCGACTATTTCGCAGCCGCGCGGGACGGTTTTATACGACGCCGTTTTCGTTGCGTCCGCCGATCAACTCAAGGGACAAGTGGGGCGCAAGGTTCTGGTGCTGATTACCGACGGCGAGGACGAAGGCAGCAAGTACAAAATCTCGCAGGCCATCGAAGCAGCGCAGAAGGCCGATGCCATCATCTACGGATTCTGGTATGTGGATCGCGGCTTTTACATGCAACGCGGCATGGTTTTCGGCGGCAGCAGCGATTCGTCGTTGCGCCAGATGTCGGAGGATACGGGCGGACACGTTTTCCACATCGATCGTAAGACCACGTTGCAGGAGGCTTTCAACGAGTTGAACGACGAGATGCGCAGCCAGTACGCCATCGGCTACACGCCTACTAATCCGGCAAAAGACGGTACGTTCCGGAAGATCGAGATCAAGACCGGCAATAAGGACTGGAAAGTCCAAGCCCGTAAAGGCTACTACGCAATTAAAACCGACAACAACTGAGCCGGCGCTGCCTGCAAACTTCGCGATCCGGCCGGGTACACTGGACGACGCCGAGACGGTGGTCGCGCAGCGGCGCGCCATGTTCCTCGAAATGGGATATCGCGATGAGGCCACGATGGACCGCATGTGCACCGAATTTCGTCCTTGGCTGGTGCGGAAGATGCAAGCTGGCGAGTATCTGGAGTGGCTGGCGGTGGGGACCGATGGCGAGATCGCGGCAGGTCTTGGGCTCTGGCTGATGGATTGGCCGCCGCACATCCTGGGACCCGGGCGCTGGCGCGGCAACGTGCTCAACGTTTACACCCAGCCGGCGCACAGGCGCAACGGGCTGGCGCGCAGCCTGATGGAGAAGGCGATTGAGTGGTGCCGCGCCAATGGCGTCAGCACGGTGATCCTGCATGCCAGCAGCGAGGGACGGCTGCTGTACGAATCCATGGGCTTCGCGCCCACCAACGAAATGCGCATTGTTCTCGATCTCAGCCAGGTTTCTTAGGTTTCTGAAGAAGCCCGGCAGACTAATAAAGTCCGCCCTACACGGAACCAAAGCCGGGTAACCATCGTATAAGAGGCATGCGAAACGCGATTCGCGCTCTGCTGAGGGACCGCGCTTACACGGCCGTCGCTTTGGCGACGCTGGCATTTGGCATCGCGGTCAACACCATCATTTTCTCCCTGGTCAATGGAGTGCTGTTGCGGCCGCTGGCCTGGCGGGACGCCGGGCAGCTGGTGGTGATCCACGAAATCGTTCCTGAGATGGCTGCAGCGTATCCACTGCTGCCGGTAAACGCGCGGCATTTTTTTGAATGGCGCGATCGCAGCACATCCTTCGCGCAGCTTGGCCTCATTTCAAAAGAACAGTTGGTGCTCACCCGGGCCGGCGAACCGGAACAAGTGTCCGCCTCGAAAATTTCCGCGGAAGGTCTTTCCCTGCTGGGCGTCCAGCCTCAATTGGGGCGCAATTTTCTGGAAGAGGAAGAACGCCCGGGTCATGAGCGAGTGGCCGTGATTGGCGATGCGCTGTGGGATCGGAAGTTTCACCGCGATCCAGCTCTCGTGGGCCGTGCCATCATGCTGGACGGTTCGCCCTACACCGTGGTCGGCATTCTTCCCGCGTCATTCCAGTTTCCAAAGCCTGAGAGCCAGATGTGGGGTTTCCCTCGAAAGTCGGAGATTTTCATTCCATTTGCCATGGCGCGGGACCGGGAGGATTGGCTCGGCGATTTCAACTATACGGTCATCGGCCGGCTGAAACCGGGCGTTTCGATAGCGCGAGCCCGTGCGGAGATGAACGTTCTCCAAGCATCCATCGCGACCCATTTTCCGGAGAAGCTGCATCTGCTCGCGGCGATTACGGGATTGCAGGATGAAATCGTGGGCCCGGTGCGCAAGGGTTTACTCATCCTGTTTGGCGCTGTGGGCGCAGTGCTGCTCATCGTGTGCGTCAACCTGGCGAACTTGACGTTGGCACGTGCCGCGGGTTGCGGTCGCGATCTGGCGATTCGCGCGGCTCTGGGCGCGGGGCGCTGGCAACTGGTGCGCTACATTCTCACCGAGAGCGTGTGCATCGGCATGCTGGGCGGCGCGGCTGGCGTATTGCTGGCGTGGCTCGGTCTGGACGCGGTGCTGCGCTACGCGCCGGTGGACCTGCCACGAGTGGAAGATGTCCATCTGGATGCACGAGTGCTTCTGTTTGGCCTGGGGCTCGCTATCCTCACTGGACTGCTGGTGGGTATTCTGCCGGCGTGGCGCGCGTCTTCGGCCGACCCGCAGGAATCCTTGCGGGCCTCGTCGCACACGCTGACGGAAGGCCGCCGGGCGATCTTCACGCGCGATCTTCTCGTTGGGCTGGAATCGGCGCTGAGCGCCGTCCTGTTAATTGCAGCCGGCCTGATGATGGGGAGCTTCGTGCGTCTGCTCCATGTGAACAAAGGCTTCGATGCCGATCGGTTGATCGCGTTCGAGATCAATCTGCCGGCCGGCACTTATGGCGATGCGAAGCAGCGCGAACCATATTACCGCCGGCTCATCGCGAAGTTGCAAGCCATTCCCGGCGTGACGAGCGCGGGTCTGGTATCTCATCTGCCGCTCGAAGGCGAAGACTGGGGAGACGTGATCCGGCACCCGGGCGATAAACGGCCCTGGGCCGAACTTCCGGCCGCAAACTATCGATTCTGCAGTCCAGACTATTTCCGCACCATGGGCATTCCGCTAACGGCGGGCAGTTCATTCACCGAGGCCGATCGCAATCGGAACCTGGCGCTGATTTCCGAAGAGGCTGCTCGAGAGGTGTGGCCCGGAGAGAACCCGGTGGGCAAGAAGTTCGGGCGAATGGATGACCAGGAGGCGCCGTTTGAAGTGGTGGGTGTGGTGCGTGACGTACGCAGCGGCATGGCGGACAAGCCAGGCCCGACGGTCTACGTGCCTTATTGGTATCGCAGCCGCCTGGCAATGGAAGCGGTGCTGCGCACGCCCATCGACCCTGGTGCCTTGGCGCCATCCGTTCGCTCCGCGGTGTGGAGCACCGATCCGGATTCGGTGGTCGGGGAAGTGCGAACCATGCAACACGTGGCATCGGATTCGGTGGGCCGCCAGCGCTTTCAGATGCGGCTGATCGCCGGTTTCGCTGCCTCCGCGCTGCTTCTCGCCTGCATTGGTATTTACGGGGTATTGTCGTGGTCGGTGTCGCGGCGGCGAAACGAGATCGGGATTCGTATGGCTCTCGGCGCTCATGCATCCGACGTGCATCGGCTGGTGATGGCGCAGGCGCTGCGGCCAGTGCTATTCGGCCTGGCAGCAGGCGTGGCGGCCGCGCTGGCTCTGGGACGCGTGCTCTCGAGCGTGCTCTTCGGCGTGAGCGCGCATGATCCGCTGACTATCGCGGTGGTCGTTGCGGTGCTGGGCGCCGTGGCTGCGCTGGCCTGTTACATTCCCTCGCGGCGTGCGGCGCTCATTGATCCACTCGAAGCCCTGCGTTATGAGTAACGCGCCGGGATACGCCGACGACAAAACATCCGGAGGGCGTCTAGCAGATCGGTGAACCAGGGCATTGGTAGTACTTTCGCCTCATCGTAACACCAAGAATTTTGTCAGGCACAGACAGTACTAATCATTCTCGCGGGCTACGCCGAATTAACGGAGGATCATCTCGATCCGCCATGAGAACGCCTATTCCAATTGTTTTCATCCTTTCGATGATGGCCGTATGGCCCGGCGCCGCAAAAGCTGCCGACGCAGCCAAAGCTCGTGATTCAGAGGGCTGCTTGGATCTGAAGCTTTTCCCGCGCCTGGAAGGCTGCGTGATTGTGGAGTGCTCGGCGAAGCAGCACGATCCCTTCGATGCCGTGAGCGGCAGCGGCGCCCCGGCCGACGCCAACATCAATGCTCTAGCGTACACGTGCCCCGCGGGCGATCTGGAAAAAATGAAGCGCGATTTTGAGGCCGAGCTTCGCAAGGCCGGTTTTCAAACTCCTACTGAAGAGAAAAGCGACGGCGCCGGGCCCAGCGTGACCGCCCGAAAGAACTCGCAATGGATTCACTGGACGTCGAATACCGAGGATGGCGCGACGTCCTACTCGATCGCGTCCGCGAGCGGCGGCAGCGAGAAATTCAAGGCGGAAGCATGCGGACAGCCGCCCGCGCTCTCGCCGCTCAAGCAATGCGAAGTGGTGGAGTGCACTTCGAAATCCGAGGACTCGGTGGCAATGCGGACCGCGCAGAAAGGGGAAACGTCGCTCACCGGCAACGTGCAGACGGTCACGCTGGCGTGTCCCTCCGTCAGCCCGGCCCAGGCTTTCTCCACGGTGGAGGGTGAGCTCAAGACGGCGGGCTTCGACATCCTGTTCAGCGATCGAGAACATCCCGAGAGTTCCTGGATGACCGGGCGAGCGGGAAAGCGCTGGGTGGAAATGGTGAGCGCTCCGGATGGCGCCGCATCGGTCTCCTACGCGCTGACCGTGGTTCCCTCCGCCGAAGTGCTGAACGCAGCCCAACCCGAGCCGTCGCCGGTTGTGGTAGCGACCGCAACGCCCGCTGCGGCGCCCGATCTTCCGCCGGCTCCAGTCCCAAAGCCTGTACAGATCCAGACTCCCGCGTCAGCGCCGGTTGCAGCGCCTGCGCTTCCAGCCTCGGCGGTGGCTAGTCTCGATACCAAACGGCCCGCGCTCGGATTTAC
>JBEKLB010000207.1:0-15863 GCA_050010415.1 Bryobacteraceae bacterium | reverse complement strand
AGGCCCCGAATCGTCGGTGATTGTTATACTGGGGCGGTACTTCTCGAACTCTAATATCATGAAGCGTCTTGGCATTCTATTTCTGTCTCTGTCGACGACGGTGTTCGCGCAATCAGCGCTCGACTTTCTAACCGGGCAAGCGGCCCGGGAAACGATCGGACAAGGCACGTTTACAGCGGAATCCGTTGGCTCGCCTTCGCCTTATCAGATTGGGGCGTCGCAGGGAATCGCTTACGCGAACAACACGTTGTTCATCGTGGATTCCAATCTCCACGGGCTGATCACGCCAGTCAATAATCGGGTCCTGATCTACAACAATATCTCTGCGTTTATCTATAACCCGATTGATCCGGTTCCGCAAGGTGGTGCGTGCCCGGTGTGCGTGGGCACTCCCAGCGTGGGCCAGGCCAGCCTGGTGCTGGGCCAGCCGAATTTCACCACCACTACCAATCCCTATACGACGCAGAGCGGCTTCCGCAACCCTACCATGGTCGCGTCCGACGGGAATATTTTGGTGCTGGCCGACACCGACAATAACCGCGTCCTCATCTGGAACTCGATTCCCAACGTGCCCGATCAGCCGGCCGATATCGTGCTCGGACAGGCAAATTTTACAACCGTGCAGGAGCCGCCGCCGCTCAACAGTTCCGCGATGCGAGGTCCGGAAGGCGTGTGGATACAGGGGACGCAACTCTATGTGGCGGACACGCAGAACCATCGTGTGCTGATTTGGAACAACATCCCGACGTCCAACAATCAGCCGGCTGACCTGGTTCTCGGCGAGCCGAATTTCAGCACGTCGCCGCCCGCCACTACCAGCGATCTTCCGCCCACCGCGAGCAATTTGTTTTCGCCGGTGTCGGTTACCTCGGATGGAACGCACGTGTTTGTCACGGACCTGGGCCATAACCGAGTCTTGATCTGGAACTCGATTCCGGCGCAGAACGGGCAAGCCGCGGACGTGGTGGTAGGCCAGCAGAACATGACCAGCGAACTCGACAATGGTTATATCAGCACCTGCGTCGCAACCAGCACCGACGCCGACGGCAACCCGGTGTACAGCGCCGGTTGCCCGACGGTGATTTGCCCCTCCACGAGCACCGACAGCAATGGCACGCTGCTCTATCCATCGCGCTGCGGCGTCACCATGAGTATTCCCCGCTATGCCTTGTCGGACGGAAAGCGGCTGTTCGTGGCCGATAGCGGGAATGATCGCGTGCTGGTATACAACACCATTCCGACCACCAACGGAGCGAAGGCCGACATTTATTTGGGACAACCGGACGAATTTACAGACCAGGTGAGCAGCAGCACGGACACCTTTCGCCCGGACGCGAATATTCTCGAATCGGCTCCCAACACCACGCGCACGCCTTACGGGCTGGCATGGGACGGCACAAATCTCTATGTGTCGGATCCATTCGATGTCCGCGTGTTGGTCTTTACACCCGGTTCGTCCAATATTCCCATCACTGGAATCACGAACGCCGCCAACCAGAATACCTACGCGGTCGGCACAGTGAGTCTTACGGGAACCATCACCGCGGGCGACACGGTGACCATCACGATCACATCGCCCGGTACCGTCGTCAGTAGCACCGCTACGGGCTGCCAAACCGGCCAGGAGTGCTACACCTACACAGTGGTGACCAACGACACGCTGGTCAGCATCGTGGAGGCGCTGGCCAACGCGATCAACGGCGTCAAGCCGGTCGGCACGCCGGATCCAAACGTCATTGCCAGCGCCAATATCGTGGCGGGAAGTTTGTTTGTGGTGAATTTGATTGCGCGCCAGCCCGGTTTGAACGGCAACAATATTGGATACGCGGCGACTACGGCGTCGGTTACGAGCGGGGGCACTCCGAGCGAAGCGGCTACCGCGGCGGGATCCACATTGGCCGGCGGCGCGGCTGCCGAGGAACTGGCGCCAGGGACTTTAGTGACCATCTTTGGCAACAACCTGGCAGACACCACGGCCACCGCCACTCCCGACGCAAAGGGGAACTATCCCACCACCTTCAACGGAGTGCAGATGTACTTCGACGGAATCCGCTCGCCGATTTTGTACGTCTCGCCGACGCAAATCAACGTTCAGCTGCCCTACGAAACGGAGGGCACCAGTGGCGTCAGTGCGGTGGTGCGAACCGTTCACAACGACGGTTCGGTCACCGCCACCACCGCTATCGGTGTCCCGGTCATCTCCGGCTATGGGAATCCCGGCATTTTCGCGGGAGGCGGAAACGATCCGCGGCCGGCGCTCGCCTACCACACCGGATACGCCACTGCGCTAGTGGATATCGATGGATCGATTACGGCGGGTGACGTGGCCACCCTCACGATTAACGGGAATAACTACAGCTATGTGGTGCAGTCTACCGACACGTTGCAAGCGGTTCGGGATGGTCTGATCGCTCTCATCAACTCCAATGCAAACGATGTAGTGACGGCAGCGCCGGCCGGAGAGTTCACTCGCATCGTCCTGACAGCCAAGGTGGGAGGGCCGGCCGGCAACAACATCGCTATTTCGGCATCCGTCAGTACCAACGCCACTATCACGTTGTCTCCGCTCGACAGCTCGGCAACCTGCTGCGCGAATATCCCTGGATCGCTGGTTACGCAAGACAACCCGGTGGTTCCGGGCGAAGTGATCACCATCTATGCCACGGGCATCGGACCTACCACGCTGCCGGACGGCTTGACCACTGCCAGTATCACTGGCCAATCCTATCCCGGGCCGGCTCTCAACGTGCCGGTAACCAACGTCGACAACGCGCAGGTGGGCGGCACAACCGCGAACGTGCTGAGCGCGGGACTGGCGATCGGCATGATGCCGGGCATCTACGAAGTGGTATTGCAAATCGACAACTCGCTGCCGACCAATCCGCAGACGCAGATGTACATCGCACAGAACGTGTTCACGAGCAACATCGTGACCATTCCGGTGGCAGCTCAGGTGCCGCCGGCTTCCACTTCGAGCGCAAGAAAAGCGCCCGCGCACTAACGCTGCGGGTTATCGGCCGAACACGAACCTGGCGCGGCGCGGGTCCGCGCCACCGTTGAGCACGCCGTCATGCACCCAGATGACGGTGGGAGCCGATGCGTTGCTCCAATCGCCGGCCAGCGCCACTCGATGCCCCAGGGTCCGCAGCGCGTCGCCGGTTGCGATCGGAATGCGGCCTTCCAAATTCAGCCGGCCCGGCGTAAATTCGTGATTGCCGAACGAACTGAACAGGTGTTCAGTTTGAAAGCGCGGAGCTTCCACGGCTTCCTGCGCCGGCATTTGAAACTCGATGATGTTCAGCACCACCTGGAGCAGGGCTTGGTCCTGATTGTCGCCGCCGGGCGTGGAAAGAATCATTTCCAGTTTGCCATCGCGAGTGATCAGGGTCGGGCTGAGGGTTACGCGCGGGCGCTTGCCGGGCTGCAATTGGTTGGGGTGCCCGGGGGTCATCACAAAGGATTGCAAGCGCGTGGTAAGCGGAATGCCGGTATCGCCCGCGATCACCGAAGGCAGCCACGCGCCGCTGGGCGTGGCGGAGAAGGCGTTGCCCTGGCCGTCCACCACATTGACGCAAGTGGTGTCGTTCACAATGCCTGTCGCGGCTGATGCGGACGTCGATGGGAGCGAGAAGTGCGTGCCGAGATTTCCTGGGCGATGCTCGATGGACGCGTGCTCGGGATCGATCAGCTTGCGGCGTTCCGCGGCATATTCTTTTGACAGCAGGATCTCTTCGGGGATCTTGCTGAACTTAGGGTCGCCGTAGTAAGCATCGCGATCGGCAAACGCCAGCTTCACCGCCTCCACCACGGTGTGCAGATATTGCGGGCTGTTGTGGCCCATGGCCTTCAAGTCGTAGCCTTCCAGCAGATTCAAGGCTTCAATCATCACCGGACCTTGCGTCCAGAAGCCCGGCTTGTAGATCTCATAGCCGCGATAGGTGCCCACCTTGGGTTGGTCGATCTCGGCGTGGTAATTGGCCAGGTCGCTATAGGCGATCAGGCCGCGATGGCTCTCAGAGAAGGCGGCGATGCGCTGCGCGATGTCGCCCTTATAAAACACATCCCGCACCGCGCGCAGCTTGGCCTGGCGATTCCCATGGGCCTTCTTTTCCGCGTTCGCCAGTTCGCGGAAGGTTTGGGCCAGCGTGGGCTCCCGGAAGATCTCGCCGCGCGGCGTGGGCAGGCCGGCGGGATAGAAAAACTTTACTGAATCTGGCCAGAGTGCAATGATCTGCTGGTAGCTGCGCAGCATGCCGCCGAACTCCGGAGGCATGCTGTTGCGCTCTTCCCATACTTCGGGTGTGCGGTGCGTATAGAACTCCACCGTAGCTTTGGCGGGCGCTACGCCCACGCCACTGATGGCGATGGTGGGCTGGCCGGACATCTTGATCAGCAGCGGCATCTCGCCGCCTAGACCAAAACGGCTCAATTCCGTGACGCTGGCAGCCAGAACGCTGGCCACTCCAGCATCCACGGCGTTGCCGCCCTGGGTGAGGATGCGGTAACCCGCCTCCACTTCGAAATTGTTAGCGGCAGCCACCATGTAATGAGTGGCGCGCACTGGTGGCGCCATGGTGCTGGGTGTTTGCGCCTGGAGCAGGACTGCAAGCAGGGGAGTGGCGAGGAACGCCTTCATGGCCTTATTCTTGCATTATCCAACTTTGCCCGGTCTAACAGGGCCCGGTATTTCCGCAGCAGCTCGTAAATCACCACGCCGCCCGCGGTGGCGACGTTGAGCGAATGTTTGCGGCCGAGCATGGGAATGCGCACGTAGGTATCGCACAAAGCGAGCAGCGGGTCCGACAGGCCGTCCACTTCGTGCCCGAACAGAACGCAAACCGGGAAGCGGGGCTGCCAATCGTACAGGTCGGTGGAGTGAACGCTGGTCTCGATGGCGGCGATTTCGTGGCCTTGCTGGCGCAGACGCACGATGAGCGCGCCAGGATCGGGGTGATGCTCCCAGGGAACGGTTTCTTCAGCGCCCAGTGCGGTTTTGGCGATGCCACGGTGCGGCGGGCGCGCGGTGAATCCGGACAAATGCAGCTTCTCGCAGCCGGCGGCGTCGGCCGAGCGAAAGAAGGCGCCGACATTGTACAGACTGCGCACGTTGTGGAGCAGGATGGAGACTGGGACCGGGCGCAGGCCCTCGTAGGGCGTCGCCGCCTGGGTCACCAGATAGGGAACACGATCAGTAGATTTCAAAACAATAGGCCCGATTGTCGTTGCTGGGCGAAAGCGCGTACTCGCCATTCTCCAACGCTTCGTCCACTTCCACGCGGAAGAGATGGCCGCCCAGAGGCTTGATGGCGAGGTGCAGCGCGCGCGATCCGCCGCGTCGCCGGTTGCTGCTCAACGAGACTTCGCGATTGCCGCCTTTGACGTCCAAGCGATACAACTCGAATGTTTCCGGCTGGATATTTCGAGCGTCGATGATGAAGATGGGTTCCGCGAGGGGGGTGCGCGCGGGAGAAGAGGCGCCGGAGATGGTGTACTGGTCGGTCTTCTTGCCCTGCTGGGCGTTGGCCACTTCAGTTTCGACGAGTGACGACGCGTGGAGCAGGTAAGGAATGTCGGGCTTGGGCGGCACGGGCCCGGCGTATTTATCGGCGGCTGCGAGAGAACCGGCGATCACAAATGCGAGGACGATGTTGCAGCGCATAGTGAATCTATTTTCCCGCGTTTTGCGGGCGGTTGCGGGGGAGTCGCGGGTCGTCCAGCGTCTGAGCGCGTCCGGAGCGGGATTAGGCTACTCTACTTGACGGCATCGCTCCAGGCGGCGCGGACGGCGGCAGCGAACTGGTCGGGATCCTCAGCCTGATAAAGCACCGGAGGGTTACCGGCCGTGTTGGGCGGGAGCAGCACCAGGCGCTCGCCTCCGGCGCGATAGAGGCGCACCTTCTGGCCATTAGCGGCCCGAAACCAGCCGGATTCGTAATGCGAATTGGCGAAGCCGTTGGTGCGGAGCGTAGGGCGCCACTCAGAGTTGCGATCCAGATCGACGACGCGGATATTGGCGACGTCCACCGCGTTCGCACGGAGTGTTACAGGATACAAACGGTCATGGATGGCGAGCGTTTCCGAGGTCAACGTGTAGTTGGGAGCTCCGGGTGAGTAGGTGAAAGCAACGATACCCACGCCCATTCCGATGCACGCGAGCGCGATAGCCGTCACTCTTCCGAGCGCGCCGAAGGAGCGGGCGGTCGGCGATGAAAGGTCGGGCGAAAACGGAGGGGATGAGGCCGAGACTGGCGCGTAAGTGCGGATGGTATCGAGAAATGCTTCCGGGTTGTCGGGACTCACCAGAACGGTCTTGGCGGGCGTGACCACAACGATGCAATGGCTTCGATCCGTAACGTACCAGGTGCATCTGCCGAGCTTGGCGGTGCTGAACAGGCCGTAATATCCGAACAGCCCGCCGCTGCCGCCCAGCCGAATACACCCACGGAAATCGTCCGGCGCGGCTTTCCTCGCTTCACGGACGTCCGAGAGATCAATGCGGGCGGGCCCGGCCAGGCGCTGCACCAAAATGGAACGGCCGGCCAGCGAATAGCCGCGCGGAGAATAGGCGAAACACAAAATGATGACGAATATCGAAAGACACGACAGAATTATGTTGTGAACGGCAAAGATTACCGCCAGTAATCCCAGGCAGACAACGGTGGTGACGATCTTTGTGGTGCGATCGTAAGAAGCGGAAAAAGACATCGCTACTCCCGGATCAGTAAGCTGGTCCGATCTTCCACTGCGCGGCAGATACGATGCAAATCCGTCTCGTCCACCGGTTTGGAGAGCACGT
Organism: Bryobacteraceae bacterium; assembly: GCA_050010415.1. Lineage (GTDB taxonomy): Bacteria > Acidobacteriota > Terriglobia > Bryobacterales > Bryobacteraceae > Palsa-89. The sequence goes on along the minus strand of JBEKLB010000207.1, from coordinate 9,067 downwards.
AGCCTTCGCTGTTGCGAAAGGCGCGGCCCACCTCGCTATTGAACGCGTCGGTGAGCAGCACAAAACCGCCCACGCGCAGCCGGACGCGCTCGCAAAACGTCACCCAGTTGAGGCTGGGCAGCCGGACGGCGCAGATCACCATGTCGAAACGCAGTCGCTCCACGATATCGAGGCCCTCTTCAGCGCTCGAGACCGGAACCACGCGGTCGCCCCGGTTGCCGAGCATCTGCACCAACTGGCGCTGCACCTTGGTGTCCGGTTCCACCACCAGAACCGTGAGCTGGCGAATGGCTTCCGACAAGTTGGAAGCGCTCGAACCGTTCTGCCGGGCTTCAATGACAGGCAATTCGATGTCGAAGCGCGCCTGCACGGGCGACGTGCGGACCACGCGGAAATCGCCGCCGTGGCTCTCAATGATGCCGCGGCAAACGCCCAGACCCAGGGCGCCGGATCCAGTGTGATCGCCATCGGTGGAATCGCCGCGCGTGTCGGGCGAGCGGAGCGGATAGGAAATCTCCACTAGCACACGCTTGGCGAGTAAGCTGCTTGAGACCGTGATCACTTTGTCGCGCGCCTCGGCGGCGGATTTTTCGGCATCCACCAGAAGATTGAGCAACACCTGTTCGATCTGACCCGGCGAGCCGAGCACAATGGCGCGCTTAACGGCGAGCTGGAACTTGATTTCGACGCCCTTGGCCTTCCACTCGGGCGCGCGAAACTTCAGCAGGCCGGTAAGGATGGCATTCAGATCCAGGGGCTCGGCCTGAGCCTGCTCCACATTGGCGAAGGAGACCAGTCTCGACACGATCTCCGAGGCCCGGCTGGCCTCCGCTGTAATGGACTTGAGCTCGGCATGGTACGCGTCGCCGTTGCGCGAAAGCAGCGCGTCCGCGAGCGTCGCGATGGATTGCAGCGGCGAGCGAAGCTCATTGGCCACATCGGAGATCAATTGGCCCGCGGCGGCCAGTTTCTCACTGCGGAACAACTGCTCGCGCATGGAGTGCTGTTCCTGAAGCTTGAGCGCGGTGGCGATCTGGTTGGCCAGATGCTGCATGGCGGCCTGCTCACCTTGTCCGAAATAATGGAAGCGGCCGGTGTGATGAATTTCGAGCACACCCATCAGCTCGCTCTGCGCGAACATCGGGACCAGCAACACGGAGCGCGGGGCCGTCACCGTTTCCCGCCGGAAATACGGGCTGCGCCGAACGTCTGGAATGGAAAGCAGGACATGGTTGCGGAAACAGCCCGCAATGGCCGAGGCCATGGAGCCGGAGGGCGCTTCCGGATCGATGGACTCCACCGCGCTGTTATTGGAGTGCACGCCATCCAGCGTTTTGGTGGAACGATTCTGGATGTAGAGGCCGACGCCGGTGGCATCGGAAAGCGCGGGCAGGCTCAACATCAGGCGGCGAAGAATTTCCGTGGAAGAGGTGGCGCTAATGACTTGTTCGCCGAGCGTATGCAACAGGCGCATCTGCTTTCGCAGCGCCGCCATGCGCCGCTCACGGAACCACCAGATGGACCCGAGCGCGCCGGCCAGAATGAGCGAGGCCAGCAGCACGGGCGGTTGAATGGCCCAGCCCCGTTCGATCACCGCCACGGCGGCAGGGGTCGGGATCAGGATCTGGAAGTAGCGATCGTAGGGCGGCAGGGTGCAATATTGGCTGGCGATGCCGGTGACGCGAATACGGTCGCCCATGCGAAAGCCGCTCAGTTTGGGGCCGGCGTCGCGCCGCGTTCGAGGCAGGAATACATTCAGTTCGTTGGAGCGCGGGCCCACTGAGAGCAGATCCCCGCCGCCATTTTTGTCCTCGCCGCTGACAATGCTATCGAGAGTGACCAGAACGCCCATGTAGCGAAAGGACAACAGGTCGAGCGCCGTGACCACCTTGGGAGCGGGCGCACTTTCATGGCGCAGGCGATGGACGTCGCGCGTCAAGAGAATCGGCAAGCCGGCTCTTTTGGACACGATTCCTTGCACTTCCACCCAATCACCTGGCGTTAAGTCCGGTAATTGGGGGATTTCGGGCCGCAGCAGCAACCCAAAAAAGGCGTTGTCCTGGATGGCGACATAGGGGGAATCGGCGATCCAAATCGGCCGGGCAGAGACCTGGCCCGTGACCATCACGTCCTTGCCTTCGTAGGCGGGGACGCGATCTTTTCCGGTTCGCGAGCCGGCCTGCTCCAATGTGATCTTCGCCGGGGGTGCGGGCTTGGATGGAACCGGCTTGGCCTGCGCTGGATTGCTTTGGGCGACGGCTTGGCACACCGCCGCGATTAGCAACGCACCGACCGTGACGCTGCGCACGATCATATTATCCGCCAAGTTCCAACGTTGCACACTGGTTAAATCGGCCAAATGCCCTTAAACTCCAACGCTATCAAGGTCTTTCGAGCGTCGCGCCGCGCGGCTAGCCAAGTGAAGGGAGTACTTACCGGGATCATAACACAGCTGATGGCCGGGAACCGGCATTTCTAACCCGGTGTCTAATCAGGCACATGAGGATCTGGGAGGCTGCGGGACTGGCGCTGTCCGCCATGCTGCTCCTGTTTTCTTGCGTCGCACCACGCGCGCGTGGTTCCTTCCAGGTGTTCTCAGCCGAACCCGCTTACCTGCTGCGTTCACCGGACGCCAAGGACACGCCTTTTCCAGAGGTGCTCAGCCGCTACAGCGAAGTGGGCCAAAGCCAGGGCTGGCTGCTGCATCCGAACACCGAGTTGCATATCGAAAACGCCTACTATCGAGAGGGCGCGCCCAAGCATGGGATCGTCGACTTTCTTGGCACCGAGAAGGCCGTCTATCAGGTTCGCCCCGACGGCCTGCGGCTGGTCTCGGTGGAATCCGGCTTGGCGCAACGTCAACGTCCGGCGGATCAACTGCCGGTTCAGGAGTTGATTGGAGCGGCGCGGTTGCATTATCGCTACTATCGGTACTTCTTCCAGATTGTTTTCCGGCAGAGGGCGGGTGTGCGTGGAGCGGTTCTGTTAGGAGCAAATTCGACGGGCGAGTTGGATGCTCTCGCCGCGCGACTGCAGACCGACCCGGATGCAGTTTGCGACGGGGCATCGCCGCACTGTGCCGCATTTCCCGAAGCTTGCACCGTCGCGCTCGAGATCCGGGTGATGGTCAACGGCGCCGCGCGCTCCATTGTGTGGGGCAGCCTGTTGGATAGCGTCGCGATGCATCCACGGAAGCTGCAACTGTTGCGGCTCTACAACGGCAGGCTAACGCGGGTTGAGGTGGACGCCGGAGATCCGAATGCGTTGCGCTTGCCCCTGCTACCGGGAGATCGGGTGGATTGGGAATAGCCGCCACGCACTTCATCTTGCTCGGCCCAGCCGATCGTCGAAGTAGAACGGTTCCGGATCATGGAACCGAATTCGCTTGAAGTCCGGGTGAGCGGGATTGATTATATAGTTGCGCTCGCGCGGAATTACGGCCGAGAGAACGGAGAGCACGGCCGTTCGAAGTCCGCTGGCCCAATTTGTTCCTACCTGGCGAGTCGCGTCCACTGGAGGGCTTACATTCCACTCTGTAGGAAGGTCGGGAATCGAGATCGCTGTAACAGCGATCTGGCCGGGGATCTCAATCGGCGTTGCCACATAGTCGTTGGCCAGCTCATCGGAATTAGCTAGGACTTCCAGCGCACAAAGCGCGCGGCTCTCGGCCGTGTAGATAACTGAAGTCCCCTTCTGATTCCATCGGCCTCCGAAAAGGCTGGCGCCCATTCCATCGTTCTCGGGATAGCGACTGCTTCCCAGTCGAAAGACGACCACTTACCAAATGCCGTGTTGAATCTGGCCGAGGGCATCCTCAACACGCGCGATTCCCTCTGGAGTCTCAAGAAGGGAAACCGGTGTCTGATTGCCCAGTGCCGGGATGGGAGCGTTGAGCCATCGGAGGGCCTTCTCGCTGGTTCCAAGTACTTCCACGGTCCGAGCAATGATTCGTACCAGCGACGGCGATATCGGCGGCTGCCGCAGCTCCAAAATCCGAGACTGCACCTCTCGCTGGATTTCGGTTCGTTGCTCTTCCGTTAGCACGTATCGCCCCTGCCTTGAGTATAGGTCTTTCTGCGCCCCTTGCCGACTGCGCGGCCGTGTCTCAGTTTGGTCCTTGGCGGACACCGCTGATCTATCTTGCACACTGAAACCCCTGGGCGCGATAATCGCTGCGTGTGGGGCTGGAGGACAAGACCGGCTGCGGACGGATTCCCGGAAGGATTCCGAGTTCAATACATCGGGATCGCGGCTGCCAAGAACGTCGTGAATTTGCCGGCGGGGGAAATTGCCGAGTATTTTCGCAATTATCCACAGGTAGCTAATGATCTCCTCAATGAGTCATACGATAAGCGCTACAGTCCATCTACCTTCATCAAGGAAGATGGAGACCGATTTAGCGTCGGTTGGTACTCAACGAAGCGCGGTTACGAGTGTGTAAGAGAGTTCTGGAATCTGGCCGATGCCGCTACAGATTATCTCCTGTTCTCAAGCGGCAAGCGCAGATGGAAACAAGAACGAGATTCAAACTAAGCCGCGTCCCGACCCCGCATGCTAGCATGAGAAGTTGTCAGGCTCCGGGCTTCGTGCAACGGATGGCTGTGAACCCCGCCAGGTCCGGAAGGAAGCAACGGTAACGGTTTAATTCGTGTGCCGCGGATCACCCGGGGTCTGGCATAACTTCCGCCTAATTCTTCATGTACCAGGTCATCGCCAGGAAATACAGGCCGCAAGCGTTTGCGGAACTGATCGGCCAGGAGCACGTCCGCACCACGCTCGAAAACGCCATCGCGCAAAGGCGCATCGCGCACGGTTACATCCTTTCGGGCCAGCGCGGGACGGGCAAAACCACGGTGGCACGCATTCTGGCTCGCTGCCTGAACTGCATCGAAGGCCCCACGGCGACGCCCTGCGGTGTTTGCGCCAGTTGCCTGGAAATTGCCGGCGGCAATTCGCCGGATGTGATCGAGATCGACGCGGCGTCCAATCGCGGCATCAACGAAATGCGCGAGCTGCGCGAGAACGTGCGCTATCGGCCGGCGCGGGACCGTTACAAAGTCTTCATCGTCGACGAAGCGCATCAGATCACGAGCGAAGCCTTTAACGCCCTGCTCAAGACGCTGGAGGAGCCGCCCGAGTGGGCCGTGTTCATCCTGTGCACCACCGAAGTTCACAAGATCCCGACTACCATCGCGTCGCGCTGCCAGCAGTTCAGCTTCCGGTCGGTGGATTTCGCCGAAGTGGTGAAGCGCATGGAAGAGATTTGCGTCAAGGAAGGGATCGAGACCAATCCGGAGGCGCTCAGCGTGCTGGCGCAGGCGGGCGAAGGCAGCGTGCGGGATTCGTTGTCGGCGCTCGATCAGGCCATTGCGTGTTGCGGCACGAAGCTGGACGCGGCGGAAGTGCGGGGAATGCTGGGGCTCTTTTCGCTCGATTCGCTGGGCGAAGTGTCCGAAGCTCTGAAGGCTGAAGATTCCCGGCGCATGCTGGATCTGGTCTTGGAGCTGGAACGCAACGGGCGCAGTTTGCAGCATTTCTGCCGGGAGCTGGCGCGCTACTTCCGGAATCTTCTGGTCGCGAAAGTTGCCGGCGCCAACACCAGACTCATCGCGGCGTCGGCGCACGAGCAGGAGCGGCTGGCCGAAGTGGCCAACGGATTTTCCGAAGAAGATCTGACGCGCTATCTGCAGCTCACGCTGGATCTGTTCAAGGATCTGCAATTCTCGTTGCAGCCCAGGCTGCATTTGGAAATTGGCCTTTTGCGATTGGTGCAGGCAGGCAAGCTCGTCTCAATTGAGCAGGCGCTGTCAGATCTGGGCAGTGGCGGTTCGCCGCAACTTCCCCCACGGAAGCCCTCAACGCCACCACCGACGAGATCGGCCGCGCCCCCAACCCCAAATCCCCAACCCCCAACCCCGGCCAGCGCACAGCCCTGGAAGGACCGCCTGCATGCCGCCGCAGTCGAGTTTGGTATGCAGACAACGGCTGACGCCATTGAGCATTCGCAGATCGGAGAGTCGGGCGGCAAGTTGAATTTTGTAACTCCTGACGACTACCGGCTGTTCATGAATGAAAAGGATATTCTGAAGATCATTCAGAAGGTAGCGGGAAGCCAGATGCGATTCGAGATAACATACGGAACACCGCAGGCGACTGGAGCTCCGCTGGCGAAACCGAAGGACGATGTGTCCGAACGCGCGCTGGCGCATCCGGAAGTGAAGCGATTCCAGGAGCTGTTCCCGGACGCGCAGGTCCGCCAGGTGCGTAATCTAAAGCAATGAGGCAGGGTATATGAAACTTCCCGGAAACATGCAGGCCATGATGCAGAAGGCCGAACAGATGCAGAAGAAGATGCAGGAGGAGATCGCGCTGATTCGCGTGGACGCCTCCGCCGGCGGCGGCATGGTGACGGTGCACATGGACGGCAAGAAGAACGTGACGGCGGTGAAGATCGATCCCGAAGTGGCAGGCGACGTGGAGATGCTGCAGGACATGGTGATGGCGGCGTTCAACGAAGCGGCCAAAAAGGTGGACGAGGCGTCGCAAGAGAAGATGAGCGGGCTGCTGGGCGGCCTGGGACTTCCCCCGGGAATGTTTTAACTCTCTCGATGCCGGATTTCGCCGAACCGCTCGCGCGTCTGATTCAGGAGTTTAAGCGCCTGCCCGGCATCGGGCAAAAGTCGGCGCAACGGCTCGCGTTTCATGTGCTGCGCAATGAGCGCGAGAGCGCCGAACGCCTGGCGCAGGCGCTGGTGGATGTCAAAGACAAGCTTGGGATCTGCGCGGTCTGCAACAACATCAGCGATGGCGAGATATGCAATTATTGTCGCGATCCGCATCGCGATCATTCCGTGATTTGCGTGGTGGAGGAGCCGCACAACGTGCTGCCGATCGAAACTACGCGCCAGTTCGCGGGGCTTTATCACGTGTTGCACGGGTCCATTTCGCCCTTGCGTGGGATCGGACCGGAGCAGTTGCGCATCGCCAGTTTACTGGAGCGCATGCACTCGGGCGAGGTGAAGGAGCTGATCGTCGCGACCAATCCCACGGTGGAGGGTGAAGCGACGGCGGTGTATCTCTCGCGGTTGATGAAGCCGCTGGGCGTGATGGTGACGCGCATCGCGATGGGGATTCCCGTGGGCAGCGACTTGGAGTTCGCCGACGAAGTGACGATGGGCAAGTCGCTCGAGAACCGGCGGGAGATGTAAGGCTACAGGACCGTGAGCGCGCTGTGTTCGCGCAGTCCGTTGGAAGTCAGCGAGCCGATTTTCACATCAATCATCTGATTTCTCTCGCGCGGCGAGGCTAGCTCCACTTTCAGGAAATTATCGGACAGGGCACCGTCGCTCAGTGTGACTACGGAAAGCGAACGGCCGAGCATGCGGCGGCGAAACTCCAGATTCTTTTCGGCGGCCAGCTCGCGGAGAACCCGGTTACGATCGCGCCGAACCTCCATGGGAACCTGAGGCTGCGCCGCCGCAGCCGGAGTCCCGGGACGTTCCGAATAAGTAAAGACATGCAAGTAGGTGAAGGGCAGGCTCGCAATGAACGCGCGGGTTTCTTCGAACTCCGCCTCGGTCTCGCCGGGAAAGCCGGTCATCACGTCGGCTCCGACGGCGGCATTCGGCATCCACGCGCGGGCTTTCAAGATCCGGTCTGCATAATGCCGCGGCCGGTATTTGCGGTGCATGCGGCGAAGAACTCGATCGGATCCAGACTGCAGTGGAGCGTGTACGTGTTTCGCGATGCGCGCCGACGTTGCCAGCAAGTCCAACAGATCGTCGCTCCAGTCCATCGGCTCGACGGAACTGAGGCGTAGACGATCGATGGATGTCTCATTCAAGAGCCGGCGGAGAAGATCGGCTAGCCGCAGCGTGCTTCCCGCTTCGCGTCCCCAGCGGCCGAGGCTGATGCCGGTGAGCACTACCTCGCGATAACGCGGCGCTAGAGAGCGCACCTGTTCCACGATCTGGCCGGCCGGGGCGCTGCGGCTCTGTCCGCGCACGAAGGGAATGATGCAGAACGAGCAGCGGTTATTGCAGCCATCCTGGATCTTGAGGTTGGGTCGCGTACGATGGGCGGCTGCGCCTTCGACCGGCGAGGAGAGGAATTCGTGCTGATCGAAAATGTCGCCGACGTGAATTTGTCCGTGGTAGTGAGCCTCCGATTGAGTGACGATTTCCGGGATTCTCGCCTGATGCGAGTTGCCTACTACCCAGTACACCCCTGGCAATACGGCGATCTCCTCCGGCGCGCGCTGAGCGTAACAGCCAGTGACCAGAATGCGCGCCTGGGAGTTCTCACGATGCACTCGATGAATGGTATTGCGCACATCTTCGTCGGCCAAAGAAGTGACGGTGCAACTGTTTAGCACTACCAACTGGGCTTCGGCTGCATTCGCGGCAGGATGCAGGCCTTCCCCGAGGAGCGCCTCCGCGATAGCCGCGCCGTCGGCCTGCGACGCCCGGCAACCGAAGGTTTGAACGTGAAAACTCGACACTGCTTCGATTTTAACAGGGGGCTCTGATTGGAATGGGGGGAATGGCCGATGGAAAGAGGTATGCTGGACCGCGTTCTCTCGCAAGAGGAGATCGATGATGTATTTCGCAATCTGCGCGATTCGCCGGTGGATGAAGATCCCGCGCTGCGCGCTGAACCCTACGATTTTCGCCGTCCGGACCGCATCGCCAAAGACCAGCTCCGCGCCATTCACATGCTGCACGAGAATTTCGCGCGCAGCCTGGCGTCCAGCCTCTCGGCCTACTTGCGGGCCTACGTAGCGGTCAACCTGGTTTCGGTGGAGCAGCTCTCATTTGTGGAATTTTCACAAGCGCTGCCGTCGCCCACCTGCCTGGTCTCTTTGGGGATGCAGCCCTACGAGGGCAACGCGGTGCTGGAGATGAATCCGGCGCTGGTGTTTCCCATCTTCGAGATGCTGCTGGGCGGCGCGGCCAAGTCTCTGACGAAAATCAATCGCGAGATTACCGAGATCGAGCAGAGTGTTTTAGACGGGCTGTTTCGCATCACCCTCAACGACCTGAAGACCGCGTGGCACGCCGTGACGCCG
>JBEKLB010000206.1:0-11622 GCA_050010415.1 Bryobacteraceae bacterium | reverse complement strand
GTCGCCCATGCCCAGAATGCGCTGCGCCACGCGATCGGGATGGAAAGGCTCCAATGCATCGAACTTCTCGCCCACGCCGACGAACTTCAGCGGCTGATTGGTAATGGCGCGAATGGAGAGCGCGGCGCCGCCGCGCGCATCGCCATCCATCTTGGTGAGCATGACGCCCGTGATGCCCAGGCGCTTGTGAAACTCATCGGCCGATTTTACGGCGTCCTGCCCAGTCATGGCGTCGGCCACGAACAGGACTTCGGTGGGATTGAATTCGTCCTTCAACTGCTGCAATTCGAGCATCAGGTCATCGTCGATGTGCAGCCGTCCCGCTGTGTCGATGAGCACCACGTCGCGGCCCGTTTGCCGGGCTTCCCGCAGCGCCCCGCGCGACAGCTCCAGCGGCTTAGTCTCTTCGGCGGCGCCATCGTAAATCGGCAGCTTGATATCGCGGGCGATTACGCTCAGTTGCTGCCGGGCGGCCGGGCGATAGACGTCCACCGAAACCATGATCGGGCTGTGCCCGTTCTTCGATAACCAGCGCGCCAGTTTCCCCGTAGTAGTTGTTTTGCCGGATCCTTGCAGCCCGACGATCATCATCACCGTCGGCGGCTCATTGGCCATCCGCAGTTTCGATTGATGGCTGCCCAACGTCTTGATCAGCTCATCGCGGACGATCTTGACCACTTGCTGGGTGGGCGAAAGCGCGGCCAGCACCTCTTCGCCTTGCGCCTTTTCCTTGATGGCCTCGATGAATTGCTTGACGACCCTGAAATGGACGTCGGCCTCGAGCAGCGCCACGCGAATCTCGCGCAGCGCGGCGTCCATATTCTCGGCCGTCAGTTTGCCTTCGCCGCGCAGGTTTTTGAAGACCCGCTGCAGCTTGTCGGATAGGTTATCGAACATGATTTACTTCAGAGGAGCACCCAAACGGGATAGCTGCCCTCATTATACGGCACACCTACTCGGGGCGCTCCGGGGCAGTGCCGCCGGCACATATAAAGCGCCAAATCAATAACCTCGGTTGTGATATTATCGCGGGCTGAGTGCCAGAAGCCGTCAATAAAGGTGCTAACGATCCGCACCGTTTCGATTTCGACCTCGACCGAGGTATCCGGACGCAAGTTGTCGAGAAATTAGAGGCCTGTCCCGCGCTTGCTTGGCAAAAGGCGTTGGGCCGCTGGCTAGCGGCGTCTACGCGCTCTATTTCGAGGATCGGCTGGTTTACATTGGCAAGGCCTCAAAGGGCACCACCAAGAGCGGGCGGACATTACGCGCTCGCCTGAATGAGCATGTCAGCAAGATAAGCGGGCGAAAAAATATTTCGCTGGAAGGAATGAAGTGCCGCTACCTGACATTCGCAAGTGAATGGTGGGTATTCGCGGCCGAATTTGCGCTCATCAGCCATTATCAGCCGAAGTGGAATGACAGTGGGTTCGGGAGCAAGGTTCCGGGCGTGGGACGCCCAGGAACAGATCGCGTGAGCCGCTGGAACGAGTCCTTTCCGCAGGGGTAGTTGCCTAACTGGAGATGCGTTTCGTTGCGCCTGGCGCGTTGGATCGAGCCGCCAATAAATGCCGTTTGATATCCGATGCGATCACCTCCGCCAACCGGACCGGCACGGCGTTCCCCAACTGGCGCATGATCTCGGTCCAAGACCCGCGGAATAGAAAATCGTCGGGAAACGATTGAAGCCGAGCGGATTCGCGGACGGTGAAGTATCGCACTTGGCCACTGAGAGAGCGGAGCATGTTCTCTCCTCCGGGCACGCCGTGGTCTCCAGCTTTGAGTGTTTTGGCCGGCTCGTCAATCGGGCTGCCCGTATGTCCCGGATAGCTTCGTGCGCCGGGGTTAAATACGTGGTTGTGTAATGCGCTGCTCGATTCCATCGGAACGGGGAGATCGCTTATAGCGTCCCGCACCGTGACCCATGGCTGATGCGTGCCGTCGAATAGCGTGCCGGAGTAGTAGCCTTCCTTTCTCGACGCGACTGGTTGACTTGGTCGCTTGGACTTCGCGATCTTATGCCGCTCCCAGTATTCGCCGGTAATCCACTTGGACAAGATCAGCGATTCCTCGGAGTGGGTCTCTTTTGGAAAAGACCATTTCACCCCAAGGTCGGACCGAAACGCTACGATGAAAACGCGCTCGCGCCTTTGGGGAACGCCGTAATTGGCGGCATTGATAAGCTTAGGGATCACGTTGTAGCGGAGGCCGGTGTAGCTCTTGCCTCGCTGAGTCACCTGTTTCTCGAGGCGCGACCTGTGGTCAAGCCAACCTTCGTTGGATCGGCGCCGGATCTCGGGAAATTCAAGCATGAATTGGATATAGGTGAAGTAGTTGGCAAATGACTGACGCGTAAGACCCTTGACGTTCTCGATCAGGATCGCCTTCGGCCGCAGGGCCAGAACGGCTTTGATGGTTTCCGGGAATAGATTCCGCTCGTCCTCAAAACCGCGATGCTTACCACCCAAAGACCAGGGCTGGCATGGAACGCCAGCCGCCAACAGGTCCGTGCCTTCGCCCAAGTCGTCAAAGCTGAAAGATCGAACGTCCGCCTGGCGCAATGGCCATCCCGCTACTAGGTCCAGCCTCCGCCTTTGATTTTCGCGGATGGTATCGCACGCATCTTCATCGCGCTCGATTACGGCCAAGTGCCGAAACCCGGCCCTCGAAACACCTAGGGCCAGACCTCCGACGCCAGCGAATAATTCTACCGATGTCATCACATCGCACGTCCCATAAACTCCAGTATCCGGCATTCTAATTTCTTCTCGTCATTCAACTGGCACTCCCATAGGACTAAGATCTTCCAGCCGTCCCGCCTGAGCTTTCGCTGATTGCGCAAGTCTCTCTCGCGGTTCCCCTCAAGCTTAGGTTTCCAAAACGCAAGCCGGGACTTTGGCAGCCGTGAAAGAGCACAACGGCCTCTGTGTTGATGCCAGAAGCAGCCATGCACGAAGATCGCGCGTTTGCTGCCGCGAAAGACGAGATCGGGCCTCCCTGGAAGTTCGGCGAGGTGGAGCCGATATCGTAGCCCGAGCCGATGGGCGGTTCGACGAACCAACAATTCTGGCTTGGTATCCTTCCCACGGACTCGGCCCATACGTTCGCTCCGTTCCCGTGGCGTTAGCGTGTCCATCCCGATCATCAAAATCATACCGCTAGGCTGAAGAGGTTCGCCAGTGGTTTTTTTGATCCCGGAGGGCACCCGCCGTGAGTTATGCGAGGGGGCTGAGCGCGGATTCCGCTACTCGGGATATGGCGCGATCCTCGATATTTTTCTCATCCGTGCAACAGCGACTCCATAATTTCCGGGATCTCAAACACCGCCCGATTCGTAATGGCCGCGGCGTTTGCGCGAAGGCGGGAGAAGTTGTCGCGTCCAGCAGCTCCCGCGATTGCGGCTTCCCCGAAGATCGCCTGGATCAGGTCTTCGCCGACTTCGCTCTTCTTCGCCGGATCTCCTTCTGCCATGAACTCCTCATAGGCCGCTGTCAGTGTGGCGCGCGCTGCCGCTTCCGCTTCGACGCCACGCTCCGCAAGGGTCACCATAGCCCGACTCATGGTTATATTGCGCTCCTTCGCCACGCGCCGGACTTCACGCGCGAGTTGCGCTGGAATTGTCACGCTCTGACGGACGGAGGCTCTCGTTCGCTTGGCCGCAGGTTTGCGTCGGGTCTGCACAGGTCTATTCATTCTTGCAGCAACGACGCGAGAATTTCCGGGATCTCAAACACCGCCCGATTCGTAATTGCCGCGGCGTTCGCGCGAAAGCGGGAGAAGTTGGCGGCGTCCAGCAACTCCCGCAACCCCTGGTCAATGGTCCGGAACGAGGGCAGCACCACGCCGACCTGCTTCTCGCGAATCCACTCCGTGTTGTAGCGCTCCTGCGGCAGCGTCCAGGCGTTACGCTCCACCACCACCGGAAGATGCATCGCGATCGCTTCGCTGATACTGCCCGGCCCCGGTTTGCCGACGAAAAAATCCGACAGGTGCATGTAGTACGGGATTTCGCTGGTGAATTCTTCCACATATTTCGGATAGCTGGTCTCGATTCCTCGCAGACGTTCCGCGAGTTTCTTGTTCCGTCCGCAGATGAAGATGAACTGGGCACGGGCCGTCACGCGTTTCGCGATCTCAGGCATCACGCTCGACCCTTGGCCGCCGAACAACACCAGGCCCATCGGCAACTCCGGATCCAGTCCCAGCCTGCAACGTTCCGCCGCGCGATCGGCCGTTACCGGCTGATAGAAGCTCGGCCGCAAAATCATCCCCGAAGTCCGAAAAATATGCTCGTCTGGATGCCCCAGCGCGCGCGCCTGCTCGGCCGCCTTCTCGGTGCCGCAAATCAAATATTGGTCCTGTTGTTCGATCCAAAAGTGCGGGGGGAAATCCGCCAGGTCCGTCAGGATAGTCACCAGCGGCGTCGCGGGCAAACTCTCGCGTAGGCTGTCATGAAGTGCGCGGTTGAAATTCGGGATCAGGGAGACCACCAGGTCGCGTTCACCTTGCTTCCAGAATTCCTTCAGCAGCCGCACCTGGCCCCCGTGATACAGGCGAATCAGCCCGTGCATCAAAACAGTTCCCTGCGCCGAGCCCAGCGTCCAGCCCTTTTGCAGCATGACGTTATAGACATCCTGCATCCGGATGCCGGTATATTTACGAAAAATATCCAGCGGATCCAGGATTTCCTGCAGATTTACCAGCCGGATCTCCCAGGGCCGTCCCTGCTGCTCGATGACGGCTTTCAAGGCATTGGCGGCGGACCGATGCCCGCCGCCCGCATCGAAGAAAACGAAGTCCACCAGGCGGTTCCTATTAGTACTGGGCAAAGAACAGTTTGTCACAGTTACGTTTTCAGTCAAGATTTGAGTGAACCGAAATCATTTCTTCAACAGAATGTAACGGAGCTGGCAGTATATTCTGAAGTAGGATGGTGCGCAGCCTAATCACGAGGAGCGACTACAGCGTGATGCGCCGTGCAAACAATTGGGAGGCGCCGCGTTGGGTGCGTCTCTACAGCATCAGCGCCACGCGCGGCGGCGATGGCTGGCTGTGGTACGCCATGGGCCTTGTGATCCTGGGCCTGGGCGGGAAAAGCCGCTTTGAAGCCCTGGGCGCCGCTGGACTCGCGGCAGTCTGCAGCATCCTCCTCTTTAGCCAGTTGAAGCGCCTCACCGGACGCCGGCGGCCCTGCCAGATCGAACGGCACTGCTGGGCTACCCTGCTTCCGCCAGACCAATTCTCGTTCCCCTCCGGCCACACGATGACAGCCTTCGCCGTCGCTATTCCGTTGTCGCTGTTCTATCCCAACCTCACCATCGGATTACTATTCTGCGCTCTCAGCATCGCGATGTCGCGCATCCTGCTCGGCATGCATTTCCTGAGCGACGTGGTGGCCGGCGCGCTCATCGGGACCGCCCTGGGATACGCCGGATATTTCTTGTTCCAGTAAGCTTCCTGCCAGCATTCTGGCTTCTGTATTCTGAATTCCGCCTCTAAATCTTTTGCCCCTCATGCTATGATCGGACCGCCATCACCCTTCCAATTTCGATTGAGGAGGATCATGATGAGCACCCTACCGCATCAAGTTGCGTTGGTGTCAGACACCCGCTTGGTGAATTTTTCGGATCTATCCACCGTGGCCGCTGCGTTGCAGAAGCAGGCGACCCGCGATTTCGGGCCCCTCTGGCAGGTGAGCCCGACAGTAAGCGCGTTCGACGCCCTGGAATCGGTTCCCGTGGATTATTGGCCGGTGATCATTCGCGATGACATTGATCAACCCGGCGCGGCTGGTTATCACACCGATGACAATGGGCAACCTTTCTCGCTGGTGCAGGCCGACGATCAGTGGCAGCTCACGGCGAGTCACGAAACACTCGAGATTCTGGCCGATCCCTTCGGAAACCGCACCGTCGCTGGCTCGCCTCCGCCCCAGGCGCCCAGCCCTCTGTCCGCGCTGAGCCGGGTGGTCTACCTGGTGGAAGTCTGCGATCCCTGTGAGGATGCGCAATTCGCTTATGGCGTGAACGGCCAGCAACTCTCCGATTTCATCACGCCCCATTACTACGATCCCCACGGCGCAACCGGCACGCAGTACAGTTTTCGCGGGAACATCCAGGGACCGCACACGGTGCTCGAAAACGGCTACGTGAGCTTCGGCAATCCGATCACCAGCGAGTGGTATCAGCTGGTGATCTCGAATGGCCAGACGCAGGTGCGGGATCTCGGCAAGCTGAGCCGCAACGGCAGGAGCTTGCGCGAAACCATCGACGATCTGGTGCGCACGGTACGGAAGACCGAGCATTACCGGACCAGGAAGACGCTGGCTGCCAGCGCGGCTAGCAGGGGCGGCGCCATCGCCGAATCGAGCAGCGCGCGTGCCAAGTCGCTGCGGGGGTTTATTAGTAAGCTTTGAGAGCAGCCTGGAACGATCGTGGGGCGGTCCCAGGGCCGCCCTGAAAGCCCCGCCAAACGCCCTCGGGAAGGCTTTGGCTTGACGGGGAGGAAACAAGCTCCCTACAATTGAGTAGTGTCCGTATAAGGAGGCCGTATGATCCGATCCATAGGCTTACCTGAACTGCTGGTCATTTTGGTAGTCGCCGTTCTGCTGTTTGGCGGAAAGAAGATTCCTGAAGTGGCAAAGGGTTTGGGTGAAGGCATCAAGAACTTCAAGAACGCCTTGAAGACAGAGGAACACCCCGACGTCGACGAAAAGAAGCAGGCATAAGGCTTCCTGGATTTGCTCGCACTCTGAGCGGACCTGAATCGAGTTTAGAAAGTAAAACCCCCGCGAGGCTACGCGGGGGTTTGTGCTTTTGGGATCGAAACTCTCTGCCGAGCTACTACTTCTTTTTGGGCGGCACGATCGCGTCTTTTACGGCTTTCGCTACCCGGAACTTCACCACTTTCTTAGCGGGAATCTTGATAGCTTCGCCCGTCGCGGGATTGCGTCCCATCCGCGCCTTGCGGTCTACGCGCACCAGGCGGCCGATGCCGGGGATCACGAACACGCCGTTCTTCTTGGTCTCACGAACGGCCAATTCAGAGAAACTCGTGACGAACTGCTTGGCTACCTTGGTGGTCGTTCCGGTGGAGCCGGCCAGTTCCTTGATCACTTGTGTCTGCGTCAATTTGGTTGCTACTGCCATGTACTTCTCCTTATCTGGTCCCTATTTGGACTTGGGGTCTGATTCTCTCGATTTGGTTCTTCCAATTACGGCTGCGGCGTCTAAAACATAACCGTGCTGAATTGTTTCCTACCAAATCATACGGGATGACACTCGGGTTGTAAAGAGAAGAATGCCTGAAATCCGCATTTTTCCTCAGCTTTCTGAGGGTAGCATGTCTCGGACTCCGATGGAATGGGCTTTTGGAGCTAACCTTGTGTCTCAAAGGACGGATTCACGCGGTCCGGGCGGTCTTCACCCCATCCGTCTGAGCAAGGTCTAACGTGCCGGCTGAGTCGGCGCCCGGAGCGCCAGCCGCGGTTAGCTCCAGGTGTCGGCGCAAATCCGCGTCTAAGCGGTCCGCCACAGCGGGATTCTCCACCAGAAACGCGCGCGCCGTCTCGCGCCCCTGTCCGATCCGCTCGCCGCCGAAGCTGTACCAGGAGCCGCTTTTCTCCACCAGCTCCTGAGTCACGCCGAGATCCAGCAGGTCGCCCTCTCGCGAGATGCCCACTCCATAGAGGATGTCCACTTCCGCCTCGCGGAACGGCGCTGCCACTTTGTTCTTGACGATTTTGACCTTGGTGCGGTTCCCGACAACTTTTTCGCCGTCCTTGATGGCGGCCATGCGCCGCACCTCAGTCCGAACGGACGAGTAAAATTTCAGCGCCCGCCCGCCGGTGGTGGTCTCCGGATTGCCAAACATCACGCCGATCTTCTCCCGCACCTGATTAATAAAGATGAGCAACGTGTTGGTGCGCGCCACCGTTCCGGTCAGCTTGCGCAGCGCCTGCGACATCAGCCGCGCGTGCAAGCCCATATGACTGTCGCCCATTTCACCGTCCAGTTCCGCCTTCGGCACCAGCGCCGCCACCGAATCCACCACCGCGATGTCGATGCCGCCGGAGCCGATTAGCGCGCCCACGATCTCGAGCGCCTGCTCGCCGTAATCCGGCTGCGATACCACAAGGTTATCCACGTCGACGCCCAGCTTACGCGCGTAGCTGGCATCCAGCGCATGCTCGGCGTCGATGAAGGCCGCAGCGCCCCCGGCCTTTTGCGCTTGCGCGATCACCTGCAAAGCCATGGTGGTTTTCCCGGAGGACTCCGGACCGAAGATTTCGACCACTCGTCCGCGCGGGAATCCACCCACGCCCAGCGCCGCGTCCACCGAAATAGAGCCGCTTGAGATCACCGTGACCGGCAGCACGTTGCGCGATCCCAGGCGCAGCACGCAGCCCCTTCCGAACTGCTTGTCCATCTGGCTGAGCGCGGCGTCGATGGCGCGTTGGCGGGCGCTGTTGTCGACACTTTTCGTATCCAGGAGCGAGGTTTGATCTTTCACGGCCAATTAGTGCCGCGCGGGGGCCGATCATCTCAGCGGAATCGTCGATACTGATAGCAGATGAGCAAAACTCTTACCGCCATTCGCGCGCCGCGTGGCACTCAAATCTCCTGCAAGGGCTGGCAGCAGGAGGCCGCGCTACGGATGCTGATGAATAACCTGGATCCCGACGTGGCCGAAAAACCGGAGGACCTGATCGTCTACGGGGGCGCCGGGCGCGCCGCGCGGGACTGGCCAAGTTTTCACGCCATCGTAGGCTGGCTGCGCGCGCTCGAAAACGACGAGACGCTGCTCATCCAATCCGGCAAACCGGTGGGCGTTTTCCGCACTCACGCCGACGCCCCGCGCGTATTGCTGGCAAATTCCAACCTGGTGGGCCACTGGTCCAACGACACTGAGTTTCATCGACTGGAACATTTGGGCCTGATCATGTACGGCCAGATGACCGCCGGCTCTTGGATCTACATCGGCAGCCAGGGCATCCTGCAAGGGACGTTTGAAACCTTCGCCGCAGCCGCGGACAAGCATTTTCAGGGCTCGCTCGCCGGACGTCTGATCGTCTCCGGCGGCATGGGCGGCATGAGCGGCGCGCAACCGCTCGCGGCTACGCTCAATGGCGCTTGCTACCTGGGAATCGAGGTAGATCCCGCGCGGATCGAGAAACGGATGAAGACCGGCTATTGCGATCGCATTGCCTGGAGCCTTGACGAAGCGCTCACGATGATCGACCAGGCGCGCAAGCAGGGGCAGGCCATCTCGGTGGGTCTGGTTGGAAACTGCGCCGACGTGATTCCGGAGCTGGCCCGCCGCGGCATAGTCCCCGATATTTTGACCGACCAGACCAGCGCGCATGACCCGCTGGGCGGCTACGTCCCGAATGGCATGACACTGGCCGAGGCTCTCGCGCTGCGCGCGTCGAACGCAAACGAATACACGGAACGCTCGATCGCCGCGATGGGGCAGCACGTATCGGGCATGCTCGCACTGAAGCAAATGGGCGCCGTAACGTTCGATTACGGAAACAACATCCGCACCCAGGCCAAGCGCGCCGGCGTGGCCAATGCCTTCGACATTCCCGGCTTCGTGCCCGAATACATTCGCCCGATGTTTTGCGAAGGCCGCGGCCCTTTTCGCTGGGTAGCGTTGTCGGGATCTCCCGCCGACATCCACACCACCGATCAGTTGGCGCTGGAACTGTTTCCCGATAATGCCGTGCTCAAGCGTTGGCTGGGCCTGGCGCGCGATCGCGTCCAGTTTCAAGGCTTGCCCGCGCGCATCTGCTGGCTGGGTTATGGCGAGCGCGCCGAGTTCGGGGTCGCCATGAACGATTACGTGCGGCGCGGAAAAATCGAGGCGCCCATCGTGATCGGGCGCGATCATCTGGATGCCGGCTCCGTGGCCTCGCCCTATCGCGAAACCGAAGCCATGCGCGATTCATCGGACGCCATTGCGGATTGGCCACTGCTCAATGCCCTGCTCAACACCGCGGCCGGCGCCACCTGGGTCTCCATTCATAACGGCGGCGGCGTCGGCATCGGATACGCGCAGCATGCGGGAATGGTGGTGGTAGCCGATGGCACGGAAGCGTGCTCGAAGCGCCTGCAGCGCGTGCTCACCACCGATCCCGGAATGGGCGTGATTCGTCACGTGGATGCCGGATATCGGGAAGCTATCGATGCGGCGCACCAGCGTGGTGTTCGCATTCCCATGGATCCCAGTTTGTGAGGACCGCAGTCACCAACTGCGCGCAACTGGTGACGCTCGCAGGAGTAGCCGGCCCGCGAACCGGAGCTGCCATGCGCGATCTCGCGATCATCCCCGATGGCGCCCTGCTGATCGAAGACGGCCGGATCATTCAGGCCGGCCCGCGCGTTGAAATCGAGCGATCGATCACAGCGTCCGATTCGGTCATCGACGCCGGCCGGCGCAGCGTACTGCCGGGATTCGTGGACGCCCACACGCATCCTGTATTCGCCGGAAACCGGGCCGCGGAGTTCGAGCGCCGCAGCGAGGGCGCCACCTATGCCGAAATCGCAGCCCAGGGTGGCGGCATCAGGTCTACCGTGCGCCAGACGCGGGCCGCGAGCGAAGAACAGCTTTTCGATTCCGCCCGCCGCTACGTCGGCTGGTTCCAGGCCGGAGGAACCACCACCATCGAAGCCAAATCCGGCTACGGCCTTACGCTCGAAGACGAATGCAAATTGCTGCGAGTGATCAGGCGTATTCAAGATCTTCGATGCGTCCCGACATTTCTAGGCGCACACGAAATCCCGGACGAATTTCGTGGACACCCGTCCGAGTACGCAGATCTGGTAATCCACCAGATGCTGCCGGCAGTTGCCAACCAGCGAATGGCCCAGTTCTGCGACGTCTTCTGTGAACCCGGGATCTTCTCCATTGAAGAGAGCCGCAGGGTGCTGTCCGCCGCGCGCTCACTCGGGCTGGGCTTGCGAATGCACGCCGACCAGCTTTCCGATTCGGGTGGCGCTGCGCTGGCGGCCGAGTTGCACGCGAGCACCGCCGATCATCTGGAACATACCAGCGCGCGTGGAATACTCGCGCTCCAGTCCGCGGGGGTGCAGCCGGTGCTGCTTCCCGGTTCGGTCTACGCCCTGGGTTTGACTCGCTATCCGGCGGCCCGCGAAATGATCCAAGCGGGCCTGGCCGTCGTGCTGGCCACGGACTTTAACCCCGGCTCCTCGCCCACGCCCTCCATGCCGATGATCCTCTCCCTGGCGTGCACCCAGATGAAGATGACGCCCGCCGAAGCCATTACCGCCTCCACCATCAACGCCGCTTACAGCCTGGGGCTCGGAAACGAAATCGGCTCGCTCGAAAGCGGCAAACAAGCCGACTTCGTCATTCACGATTGCGCCGACTATCGCGAAATCGCCTATTTTTTCGGCGCACCCTCTGTCCAGGCTGTCTATATTGCGGGGCTGCCGGTCTGGACACGCCTCACACATCAGAACTAGCAACCGATAAGTACCAGCGTGGAGCCGCCGGTCCCGAACTGCATCCGGCCAAGCTCATGTTCCTGATAGCCAAGCATTCGGCACAACGCCTGGTTGGCGTAAACAATTGCGCCGCTCTCATCGCTGATTGCCACGCCGA
>JBEKLB010000205.1:0-11640 GCA_050010415.1 Bryobacteraceae bacterium | reverse complement strand
TTCGCGTTCCCTTCAGCACACCGCGAAACAAGGCGTCGTGCAACTCGGCGTTTTCTCGTCTGCCTCGCAGGCGAATTCCGTTGAACGTAACGTAGTCGGAGTCCTCCGTAAAGCAGGCGGCGTAAGCGCTCCCGTTTCCCATGGCCCACGCCTCGTACATCTTAACGAGAAGTGCGCGGATGGCCTGGTCGTCCTCAGGCAGCATGATTGCAATGTATCAGCGCACGGGCAAAAACCGGATCATGAATCGGCGAACGCCGTCTGGAGATCGGCGAGAACCAACAGGAGACCGGCGGCTACTTTTTCGAACCCAGGCCCGGGGCGTTATTCCTTGATCGACAATGCCAGGGCATTCGCGGCCCAGCCGGTGGCCATGGTGGAGATCCATTGGTCGTGCCCATAGGGGAAGCCGCTCTCGAAATATTCCTGGAACTTGGTAGCGCGGCTGGCGACGTGCCAAGCGCCATCCGTGCTCTGAGTGCCGAGCAGGAACTTCACGCCCTTTTCATCGGGCCGCATGACGCCGGCTTCGCTCAGAGCCCACAAAGTCATGCCCGTGGCATAGGCATCGCTCGGAAATCCTTTGCGTTGTGCCCAGCCGCCGTCGGAGCAGCGCTGTTTCAAAATGGGCTCGGCGAGTTTGCGAAGCTCCGCGGAGCTGGCTCCTGATGCGGCCACACCCGCCAGGCGCATGTCCATATCCTCCAGGATCACCGGCTCCGCGTGCAGCAGGAATTGCTTGCCGAGTTCGATGCGCTGCTTCATTTCACTCGCGCGCCCAGCAGTCCCGTAGGTTTTCAACGCTCGCATGGCCATAGCCGTTCGCGAAAAGTCGCTGTCCTGGATGGGGGAGCGCGAATACCCGGGCAGATGCCATCCTCCATCGCCGCCTTGCGCCATCGCCAGGTTCGCCGCCAGAAAATCCGTGATGCGATTCGCGGCATAACCGGCGCGGACCAGCGCCTCAACGGAATACAAGTTGTTGTCCGCGCCACCTAACGCGGCTGCTCCTTCCAGTGCGACTGGATTGATGGTGGAGGTGATCTGCAGAATCCGTTCGTGCGACGCTTTTTCATCCACCGGGATGCCCTTGGCGCGCGCGGCCGCCGCGGCAAACTCGGCTGCAGGCTGTTCGTGGCAGGCGAAGCATCCCGCTTTGTGGAAGAACTGATCGTTGGTGCGGTCCAGCAACTGAATGCTGCGAGTGACGGCGGTCCGCGCGTCCGGCGCTTCTTCTGCTAACCGGGCCGGCTGGGCCAGGTCCTTCGGAGTTCCTCCCAACGCGCGCACCACTTCCGGGTCTGAGAATTTATACGCCCAATCGAGCGCGGTCTCGCCGGCGTGATTGGTCAGGTGCTGGTCGGCGCCGTGAGCCACCAACATGTTTATAGTCCGGTGATCGTATCTGTCCGTTCCGATGGCCAGCATCAACGGCGTAAAGCCGCGATAATCCTGTGCGTCGATTCGCCCGCCTGCATCCAGCAGCACACGCACCGCTTCGGGCGGGCCGAATGCCGCCGCCATCCCTAAAGGAGTCCAGCCGCCGAATTCCACCGTGCCGGTCTGAATCTTCGGCAGGCCCTCCGTTTTCGACACGGCGTTCACCTTCGCGCCCTTGGCTAAAAGTAACTTCACCGCCTCGACGTTTCGATTTCCCGCGGCGTTCATCAGCGGAGTCAAGCCGATGAACGTGTCGGCCGTTTCGATATCGGCGCCGGCCTCCAGCAGCAGCCGGACGGTTGCGGTATCGTTCCCAAACGTGGCGGCATTCATCGGCGTGACGTGCCGTTTGTCCATTACATCCGCTTTAGCGCCTTTGGCAAGCAGAAGACGCACCACCTCCGCCGACGGGTTGGTGAATCCGGCCACGATCAGCGCGGTGCGCCCGCTTCTGGCGGACAGATTGACCTGCGCGCCATGGTCCAGCAGCAAGCGAACCTTGGAGGGATCGGAAACCGACCACATCAAGGCCGTGGAACCGAAGTCGTTTTGGGCGTTGACATCGGCACCGCGATCGATCAAGACGCGCATCGCGTCCAATGAGCCAATCTCAGCGGCGTACATCAATGGAGTGATTCCATGATTGTCTGCGACATCCGCTTTCGCCGCCGGGCCCTCCAGCAGCGCCTTCAATTGCGTCAGGTTGTTTTCACGGATGGCGGAGTAGAATTTCTCCGCATCTTTCTCCGAATCTTTCTCCGAATCCCAGGCCACAACGGGGGCCCTGGCGGCTACGGCCATCAACGCAAGCAGACACGCTTTCCCCATGCAGGGATTATATCGCTTCGGTCTATTTTTCCGCGCGCAGGGGCGGCGCGGTCACGGGGATGCCTTTGGCCGTCATCAAGGATTCGAGCAGCGCGACGGTTTTCGGAAACGCGTCGGCCCCACCGCGAACACCGCCCGCGCCCCGTGCAACGTCCAGAGGCGTGCGCCCGTTCGCATCTTTAGCAGAGAGGTCAGCGCCATTGGCGACCAGAAACTCGATGAACTTATCGAAGCCGTGTTCGGCGGCGCCATGCAGAGCGGTTTGGTTCGGAACCGCATCCGCGCCCGGCATTTGACTGCCGCGGCGGAAGCTTTGTGCGATGCGTGCTCCAACGCTCTCACCAGCGCCGAAACCGGCGCCGCGTCCGAGCATATTGCGATCCAGAACCGAGCGGGCGTTCACGTTCGCGCCGGCCTTGACGAGAAGATCCATGGTGGCGAGCACGCCGTCATCGGTGCGATTTCTTCCGCGCGTGACGCGTGCGCCGTAATCCACTCCGGCCGCGGCCATCAACGGCGTGATGCCTTCCTTGCTCGGCAGATCCACCAGCGCCTTATGCTCCAACAGCAGCGCCGTGAACTTGGCGTCGCCGGCACGGGCCGCACGCAACAACGGTGTGGCGCCCTGGGCCAGCATGGTGTCGCCGCCGCGATCCTGCGGTACGTCGCGATACGGGGGACGCCGCTTCAACTGAATGTTCGGGTTCGCGCCCTTTTCGAGCAACATGCGGCCCACATCGACGGCGCTCAGCTTATCCGGACTCGGCAGGACGGCCACCGCTCCATTCCCTTTGGTCGGGAGCGTGCTGACATCGGCAGCCATGTAGACCGGCGAGCGGCCGAAGAGATCCCACTTGTCGAGGTTGGCGCCGCCTTGAATCAGAACGGCCGCGGTGTCGAAATGCATGTTCTCGAGCGCCAGCAGAAGCGGCGTCTCGCGGTCCGGATCTTCAGAGTCTGGATCGGCGCCGGCAGTGAGCAGGTTCTGAACACAGGGCGCACAACCTTCCCGCGCTGCATAGTGCAGGGGCGTAAAGCCGCCCTTGTTCATGTCCTTGGGCCGCGGTTCCTGGATGATCTTGCGCTCCCATTGATTGACCTTGCCGTGATCGTTCAGGTTCGCGCCGTTGGATGCCAGGAACTTCACCATTTCGGCCTGGCTCTGCGCGGCGGCCCACATGAGCGCACTTTGCTCGCCCCAGGTTTCCTTGGCGTTGATGTCGGCTCCGGCAGCTAGCAACACCTTGGCTGCATCGATCTTGCCACTACGAGCGGCCGCCATCAGGGGAGTTTCGCCATTGGGAGTTTTGAAGTTGGGATCGGCGCCCGCTTTGAGCAGTGCAGCTATGATGGGCGCATTGCCGATAATCGCGGCTTCGGTGATGGCCGACGTGCCGAGCTGGTTCGCCAATTTGACATCGGCGCCCGCTTTGATCAGCGCACGCACCAGTTCCAGATCGCCGTTCGCAGCGGCGTACATGATGGCGGTAGCACCGTCCGCGCCGGTGGCGTTCACGTTGGTGCCCTTGACGGCCAGCAAACGCATGGCTTCCATGTGCTCGCCGGACGCTGCCGTATCCACCAGCGACGGATCACCGGAAAATGCCAGCGAGGCACCGGCCAACATGACCGCAAATGCCGTTACGAAGCCGCGCATGGCTACAGCTCCGAGAGGCCGTCGACGCCGTCCCCGATGGATTTCACGGGAATCTCGTTGCGCTGCAGCAGCGTAAGGAGCAACTCACCGTGACGGGAGTCTTGCGGGTACTTCAGATGCTGCCCGCCTTTAATCTTCCCGTTGGCGTGTCCCAGGATGGCCGACGGCAGCGGATCGTTATTGTGGCGATCGCTGTTGCTCATATCGCTGCCAAACAGAATGGTCGCGTGATCGAGCACCGTGCCGTCGCCTTCTTTCGAGGCTTCGAGCTTCTTGATGAATCCGGCGAAAACCTGCGCGTGGTAATTCTGAATCTTCACCAGCTTGTCCATCTTTTCGGGATTGTTGCCGTGATGCGAGAGCGGATGGAAGCCTTCCGAGATGCTCAGGTTGGTATAGGTGCGCATGCTGGCTTCGTGGTCCATGGAAAGCGTGATCACGCGCGTAATGTCGGCCTGGAACGCAAGCGCCATCAGGTCGAACATCAGCTTGAAATATTCCGTCAGATCGTTCGGCGTGCCGATGGGCGCATCCGGAATCACCAGCTCGGTGTTGTGGGCCTTCTCGGCCATCTGCACGCGGCGCTCGATCTCGCGAACCGAGTCAAGATAATCATGCACGACGTTGCGATCCTGGACGCCGAGGCTTGCTTGCAGGCGCTGGGCTTGTGCTTGTACGCGATCCAGGATACTGCCGGTTTCCGTCAGGATCTGGGAACGTTCCTGATCGGTGTCGCCTTGTCCAAAGAGCTTCTGGAAAACCGCGCGCGGGTTGCTTTCCTGCGGCAGCGGCTGAGTGGGAGTGCGCCATGCCAGGCGGGCGCTGCCCTGGCCGACGCTCATTTCAAGCGACGGCAGGCGCGTGTCTTGTCCCACGTAGCGGACCGCAATCTGGTCGGCGCTCACGCCATAGTCCGGACCGTTCTTGCCGAAATCAAAAGGCTTCACGGCCGTCAGCCAGCCTTGTTCGATGTAGGCGTGCGGCTCGGGCGTTTCCGCGGGCTTGTTACGCAAGCCGGAGACGATGGTGAGATGCTTGCGGAACGGCTCCAGCGGTTTCAGGATGGGAGAGACAGTGAAGTCCGTACCAACTTCCTTGGGCGACCAACGATCCATGATCGCGCCGTGCGGGAAGCCCACAAACGCGAAGCGCTTCGGCGTTTTTCCGGCGCCCGTGGTGGCAGCCGCGGATGTGGCGGGAAACATGGCTTCGAGCAGCGGCAGCCCGATGGCGGCTCCGGCTCCCTTCAAGACTGCGCGGCGGGGAATGTGCTTTTTGAAAATGAACATGACGTCTCCTGACTATCTGCTGGCACTCTGCACCGGCACCGGCTCTGGCACGCGGCGCATCTTAAACTGGTCGGTTGAAACCACCGCATCAACGATGGCCGAAAATTTGTAATCCTTGGCTGCCGTGTCGCGCACGATTCTGCGAACCGTCGGCATGTCGTAATACTCGCGTGTGCGGCCCATGGAATAGGTCAACAGGGCTTCGACAAAGGTCTGCACGAATTGTTCGGGACGGCGTAGCAGCGCGTTGCGGAGATCGTCGGGGCCGTTGATCTTGGTACCGTCGGGCAGCTCGCCGGCCGAATCGATCACGGTGCCGGCAAAGCGGTCCTTATCTCTCCACATTCCCGTGCCATCGAAGTTTTCGAGCGCGAAACCCAGCGGGTCCATTACGGCGTGGCAAGAGGAGCAAGTTGGGCTGGCGCGATGTTTAGCCATCAACTCGCGAACGGTGAGCGCTTTGGTGGTGCCGATATCCTTATCGTTCAAGGTGGGGACGTTGGGTGGAGGGTTGGCTGGCGGAACGCCCTCGAGCGCACTCAGGATGAACTTTCCACGCAGCACCGGGGACGTGCGGTTGGGATACGCCGCCGCCATCAGGATGGCGCCTTTGCCCAGCAACCCCCAGCGCGCGGAATCTTTCAGTTCCACGCGGCGGAACTCATCGCCCTTCACATCGGTGAGGCCATATTGCAAGGCCAGGCGTTCATTCACGTAGGTATGGCTGGCGCGCAACAAATCCACGACGTTACGGTCTTCACGGAAGATGCTGTCCGCAAACAGGGCGAGCTCGGTGCGGAAATCCTGCCGCGGGTCCAGGCGGCCGGAAGCATACGGGAATACGTCGGTATCGGGAACCACTTGGTCCAGCCGCTGCATGTCCAGCCACTCGAACACGAAATTGGTCGCCAGGGTCTTCGATCGCGGATCGCCCAGCATGCGCCGGACCTGCGCCGAGAGCGTCGCTGGATCGCTGAGTTTGTTCTTGCTCGCGACATTGAGCAGCTCGTCGTCGGGAATAGAGTTCCACAGGAAGAATGAAAGTTTCGAAGCGAGTTCCAGATCTGTGATCGCGTATTTCTCGCCCGGCTTCAGCCCAGCTGGAACGCGCTCGCCGCGATACAGGAAGAATGGGCTGGCCAGCATCCCGGTGATCCCGGAGCGGATACCGGATTCGAACCCGCCCTCCTTGACCCCATCGGCGTAATACTGCATCAGCTCACCGACGTCCTGGTTGGTAACTGGCCGGCGATAAGCCCGCCTGGCCAGCGTGGAGAAAATCTCCTTCGCGCAGACTTCCGGGGCTTTATTCTTGTCCTTAGCCGGATTGCAGGAGAAGATGCGGTCGCGACTGGGCGTTGAGCTGAGGCCCGTGGCATCGAAGGGACCTAGCAGCTGGAACGAGCTCACGCGATAAGAACGATCCTGTCCTCCGCCGGGCGCAAACATCTGCAACTGATCGTCAGACTCCGCGAAGCTTTGGCGGCGGAATGAGACGGCGATCTTGTGAGGGCCAGCCGTGGTCTGGAATTTAATGTTCTTCAGGCGGGCATTTACGCGATCGAGCGCGCCGCTCTGCACCTGATCGTAAAGCTTCGCATCTTCTTCGCCGCCGACGACGGTTTGATAGACGATTTTGTTGTCTACCGTCACCACCAGGGGATTTTCATACTCCATGCCATTGCCCCAGATGTGGTTAGCCATGTCGGCTATGTTGATGCGATATTCGCCGTCGGCGGGGAGATCCACTTTCGCGAGAATTCCGCCGCGAGTGCCCAGAGGCAATCCGGGGACGTGTGTGAGCTGATTGCCGGGGCTTGCCTTGAAGGTCCAGCCCTGCGGCCGGGAGTCCGCTTTGCCGAGCGCCGCAAGCGCGACGTTGTGGGCAGCATGGACATATTGCTCGACGAAAGATGGCGAAACCTGCAAGGCCGATGCGATGTTGTCGTAGCCCTGCGCGGTATCGTCCGGGGGCAGCAAATCCGCGCCGTTTACATCCACCAGAAGCAGATCACGGACCGCGTTTTCGTATTCGTTGCGATTTAACCGATGCAGCACCTGGCTGTCGGTGATATACGCCTGGTTGGGAAGCTTGTCGAGCGATTCTTCGAGCCACGCCACCAGCGAATCCACCGCTTTCGCATCCGGCTGTTTCGCGCCCGGCGGCGGCATCACGCGTCCGCGCAGCTTCCTTACGGCTTTTTCAAAGAGCTCAGGATTTTGGGCGATGCTCGCGGCCGTGGCGCCTTGGAAACTAACCCCGCCGATTTTGGCTTTGTCGTTATGGCAACCCGAACAGTATTGCTGGACGGTGGCGAGGTTTCGCTCGGCAGGATCCGGCCCTTCGGTGGCGGGTGCAGCGGCCAGCGCGCCCGACAGGCAGATCAGTGAAATCGCGATTCGAGTCATCTTATGCATCTGGTCGTCATCTTATGCATCTGGGGAAAGATAAGCCCACTGGCTCTCGAAGGAACGGCGAATGAACTCGTCCGAGTTGCCCATCTTGGCTTCGTATTCCTTGGCTACTTTGGCCTCGACGGCTTCCGAGGGACTGTGCCCTTTGTTGATCATCTTGTTCAGAGTGTCGAAAATTGTGCCGTACATGTCGAGCTGCACGGTGATGTCGGCAAAGCTGAGCACGGGGCCCACTGCGGGAACAATTTTCGTGTCCTTGTTCGCGACGGTCTGGATGCGTTGCAGTCCGCCGACGATGCCGCCAATCCAGCCGCCCGTCCACCAGTCCATCACTGGCCAGCCCTGGCCATAGGCCGCGTCCCCCACGGCAAGGACATTCTGCTGCGCGAAATAGACGTAGAGATCGCCATCCGTGTGCGCGGCGTCGGAGATGTAGCCGTATCGGATCCCGGAATCGAGCGTGCCTTGGTCGTAAAAGCTTTTGTTCGGTTGGGCGACCTTCGGAAGCTTCTTGAATTTCTCTCCGTTCCAGGGCCACGTGATGTCTTGCTGCAGCCAGAGCCGCGTATTTTCCTGAGCAATGATGGTGGCGCCGGCCATACCGAGCACTTGGTTGGAGCCGGTCTGTTCGGGATGCCAGTGCGTGTTGAAAAGCGTCCGAACCGGACCGCCATTCGGCAACGCGGCTACGACCTGCGCGAGCGAGGGAGCGTTCTGTGCGAGTCCGCCATCCACCATGACGACGCCGCTCGATCGCGTCTCGACGACGACGTTGCAGCCCGCGCCGGTGAGCATAAAGAGGCGGTCGCCCAGAGGCGTGGCGGTGATTTTGGCGGTTTCTGCAAAAACGAAGCCAGCCGACACGCCTGCTGCGGCGGCAGTCTTCAGAAATGTCCTGCGCGTTGAGGACGACATGGCTCTACTGTATTAAAGTATACTTCGGCAACCCCTTGGTTACACGAGATCTTTGCTCAGTTCTAGGGCTCTTTTTCGGGCGCGGCTGCCTTCGGTGGGTTGTTAGGGGGAGGAGGAGGCGCCGCTTTGGGCAACTCAGCCGTGCCCTCCAGCGCGAACACAAACATAATAGGAGGGTTGTCCACGTTCGCGTCATTCGGACCCTCGATAGTTGCCAGACGCCCCAATCCACCCTGGAACGCGACATATTGCTTCCCGTCAGCCTCATATGTAATGGGAGGCGCCATGCCCGTGCGCCCGGTCTTGATCTCATAGAGGATTTCGCCCTTGTCGGCAGTCACCGCCCGGAAGCGCCCGTCGTTGATCACGTGGAATACCAGGTTGCCCGCCGTAGCAACCGTTCCGCCGCCGATACCTCCCCCGCCTTCGATGCGCCACATCAGTTTCTGATTCACGGGATCCCAAGCTTGCAACGCGCCCCGCATGCCTTCGGCGGTCGGTGGACCAATCGCCGGACTATCGATTAGTTTCGGGTCGACGTTGCCACGCGTATAGCCGTTGCTGTTGGGCTTAACCTCGTCCAGGGCTGCGTAGGTGAACGGCTGGAGGAAAACGGGAATATAGACCCAACCCGTGGCCGGACTGTAGGACATCGGCGACCAGTTATGCGCGCCGCCGCCGGTGGGAAAGATCGAGATCGGTTCTTTGTCGTAATAAGCCGCGGGATTCACAATGGGACGGCCCTTGGCGTCGAGCCCGAGTGCCCAGGTGGTCTTGACGTATGGCGCACCGGAGATAAACTCGCCAGTGACGCGGTCCAGCACCCAGAAGAAACCATTTTTCGAAGCCTGCGTGATCACTTTGCGCGAGCTGCCTTTGATCGTTAGGTCGAGCAGCATGAGCTGCTGGACACTGTCGTAATCCCAATTGTCGTTGGGCGTGGTCTGAAAATACCATTTGAGCTGGCCACTGCTCAGGTCGACGGCCAAGATGGAGCAGGTGTAGAGGTTGTCCACGTTCTGCGCGCCGCGGAACTTCTGGTGCCATGGCTCGGCATTGCCTGTGCCCACATAAACCAGGTTCGCCTCCGGATCATATGCGAAGCCGTCCCAAACCGCTCCGCCGCCGCCCTTGGTCCAGAAGTCGCCGCCCCAGGTTTTGAGAGCGGCCTTCATCGCGTCATTTTCCGGCGGATTCTCGGGATTTCCGGGAACCGTGTAGAATTTCCAGGCGGAGCGTCCCGTTTTCGCGTCGAACGCGGCGAAGAAGCCGCGCGTCCATTTGTCCCCGCCCGACGCGCCGATGATCACTTTGTCGCCCGCGATGCGCGGCGCCATGGTGACGGTGTACCAATCCTGCGGATACGCCACACGGGATTCCCACAGCGGCTTGCCAGTGACCGCGTCGAGCGAGACCAGCCGTCCGTCGATTACCGGCGCGATGATCATTCCGTTGTAGAGAGCCACGCCACGGTTCACAGTGCCGCAGCAGATCTTCGGACGCACGGCGGTCTGGTTCACTTCCGGGTCCCAGCGCCACAGCTCTTTGCCGGTCTTAGCGTCGAGTGCGTAGACCACGCTCCAGGTTGTGATGCCATAGAGCGTGTTATTCCACACCAGCGGCGTGCCCTCTTGATTGCCGCCCCCCGCACCCACCGGGTACGTCCAGGCCAAGCCCAGGCGCTTCGCATTGCTATCGTTGATCTGCTTCAGCGTGCTGTAGCGGGTTTCGCTCTGGTTGCGTCCGTAGCTCAGCCAGGAGCCGGGCAAAGGATCGTTCGCAGCGCTTCCAACGCTGCGCAAGACCTTGCTGTCAACGGTCACAGGTTTGGTGGCCTGGGCGAGACCCAGGGTGGTCAACGCTAGTGCGGCGAATACGGTCCGTCCAAAAATAAGCATGGAAATGTCACCTGCCAAGAATTCAGCAACAATATCACAGACCAACCCCCTCGCAAGCGTCAGTGAAACCGTCAGGGACCCGAACCTGTTGGCGCCACCTTCGCACCAGTTCCACCACACTCGCATATGTATTTTGACAAATGTATCATTTTTGGTACATACTGGAGCTTGTGGGGAGGGATGGACAAAAACCCGGAGGTACCTGTCCGGTTTTTACCGAACCAAGGCAGGCGGATCCCCGGTCCTCGATTGGCTGCGCAGCCTCGACAAGGAAGACCGGCGAGCTATCGGGCTCGACCTCATGCGGGTGCAGTTCGGCTGGCCGATTGGTAGGCCGCTGGTGGGAAGCCTCAAAGATGGTCTTTGGGAGGTGCGCTCATCGCTTCCGAGCCAGCGGATAGCACGGCTCATCCTGTGCTTTCACGACGAGATGCTCGTTGCGCTGCACGGATTCATCAAGAAAACGCAAAAAACGCCGACCGCTGACCTGGCCCTGGCGAAACGGAGAATGAAAAGAGGGTACGAAGTGAAAAAGCGCAGCAAGCATATCGGCCCGTCTCTGGAGGATTTCCTGAAAGAGGAAGGCGTCCTCGAAGAGACTCGCGCGCTGGCGCTGAAGGAGACGCTGGCCTGGCAAGTTCAGCAAGCGATGGAGAAGGACAAGATCAGCAAGGCAGAGATGGCGCGGCGCATGAACACAAGCCGCGCGGCGCTAGATCGTCTTCTCGATCCTGGCAATGCCTCGGTGACTCTGCAAACCCTAACGCGCGCGGCGCACGCTATCGGCCGTGATTTGCGCATCGAGCTGGTTTGAAAGATTAACTTCGCCTATAGTCAGCCACGTTCACCAGTCGATTCAACCCCACTTCAAGAGTCGCGAAACAGCGCCAGGAAACCTTCCTGCTCAAAGTGTCGGTCGTTGGTAAGAACCTCGGTTAGCCCTTCCTTGCGCATCGTCTGCATTGAAATGCAATCCGCAAGGCTTTAGCCCTTATCTGGCCTTGATTCGTACAAGGCCATGCCGGACAGAAAAGATTCTCGGCTCTGCGGAACCACACGCACTCCAGGGTTCTCCACGAGGTTGCCCGAAGTTCCGTGGAAAGTTAGCGACCCTCGGAACTCATAGCCTACGCGACAGCGGCTCCTTTCGCAATGGATTTCTTAGAAACAGCGTTGGCCATCGAGGACAGCAACATTG
>JBEKLB010000204.1:0-11667 GCA_050010415.1 Bryobacteraceae bacterium | reverse complement strand
CCCTACATAACTCGTCGATGGCACTACTCGTTGTTTCAATCGACCAGATGGTTGTGCAATGCATAACGGATGATATCGGCGTTGGTTGCGATATTCATCTTTTCCAAAATGCGCGCGCGGTAGGTACTCACGGTAGTTATGCTCAGATGGAGCTCCGCGGCAATCTGTCCAACTGTTTTTCCGGACCCGATCATCCGGAAAATCTCGAATTCGCGGCCGGAAAGAGCTTCGTGATCGGCGAGTTCGGTATGCCCACGCAAGTTGACGGCGAGTTTTTCGGCCAACGCCGGGGTTACATAACGGCCTCCACAGAGCACTTTACGGATGGCCTTGATCAGCTCTTCAGGGGTGCTCCCCTTCATCACGTACCCCGCTCCGCCCGCTTTGAGGACGCGCATACCGTAGTGGTCTTCCGGATGCATGCTCAAGACCAGCACGGGAAGCTTGGGTTTCACCCGGACCAGGTCATCTAGCACATCCAGGCCGCTCCGCCCCGGCATGGTGATGTCCAATATTACGAGGTCCCAATTCTGAGCCTGAACCTCAGTGAGGACCTGGTGTGCATTCTCGACTGCGCCACAGATTACGTCTTTCAGTTCGCGCACCAAGATTTCGCTAAGCCCCCTTTGGAAGATGGCATGATCGTCGGCGATGAGAACCCTGATCACTAACTTTAGTCTCCTAGCATGAGTCCGGTCAGAAGCCTGACCAGTACCGTGGCCTTTCAGCCTTTGGACTGCGAATACGAGTTCACTTCAGAGCAATTAAGACTCTCCACAATGACGCCAAGTGAACCGTCGTCCCCGACAACGAGTATCGTTGGAAAGGACGGCTCTGTCATTGCCATACTCCTCCACCGGACAGAATCAATGACTTAGCGTGGGCCCAACTAAACCAACGAAGTGTGCTAAGTGGACTTGCAAAACACAAGCGGCGACGTTCTTGATTCCGAGCTTCCGCATCATTGTCTTCCGATAAGTGCGCACGGTTGCCGGCTCCAGACCCAGGATCCCAGCGATCTCCTTACTGGAGTTCCCTGCGGCCACTAACTGGAGCACTTGCAATTCACGTGGTGCGAGCATTTCCACTCCCGAGGTCGCCAACGTTGTCTCCGGACCGACCCCCTTGAGCCGCCGGAACAGGTAATCGGAAACCTGGGGACTCAAATAACAGCCGCCCTTCGCCACGGTTCGTATTGCCTTAAGAAGGTCACTGCCCGACGCTTTCTTGAGGACGTACGCGTTAGCACCGGCGCGAATCGCGTTCACGACCGTATGCTCATCGCTGTAAATCGAGAGCATGACGACCTTGGTTACCGGAGAGTTCCGAAGAACGATCTGCGTTGTCTCGATGCCATTCATGCCTGGAAGTCCAATATCCATCACGATCAGGTCCGGGTGCTTTTGGTTGCATTCAGCTACTGCTTCACCCCCATCCGCCGCCTCCCCAATCACCGCGAATTCTTGGCACTGCTCTTCTTGGCACTGCTCAAGGATAGCTTTGATACCGGCGCGCATGATCTTGTGATCGTCAACCAGAAGAATTCGAAGCGGTTCGTGCAATAACTCTGCGACGGATAAGGTGTCGCCTGAGCGGCGCGGGCAGTCAAGAATCATAAGCCCAAGTGCTCCTTGGCATTACCGCGGGGAGCAGCGGCTTTTTCCGGGTGCGGATTGGTTCTTATCACTGTTGGGGCATGTACCCTCAGCACGCCTCATTCCTGCATGGCGCAACCACTGGGCGAACGTTTCGTCCGCCGGAACATGCCACTGCGGTCGGTGGCAACGGCGGCGGACCAATAACCAAGATTGCAGCGTATCGAGACTTTGGAGCCTGTCTGCCAGGCTCCGTCATATTGATGACCACATTTGCCTCACTATTTTCCCGCTCGTAGCGGAAGCGTGACGACTTTGCCCTAAAATTCAAAGCACGTTGCGATGAATCTCGCGAACTCCAGTATTTCGCCAGGCTTCATCATGAAGCAATTGCCATTAAGCGCGGTTGCCATGGGATTTGGCTCTTGGCAGGTTGTGAGGCTGCGAACCTTTAGACATGGACTCAACCCTTCTTTCTTTCTGTCGAGGAAAAGAGTAAGCCACACTGGTGGACAAATACCCTTTGAAACGGCCACTTCAGTGTACAAGAATGCCTGGGCTATTACTACACTTATCAAAACAAACTGCTTATAATTATGTACTACCCAGATCAAACATCCATATTTGGTTACTGGCATCCGTCAAATGACTGTATATGGTCACCACCTCTGGGCTCTACGCGATTCGGCCATCGCACGGAAGTATTCTGCCCAGGTGATCTTGTGGCGGCGGAGCGTCGATTCCTCTCAATTCAGCTTTGTCAGGTACTCCTTGGCTAGCATCGCAATCCGGGCAAGCCCACACCAGTACGCTGTCATCTCTCCTCATTAGTCCTCACTCCGCAAGTTGTTAAGGAAGAACCCCGGGCCGTGTTTTATGTTTTTCCGACACCTTCCGCTACCTCCTCGTCCACGCGCCAGGAATCCCGTTCTGATTGGAACCACCCGCGTCCTAACCCTTGAGGATTCGGCAAATGTGAAGCTACAACCAGGCTCAGCCAGTCAAGAGCTTATCGGGCTAGCCTTTTGCTAGCGGTTATCCCGCTTTGTTCCTGATTATCGCAACGCTTTCCGACATGGGCTTTAACGGTAACCATCCGGAGAATACCTCGTAGTGGCGAATGGCATCAAGCTGAGCCGGCTTGATACCGGGCCGCTCGCCAGAAGTTCGCCTTCGATAAGAACTCTCTCGCGCGTCGGAGACCTCGGTGGGTCGGAGGCCGCACCCGGAGTACAGGAGAAATCAAACGAGCAGGCCGCCATGCCCGAGGCAGGCGACCTCCAACTTCGAAACACGGTGGCCTGCCAGCAGCGGCGGCAGTATTAAGTCCACGACGTTTAGTCTGGCGGGGCGGAAGCAGCCGGGCGCGCACACGATGGGAACCTGGTCCTTATAAGCGAGCAAGAGGAGACTGCCGGGCTCTACCGGCGCCAGGAAGCTTTCGATCTCGGCTCCAGCTCGAACCAAGGCGCGGCCGATGACATCATCCGGCTGTGCCGGTGCGGTGGTCGAAGCGATCAGGACAGCGGTTGGTTTGGCACGCAGCAGATGCTCGAGGGAATCGGCAACGGCGCCTTCCTTTTCGACAGCGGAGAGGACCAAGCTGGCGCTCGTCCCAACCCGATTCAGACGCTTGCGCACGATGTTTTCGAACAACTGCCGTGCACGTTCTCCGCTGACCGGATCGGTGTATAAAATTGCCACGGCCGGAGTGCGGATGGGCAAGGCCTGCAACATCGGACGCGTCTCTTCGACGACAGACATAAGGACCTCAAGATCCGGTTTGGCCACAACGAAAGGCGCGCTTTTGACGGTGGCTACGCGCTGGCCCGCGTGCGCGTAAGTAAAGTTCCGAGACGTGGCGACGACGATGCCACGCGTGGAATTGATTTGCATTAGCACCTCATCATCCACCAAGATGCAACACGGCTCGGCAGCAAACAAATTCGCCCTCCCAGCAGCGGCTAAACGTACTTCGAGCGGTCCGCAGCCGATTTTGGTCGCCACCTGCATCACCGCGTCGTCTTCGCCAACCTCACCCTCTTCCAACTCGGTTACCCAGACCTCGTTCAAACCTTCGGTCGCAAGCATACGAGCATCCTCTTCGCTGATCAAGTGACCTTTGGCGAGTAATTTCTTGCCATCGGCACGACGGATGGCGGAGGACAGAGTTCTTCCGGTCGACTCCTTGACGCAGATAGTCTGTGCCTTCACCCGCGAAACACTCCCGCACCAAAGATAATATTATGGCCCAAGCCTGAAAATTAGCCAAAATCTTTTGGCCAGGAAGCGGTGTCTTGGCAAAGCGTACGCGGCGGGCCAAACAAGCTAGGGCGGGACAGAAATTGTTCTTGGCTCTTATTCACGAACCATCGCCACTTACATTGGTAGTGCTGGTAGCACAGCTAGTTGCGGCAGAGAGGCGACAAAAGTTAGCCGGGCTCGGGGGCCAGTATGCAACGAGCTAAATCCTGCATGCCCGACCATAGGTAAGTTGTATTACGTCATTAGATGTTAGCGGATATCGAAGATTATGTGTACGTATGCGTGCACAAAACGCTAAATACGTGTGTCCCGAGTACCAAGAATGGAGCT
This sequence comes from Bryobacteraceae bacterium, assembly GCA_050010415.1. Taxonomy (GTDB): domain Bacteria; phylum Acidobacteriota; class Terriglobia; order Bryobacterales; family Bryobacteraceae; genus Palsa-89. Next base: position 7,477 of record JBEKLB010000204.1, on the reverse strand, counting down.
GTATACCTGGATAGCGGCTTGATAACAGCCACAGGAGGCCGATTCCAGGCCACGCCGATCGATAATGGTAATGTGTCCCCGCACGTACTGGATCAAACCCTTTTTCTTCAACGTGCCTGTCGCTGCATTGACCGTCGCTCTTCGAACCCCGAGCATTTGAGAGAGGAACTCCTGCGTAAGTGAAAAGCTATCCTGACCGGCATGGTCGTGGGTCATCAACAGCCACCGAGCGCAACGCTGTTCTATTGTGTGCAACCGGTTGCACGCCGCTCCAATAAGCACTTGCCGCATTAGCGCAAAAAGATGCCGGTGCATCACATCCTGCACTCGCAGCCGGCTGCTTGCGACTTTCAGGAAGGTGTAGCGGTCGATCTGAGCGGCGGTGCCAGGTAACTGGACAACGGTCAAGGCCATCGATCCTTGGTTTTGAAGGAGCTCCGATGCTCCCAGAACTCCCTCTCGCCCGATCATAGCCATTCCCACCGAAAGCTTGTCCGTGGTGCTCACCAGCAAGGAAACTATGGATGTTATGGGGAAGTAGACGAAATCGATGGGGTTGTCCTGGTGATACAGCCGTTCGCCAAACTTCAGAGCCACCACTTTGGCCTCTCGCATCAGGATTTCATAGTCTGCCTGATCCAAACTGGCAAGCAGGAGGTTCCCGCTGGGATCGGTAGCGCGCTGTTTTTGAGTCTGTGGGGACATATATCGCTCCGCAGTCAAAGATCGTTACGGGAAACTCCTAGTTTTTTCATCATGGCGTTGAGAGTCGACCTTGGAATCCGCAGGCGAGCCGCCGTGGCGCTGATCACCCCGCCGGTTTCACGGAAAATGCGTAAGATGTGCTCCCGCTCCACTTCTGCCAAGCTGGCGGTATTGGCGAGGTCGACCCGCAGTTCCGACAGAGGAGCAGTGAGAGTTGGCCCTCGTGTAACGGTCACCGACCTCTCGATGAAGTTCTCGAGCTCTTGTACATTCCTTGGCCAGCGCCAACTCTCCATGGCTTTCATCGTCCCCGCCGGGATCTTATCAATGGTCCGATTCATTTGGGCGGCGTACTTTTTTGTAAAGTGCCAGGCCAATGCGGGTATGTCCTCGGCGCGATCGCGCAACGGAGGCACGATGATTGGAAAAACCTTGAGTTGGTAGAAGAAATCGCTTCTGAACAGTCTGTCCCCCACCATCTGGTGCATATTTAGGTTGGTTGTCGCCAGCAGCCGGACATCCGTGCGGATCTTACGGGTGCCACCCAACCTCTCGAATACTTTCTCATGCAGGGCCCGCACCAACTTAGCTGCGAGTTCCAAGGGAACCTCACCCACTTCCTCCAGCAACAAAGTCCCCTGGTCAGCCATTTCCAGCCGACCGGCCTTGTGCGACACCGCACCGGAAAAGGCGCCCCTTTCGTAACCGAAAAGCTCGCCCTCCAGCAGCCCGACCGGAATGTTCGCACAATTCAACCTGACAAAAGGAAGATCTCTGCGGGGACTCATTCTATGGATAGTGCGCGCCACGAGCTGCTTTCCCGTACCGGATTCCCCCAGGACCAACACTGTGGCATCGGTCGACGCCAGGGCGTCTATCTGGCCTAGAATCCGCTTTATAGCCGCGCTGCTCCCAACAATCCCACCCCCGTCATCCTTGAGGGCTTTCCTTTCGTTAGTTTCCACGCCGCCCCGCTCATCGAGCTCCCGCAAGAACGTAATCCAACGGAAAGGAGATAGCTTTAAAACAGCCGTGGCAGCTAGAACCGGAACCCGCTTCCCGTCCTTGCGAATCAACTCTTTTTCAACGGGCGCACAAGCCCCGAATTGCAACACTTCCTCGTGTGCCAGCTCATCCAAAGCAAGGTATTCCGGTGGAGTGAGACGAGGCCAGCGCAGGTGGCCCAATCGCAAATCCTCGCGGCTGTAGCCGACAAGTTCAAGAAACGTGTCATTCACCTCCGCGGCTTGATCGAATTCACCGGCAACGATGGCCGCGCTAGTTGAGGCCGACAGCAGCGGTCGTGAACGCGCTCGGCTGAGCCGCAATTCTTCATCCCTGCGCTGACGGTCGCTAAAATCGCGCACCACTCTGGCAAAGCCCTGCAGATCCCCATACTCGTTTCTCAGCGCCACGGTCATAACGCTGGCCCAGAAACGTACGCCGCCTTTTTTTACCTGCCAGCATTCGTTGCCGAAATGGCCTTCGCCTTTGGACCTCTCCAATTCTTCTTCCAACCTATTCGAGAAAGTGTCTTCGATGGGATTCAGGAATGCTACTTTTTGGCCAATGGCTTCATCGCCACTGTACCCGTAAATACGCTCCGCACCCGAATACCAGGTGACTACCAGTCCGTCTAAATCCAGCAAGAACAGCGCGAAGTCCTGCACCCAAGAAGGAACAGCTTTCTCATAGCCATCTCTGGTAGGTCCGCTGCTTGGTCCGTACTTCGGCACGTCTTGCAGCACCAAAAGGTGGCGCACCGGAAGCACATTCCCTTTGGCAATGTAGTCTACGTCACGGGGGCCGGTCCGACCCACCAGCCTCAGTGTGCCTACTTGCTCGCCGCGATCCCGAAGGGCCCGCCAGCGTTCCGAAATCAGGGGCTTGTAACTGGGATCTGCAAAATCATCCACACTGCGGCCGATGATTTCTTCCCTTGGGAAGCCCAAGAGCTTGATGGCGCCGAAACTGACCTCCCGGCAGATGCGATCATCGTCTGCGATCAGGATGGGCGCAAACGAGCCGTATATGATCGTCCAGAACGACAGTTCGAGCGCTTTCGGTCCGTTCTCGACTAACCAGCGAGCGGCTTCCGGACGGGAGGCTGGGTGCATCACACCTATCCCCTTTCGCCCTGTCCCGATCCCGGCTCGGCGGCGGGAGAAACGTTAGGCTCGTCCTACTGACCCGGGGACGATGATGCTGTAAACAATTCTCCAGGAAACTTTCAAGAATTGCAAGAAAAGAATACGTTGGCTTTGAGAAACTGTGTTGTGGGTGACTATTGATGGAGTAGTGACGGAACGAATTCTTCCCACAATGATCATCGTGCTTTTGGAGGACCGCACGCGTTTGGCCGCGATCATCGAAATGAATCTGAAACTGGCCGTGGAGCGTGATCCCGAGGTGCTTCTGCAAGCTTCCGCCACATGGCACGGAAATCATTCCCGCGAGTTGTGCAAGCGCAGGCATCCGGGATGAAGATCGCCAAACAAGCAGCGCCCGGGGTGTCCAGCAGAATGGACGCAGTAGCCGTCGCGCCGCTCATCACGGTTCCGCGGCCGGGCGTTCTGGCGAACCGATGATGTTCGTCCAATCGTCCAACATGCCTTGGAACTTGCAATAGCATGTGTAGCTTGTAGCCATATAAGGTCACTGGACGTTAGTCAGTAGTCATATATGGTCACTAGACATGCATATCGGACTGTTCTGAGCTTTATATGCTTAAAAGCATGGCAATAGCCCGAGTTTTCCAGTAAACTGGACTCGCCGCGCAAAGGCTTATTTGCCGATGACGGTTGGCCCGCTCTTTTCTCGGCAGAAAGAAGATTGGAGTTTATGTCCGCTGCTTCGCAGCTTCCAGTCGAATCCATTAACCGCCTGGAGGTGCTCATCGTCCAAAGCAATCCCGCGGATACATTGCTCACCATAGAAGCGTTCAGAGTCGCTGGATTGACAAGCGGTCTGCATTGCGTCACAGACGGCGACGATGCGCTTATGTATGTACGCCGCGAAAGTAAGTACGCTAACGTGGGAATCCCGGATGTCATCTTTTTGGACTTGTCACAGCCTACGATGTCCGGGTTGAAAGTCTTAAAGGTAATCAAATCCACGCCGGCGTTAATGCACATCCCGATCGTGGTCGCCGCAGGTTCGGATAATCCCGACTTCGTGAGGGCGGTCTACAAGCTGAAGGGCAATTGCTTCATGAGGAAACCTGCCGATCTGCCAGAATTCGCGAGATTCATCGAAGCATGCTATAAGTTTTGGGGCAGTGTAGTACGCTTCCATCGCGTGGAGGCAAGGTCATGACGCAAAATATTTAGCAACATGATCCAGCTTGGTAAATAGCGTCCCGCAGGCTTTTCAAGACACCAGTTGCAATCTCGCTTCGGCGGCCCATGCCGTTGGGGCGGCCTGCAGCGGTAGGTTTGGCCAGGGCCAACGTCCGCCCGCCGTCCGCACTGAAGAATTACGGCTGACCTTGAAGGACTTCTATCCCACTATACGATCACGGGATCGTGCGCGCCTGGATCAGAGCCATCCTCGAACAGAGCCCAGAGTTCACGGTAATCGGTGAAGCTGAAAGTCGGAATGAAGCAACTGCTGAATGCAAAGACAAACACCCGGACTTGATCGTGATGGATATTGTGAGCGCGATTGGTTCCGTCGCCAGGGGTATGTACCGAAGAAAGCATCCGGGAGCGATCTGCTGAAGGCAATAAGGACAGTCGCGAATGAGGGCTCCTACCTGAGCCCCCACATTTCCCATCACCTGTTCCAGCGCATCAAGAAGGCTGGCCCGCAGTCCAGTCCGGCAACCTCAGCGCTGGAAGTCCTCGCGCCGCGCGAATTGCAGGTGTTCTGGCTGGTGGCTGCAGGCAACGCTAGCAAAGATTCGCTGTGATCCTGGACTTCGGGCTGGGAACCGTACGCACTTATCGGATGAACATGCATGCGTCGCCACCCGCGAATCCGATTACGCTCGCTCCGTGAACCTCTCTCGACTCCCCGGATGGTGGCATGCAAGAGAGCATGAAACTCGCGGCAGCAACCGTATACGACCACTGAGCGCGGTCCCTAGCCACATACGGTCACTTGACTCGCGGGTTAGAACAATTTCCAGAAATGTGTCGTTAGCGCCTATCGATGAAGTGGTGATAGGACGAATTAATCCTCCAGTGATCACTGTGCTTTTAGAGGAACCACTTGCTTGGTCGCACTCATTGGAATGAGTCTGACACTCGCAGGGGGAGCGTGATCCAGAGATGCTTCTACAGGCGTCGGCCAGATGGCGCGCCAGATCATTCCAGTTCACTCTTCCACCGGGAGGGATGGAGCGAGCCGGAACTCGAAGCACGAAGGCAGAGTACTTCATGAGCGATGACAACGAGACTCTCCTGATCGATGATGACGAGGCCGATGTTGAGCTTGCCTTGCATGCCCTTCGCGGGAAGAAGCTGGTCAACCAGATTCTGGTGTTGCGTGATGGCGAGGAAGCGCTGGATTATCTATTCGGCCCGGGGCGCGAGGCGAGGTCGGCTTCCGGCCAGACGCCGAAGCTGATTTTGCTGGATCTTAAGCTTCCCAAGGTGTACGGCGTCAAAGTGCTGCGGCGACTCGAGCACGTCGCCAAGTCGAGCTGCTAGCGGCTGCCGTATCTGGAGCCGTGGCTGTAAGTTTAGTAACACAAGAAAAGTAACGGAAGGGCAATCTCTGCTAACCAGCATCGCTATTTCTCCACAAGCGGATTGTACTGGCGAGCTCTCGGCCAGTCTGAGTGAGCTCGGTCATGTCCGTGTTTTCCGGACCTTTCAACAATACCCTTCGGAGGAGGAATTGGACCGTTTTCTTCACATAGCAGGTCCGTCCATTGTCTTCCTCAGTGCCGAGGACACCCGCCGCGCGCTTGAGCTGGCGCTGGCCATCGACCGCGCCGGAACCGGAACCCAAGTCGTAGTTCTGAGTAGCGCCCGTGACCCGCAGGTTCTGGTCGAATGCATGCAGGTTGGAATCCGGGAATTTCTGTCTTTGCAGCTCGACCCCGATCGGGTGTATGAAACGGTGTGCCGGATCACCGACATCCTGGAACGAAAGCCGCTGGCGTTCAAAACCACCGACGCTTTGTTCGCTTTCCTGCCCGCCAGGCCAGGCGATGGCGCTTCCACGCTTGCCGTCAATGTCAGCTCTGCGATCGCCCGGCGCTCCCCAGGAAAGACGCTAGCGCTCTTGGGCCAATGCAGAGAGATTTTCCTGGTCTGCACTTCGGACGTTCCTTCTCTTCACTTCGCCCGGGCAAAGGTCCAATTCTTGCGCGACTCCGGATTGCTGGACCGCGCTTCGATAGTGATAAATCGGTCAGCGGCGCTAAGCTCATTCTCCATTGATGACATGGAGAAGCTACTGGGACTGCGGATACGGTTGTCGCTCCAGAACGATCCGCGACGCGTTAGCAATGCAATGCGTGAGGGAACGCATGTCGATCCGAAGCGTGGTTTGGGCCGCCAGTTTGAAGCCTTCGCGACAAGCTTAGTCGGCCTTGATTCTCCCTCCGCCACGGTTAGACGCAAGCGCCGTTTTATTGAGCACTTCGCAATCGTTCCGTCAGATTACCAAGCCTCGGAAAAGAAGCGGCGTTGAAGCGATACGTTGCAGGTGTTGCAGATGTCCGGAGATCCAAGGAGCGTTTATGAATGAAAATGAGCCCAAACAAACCCCGGCCGACCGTCCGTCCGAGGGGACTCATGCCGCGGAATGGCACACCAAAGCAATGCGGATCGATCGGCTTCTCGTCAGGATGAATTACGGGATCCGTTCGGCGGCCAATGTAATTCTCGGTCTGACGGATGTGATCCGGGAGTCGGAGTTGAGCCCGACTCTGGGCCAGAACGTGAGTGTCCTACGCGCCAACGCGGAAGGTTTGCTCAATGAGAGCGCCGAGATCATCGATCTCACTAGAGCGGAGCTGGGCAGTTTGCAGTTGTCCTCAACTAGCTTCAATCTTCATGACGCGCTGCAACAAGCCATGGACCTCATGTCGATTCTAGCCAGTTGTAAAAGGATCAGACTCACGTTTCATGTCTCGCGGCAGGTGCCCTCTTCAGTGATCGGCGATGCGGTGCGGCTCAGCCAGATCCTGATCACGTTAGTGCGCGCCGCTATCGAACGACTCGAACAAGGTGAGATCTCGGTCAAAGTGGAGGACGATTCAAACTATCCCGACGGGATCAAGATCAAATTCAGCATAGCCGACAATGGCCTTAGTCTTCCTCCCGAGCGGATCAGACACATGTTCGACGGCGGATCGGACCAAGAGACCGCAACGCGAGGCGGATCCGAACTTGCCTTATTGCTTGCAAGGCATCTGGCGAGGATGATGGGCGGAGATTTGTGGGCCGAGGTCGAGCCAAAGATAGGGGCTGTTTTTCATTTCAGCGTGAATCTCCCCCCGGCACCGACGGTGGATTTCCTACAGTTGTCCGAGGCCGGAGCGAAAGCCCGCGCCGATGTGCATCCGCTGAAAATCCTGGTGGCCGATGATTCCGCCGACTCTGTGCGGTTGATTCGAACTTTCTTGAAGGAGGCGCCCTGGAGGATCGACTTGGCCGAGAACGGGCGGACCGCGGTAGAGATGGCCGTGAATAAATCATATGATCTGATCCTGATGGACCTTGACATGCCGGAAATGAACGGGTACATCGCTGCGCGCCAAATTCGGATTTCGGAGTGTCTGCATGAGAAGCCTGCCGTGCCGATCATTGCGCTAACT
>JBEKLB010000203.1:0-12114 GCA_050010415.1 Bryobacteraceae bacterium | reverse complement strand
GTAAGGGTCGTGGTTCCCCGCACATACGCCAACGCGCTGAGAGCCTCGCTCACTTTTCCGCAAGACACCATTTCAACGGCGCGTTGGGCGCTGCATTGGCTGCTGCTCGGGCTGACACTTTGCACCACTACGCTGGTCGGCGTGGTATTGACGTTCGGCTTCCAGAACAAGCAGCCGCTCTACATCAAGCAGTACCAGTACGTCTTCTCCATATTGCACGACAGACCGATGCTACTTCTCGATGGCCTCGCGTTTTCCATCACGCTGATGACGATCCTGCTGGCACACGAGCTCGGGCACTACTTCGCCTGCCGCTATTACGGGATCGACGCCAGCCTGCCCTACTTCCTGCCGTTCCCCTTGCCGCATTGCGGGTCCACTGGCAGGTTTTGCTGTCCTAATACCGGCTTTGGTCATCGGCCTCGGCGAATCTAAGGTAGTTCCCGGAATCGCCGATCGCGGCGATCTGATCTTTGGCGTCCCGGCCATCCAGCGATTCTTTGAATGGATTATCTTCCCCCACGTCCGTTCCGCCGATATCCTGCTGCATCCTGTGGCCCGCGCGGCCTGGGTGGGAATCCTCGCTACCGCGCTTAACCTGTTGCCGATTGGGCAATTGGACGGCGGGCACATCCTATATGCCTTCGCCGGCCGATGGCACAAGCTACTCTCGCGCATCTTCGTGGTGGCGCTGCTACCTCTAGGGTATTTCTACTGGTACAGTTGGTTTGTTTGGGCGGCTTTGCTGTTTTTCTTCGCGCTGCGCCACCCGGTGATTTATGACGTCACCAGGCTGGATAGGAATCGAGTGGCTTTAGGCCTCGCGGCGCTAGCGATTTTCCTGCTCACGTTCATGCTGGCGCCGCTGCGGTAATGTGTGTAAATGTTCACGCCTCTGTGTCGGGATTCCACTCAACATCGTCTTTTGGCGACGACGAGAGCATCGACAAGAACAGCGCGAACACTATGAAAACTCCGGCGATTGCTACGGCTAACATCGAAAGGACCCACCTTCTGGTGTTTTATAGAGCAACTGCAGGGCCACGATTCTGAGCCGCGACCACGGGAAGCAGTCCCCGTCCGTTGTAAACTACATGAGGACGCCAGTTTCGCGGCGTCTGCCCGAGAATGGGCTGCATCAGTCCGCCGGGCAGATGCATCAATACAAAAGTTGCGGGCCTTTCGTCCGCCGAAAAAGGAGAACCTCATGAGCACCGCCCCAACCGCGGCATCAGCCGTCAGCTACACCATCGATCCGGCCCATTCCGGCGCCGGCTTCAAGATCAGGCATTTCATGATTGCCTATATTCGGGGAGGATTCAGCGGCGTAACCGGCGACGTGGTCTTCGACCCCGTCAACCCGGCCAACAGCAAGGTCAACGCCAGCATCGATCTCAACACGCTGCATACGCACGATGAGAAGCGCGACGCGCATGTAAAAGGCGCGGATTTTCTGGACGCCGCGAACAACCCTAAGATCACCTTTGTCTCCAAGAGCGTGATCGCGGATGGCAAGAATCAATGGAAGGTCGCCGGAGATTTGACCTTCCGGGGTGTCACCAAGCCGGTCACGCTCCAGGTCGAAAGTGCCGGGGCTGAAGCCAAGGATCCCTGGGGAAATCTTCGAACGGGCGCTGAAGCTACCACCAGCATCAAGCGCAGCGATTTCGGGATGACGTTCAACGCACCGCTCGAAACCGGCGGCGTGATGCTCAGCGACGAGGTGCATGTGCATCTCGACATCGAGCTGATCAAGAAAGCCTAGTCAGGCAGGTTGTGGGCGGGCTTCCCCGCCCGCAGCCTCATTCCTTCGACAAGAACCCTTCCACCGTCTGTACGAACTTTTCCGGCTCCTCATAAAACGGCATGTGACCGCTCCGGTCGAACACCACGAACTGCGATCCGGCGATGGCTTTGTGAATCTTGTATGCCACCACCGGCGCAACATTGATGTCGAACCGGCCCGTCATGACCATGGTGGGGAAGTGATACTTCGGGAGCTCCGGATTCAGGTCGAAGCGCTCCAGGTCTTTATTGATGATCTCATTCACTTCAGGGTTCTCGCTTCCCTCGTCCATCTTCGCCAGCGCCGCATCGCGTTTCTCAGGCGAGTAGAACAGCATGGAAAAATACTCACGCAGGGATCGGCCGGCCGCGGCTTTGTCGCCCAGCTGACTCGCAAACTCGTCGGCGTCTTCGCGCTCCACGCCTTCGGGGAAAACACTTTTGAACAGGAACACTGTGTCACCCCATTTCGGCGCCGCCGAATCCACAATCAGCAGACGCCGGATGCGCCGCGGATAGCGCGCGGCATAAGCCATCGCCAGATAACCACCCCAGGAGTGCCCCAACAGATCGATCCGCTCCTCGCCGATATGCGCGCGTAACGCGTCCAGGTCCTCAATCTGATCGCGCAACGTGCAGGACTGGCCAGGTGCAATGCGGGACGATCGTCCCACGCCACGTTGATCGTACAACACCACCTTGCGAGTCTTCGCAAGCGTGTCCCACGCATCGGAAAGATGTAAATACGAATGATCGAAGCCCGGACCGCCATTCGCAACCAGCAGCGGCGTTCCCGGCGCGTTTCCGAGCGTTTCATAGTAGATCGATACATTCGAAATCTGGAACGTTTGGCCGGGACGCTGGTCGGCGGCTTGAAGCAAGGGCACGCTCAGGCAGCAAATTGCGAAGCCGGCAATTCCAATATTGCGCATGCTTCAGGTTAAAGCATGTCGCGAATGGCTTCCACCAGCAACTCCGGTTCGTCGAGTTGGATCCAATGTCCGCTCTTGCGCGCCCGGATGTGCTTACCGCGCGGAGAGAGGCGCGCCCAAGCCTCGCGTTCCTTCAATTGTTCATGCGTAGCGTTGGCCGCCGAAAGCACCGTGACGGGAATATTGCCAGTCTCGCCGAGCGCCATGGCCTCCGCCGAACTGATGGGCAGCGAATCGAGATATCCGGCCAGCCCTAGGAACGTCCGTGGCAGGCACCAGTGCGAGCGCACCATGGGCCAGGTTTCCTCGGGCATCTTGCGAACCTCTCCAACCAGCCGGGAAATCACCGATTCGCCGCGGCCGCTGCCCACTTTCGCGATAAATTGCGGAACGCGCCGGCCGCCCGCCATCAACAGCCCGAGCGCCGCCCGCACCACTCCGATGCGCGCCAGCCATGCCCCGCGATTGGATAGCTGCACGCCGAAGCGCAGCATTTTCGTGTGTGCAGGCGAAGCGTTCAGCCATTCGCTCGGCGACAGGGGGTCTACCAAAACCAGCCCCGTGACGTGGTCGGGATATTTGGCGGCGTAAGCGCGCACCAGCATCCCGCCAAAGGAATGCCCCACCAGAATGTATGGCCGCGGAATTTGGGCCGCTTCGAGCAGCGCGTGCAGTTCATCGATGATCGCCGATGTCGTTCGCGGCGAGGTGGATGGATCGCTCCAGCCGAGCCACGCGCGATCATAGGCGCAAGCGCGGGCAAATCCCTGTACCTCCGCGCGGACTTGCGTCCAGCTCAGGCTCGTAGCCGAGATGCCCGATTCAAAGATCACTGGCGGGCTGTCACTTGCATAATAACCGTCGATAAAGTGTAGCTTGCGCCCGCCAATATCGACCATCCGCCCCGGCGGCGGATAGCGCCTCCGATCGGCCGCCGCTCCCGTGGCTTGATAAATCACTCCCGCCAGAACGAGAACGGCGCCGATCGCCAGAACAAGCAGTAGGATCGCCAATACGCGATCCTACCGCATCATCAACGATGGTCTTGACGTGCTAATTTTGAGCGCCCGGGGCAGGTGTCTGGCCGGAGGCGACAGATGGATGACGAGCCGCTCTTCGCGCCTGCTGCAACGACGCCAGCTTCTGCTGCTGGTCTGGCGTCAGGATCTGATATACCTTCGCCATCGCCGTGCTTCGGATGGCCGCAAGCTGACCTATCTGGCCGCCTTCGGACGCCGCCAATTGCTGGATCTGCGCCGCGTCGTTGGCCTGCACCGCCGCCCGCAGCGACTGCCGCGTCTGGTTCAATTGCTGCCGGACGGGGTGCCCGGATTGCCGCGCTCCTTGGAAAATCGACTTGGCCTGCGCCTGCTGCGCTGGTGTCAGATTCAGGTAACTCGACAGGAACGCGCCCATCCTGCCATGTCTGTGACCGCCGGCGGCTGAAGTCTCGGCCGCAAACAGGCTGACGGTTCCGAGTGCTGCAATGGCCGTCCAGGCGGCAAATTTGTTTCTGAAGGAAATCATGTTGTTACTCCTACCTGGTTGGACGAGACATGCAAGCTAAGGTTAAGCCCTTAAGGTGTAAACCTTCGTAAGGCTTGCCTCTACAAACAATTTCGGATAAAGTGTTTCAGACAGGAGTGATTCCGAAAATGGCCTTTTGCGCAAATTGCGGTTCATCCGTTGACGGCCGGTTCTGCCAGAAGTGCGGCGCTCCGGTAGGCGTACCTGGAGTTGCACCGGCCGCACCCGGGCCAACCCCCGGGCCAACCCCCGGAGTTAGTCCTGTGCCTCAGCCTCCCGGGCCCGTCGTGGCGCCGAGCGTGGGAATGACCGACAACATGGCGGGAGCGCTGTGCTATTTGTTTGGTTTCATCACCGGGATTCTGTTCCTGGTGCTGGCCCCCTACAATCAGGACCGCAATATCCGGTTCCACGCCTTCCAGTCCATCTTCTTGAACATCGCCTGGGTCATCCTTTGGTTCGTGGTCTTCTTTGTGACGCTGGTCTTCCGGGCCGTTCCGTTCCTGGGCTTTTTCATCACCGCGGTGCTAAATTTCGTTCTTGGACTGGGTGGCTTCATCATGTGGCTTTACATGATGTTTAAAACCTACAACGGCGAGAAGATTGTCCTCCCGGTGATAGGTCCCATGGCCGAAAAACAGGCCGGCGTTTAGTATCGCTCCGCTCCCGTGTATAGTACGATTACAGAATGCTGGTCGAATTCGAGTACCGCGGCGACATTTGCGTGCTTCGTCTGGAGGGACGTTTCGCCACTGGCCAGGATTCTCTGTACCTCCACACCAAAGCCGAAGAGCTGAAGGGTTCCGGCTACGTAAAGATCCTGGTGGATTTTGCCAGAGTGGACTATGTCGATTCCACCGGCATCGGGTTCCTGATCGGCATCTACACCAGCGTCAAGAAGAGCCCGCTGGGCCTATTCGCCCTGGCGAACGCGAACCGCCGCGTGCGTGAGGTGCTGGAGTTGACGAGGCTGGCGCAGGTGATTCAGATCTATCCCAACGAAACCGCGGCACTCGAAGCGCTCACCGCCGGTGGTAAGTCTTCGGCATCCCAAGCCAGCTGATCATTCAGCGGCCGCGAGCACTTCTTCGGGAACCGGCTTTCCGCGCCTGGCATAGCGAATCTTTCCGGACTTGCCGATCAAATACACCGTGCGTTTTACGATGAGCCCTTTGGTTCGATACTGGGCGCCCACTCGTTGCCCCGGGTCGGCCAGCAATGGAAACGGAAACCCATGCTTGGAGCGGAAGCGCTCGTGCTTTTGTTCGTTGCCCGGATTGATCCCCAGCACCACCGCGTCTTTCACTTGAGCCAGCGCCCAGTTGTCTCGAAATTCGCAAAGCTGTCTGGTGCAGAGCGTGGTTTCGTCGGCCGGGTAGAACACCAGCACCACGTTGCTTCCGCGCAGCGCCGCTAACGAAACCCGGTTGCCATTCTGATCGCCCAGCGTGAAATCCGGCGCGTCTTCGCCCACTGGAAGCGGATCGGAGAATAGCCAGGAAAGCATCGTCCCAGTCTACTCGATTGAAGTTAAAATAGAGTCCTGAATCGATACCAATGGATCGATACCAATATGGAGGGATCACGATGAGGTTAATCGCCGGTTCCGTTCTATTTTTGTTCTGCGCCGCCATGGCTAGTCAGGCGCAAGAGCCGCCGCCGGAGACAACGCCCGAGCCCCCTGCTGCTACACCGGTTTTGCCTCCGCGGGGAGGGCTGCTGTCGGCCGAGCCCCAGCCCTATGAAAAAGTGATCACGAAGGATGCCAAGTCTAAGAGCGGCATCTTCACGGTTCACAGCATCAAAGACAAATATTATTACGAGATTCCCAAGAGCGAACTGAACAAGCAGTTCCTCTGGAACACGCAGATTGCCAAGACCACTGAGGGCGCCGGTTATGGCGGACAGCAATTGGCAAGCCGGGTGGTGCGCTGGGAGTTGAACGGGAACAAGGTGAATCTCCGCTCTGTCGACTTCAGCGTCGTGGCCGACCCTAAGTCCCCCATCGCACAAGCCGTCGAGGCGGCCAACAACGACACCATCATCATGACCATGCCCGTCGCTGCTTTTTCCAAAGATGGCGATCCGGTGGTGGAGGTAACGCGCCTGTTCAGCACGGATGTTTCCGAGTTCAGCGCGCGCCAACGTCTGAACGCTAGCGGCATGGATGCCTCACGCTCCTACATCGAGCGCATTTCTCCTTACCCCGAAAACATCGAGGCCGTGGCCACTGTCACCTACACGCGGGCCCAGCCTCCGGTGGGCGCATTGGCTGGCGCCAACCTGGCTGCCGCCGGCGGGATGAGGCCCGGAAGCGCCACCATCGTGCTGCATCACAGCATGGTGAAGCTGCCGGAACAACCTTTACTTCCCCGCATCTTTGACGAACGCGTGGGCTTCTTCACCCAGAACCTGTTGGACTATAGCCGCGATGAACAGCGAGCGCCCCACGTCCGCTATATCGCGCGTTGGCGGCTCGAAAAGAAAGACCCGAGCGCCGATCTCTCAGAGCCCGTGAAGCCGATCGTCTACTACGTCGACTCCGCGACGCCGGTGAAATGGAGGGAATGGATCAAGAAAGGAATCGAGAGCTGGCAGCCAGCCTTCGAAGCCGCTGGATTTAAGAACGCCATCATCGGCAAATTCGCTCCCACGCCTGAGGAAGACCCCGAATTCAATCCGGAGGACGTGCGTTATTCCGTGGTCCGCTGGCTGCCGTCCACCATCGAGAACGCGGTTGGGCCGCACATTTCCGACCCGCGCACCGGAGAGATTCTGAACGCGGACATCCAGTTTTATCACAACGTGATGAACCTGCAGCGCGACTGGTACTTCGTCCAAGTGGGCCCCCTCGATCCTCGCGCGCAGCAGTTGCCGCTGCCGGACGATCTGATGGGCCGGCTCCTGGAGTTTGTGGTAGCGCATGAAGTAGGCCATACGCTGGGACTGCAGCACAATATGAAAGCCAGTTCCACCTATCCCCAGGAAAAGGTGCGCGACCGGGAATGGCTGCACACCATGGGCGCCGCGCCGTCCATCATGGACTACGCGCGCTTCAATTATGTGGCGCAGCCGGAGGATAAGATTCCGGTCGAAGACCTGGTGCCGCGCATCGGTCCCTACGACGTATTCGCCATCAAATGGGGCTACACGCCGCTGCCCGAAGCAAAAACATCCGACGGCGAGAAGCCGGCGCTCGACAAGTGGGCCAGGGAACAAGACGCGACGCCGTGGTATCGCTTCTCGACAGCGGGCGCGGCCGGATCCGATCCCGGTGAGTTGACGGAAGCCATCGGCGATGCGGACGCCATCAAATCCACCGCGGCCGGGCTGAAAAATCTGCAGCGCGTGGCGCAAATGCTGTTGCCCGCAACCACCGCCAAGCCCGGCGAACCTTTCGACGATCTGGCCGAGCTGTATGGAAGGATGCTGGGCCAATGGACGCTCGAAATGAATCACGTGGCCGCAATCGTCGGCGGATTCGACACCCAGGAGAAGTATGCCGGGCAGACTGGCGTCATCTTCACTCCGGTTTCGAAGGACCGCCAAAAAGAGGCCGTGAAGTTCCTCAACGAGAATGCTTTTGTGACGCCCACTTGGGCCATCGATCCTAAGATCCTGCGCCGCATCCAAGCAGTGGGAGTGCTGGCGACCATTCGCAGCGCCCAGAGCAACGTGTTGAACAACCTGCTGAACAGCCCACGCTTCAATCGTCTGGCGGAACAGGCGGCTCTAGACGGAAAACCGGCTTACTCTGCGGTGGAGTTTCTGGCCGACGTCCGCGCTGGCGTCTGGAAAGAACTTGCGGATCCACAAGTGCGGATCGACGCGTACCGGCGCAATCTCCAACGCGCCTTCCTGGATCTGGTGAATACCAAGCTGAACGGCAACGCGCCCAATCTGCCTGCCAACCTGCCGCCGGAGTTGGCGGCGCAACTGGCCGTGAGCGGCGACGAAAAGCCGCTCTACCGGTCCGAACTGCGCTCCTTGAACGCTTCCATTGCGGCGGCTATCGGCAAAGCGGGAGATCGGGAAACCAGCGCGCACCTGGAAGCGGCGCGAGATCAGATCGCCAAGATACTGGATCCGAAGTTCGCACAACCGGGGGGCAATGCCGTAGGAGCAGCCATCCGGATCGGCTTCGATCCTTTGTGGGGAGTGCCCGGACCGTCCGATCTCTGCTGGCCCGATTACTTTATCCGGCCCGAATAAGCACCCGCAGCCGACCAGGCTGGCCAGGCAGCGGCAGCCAGGGAAACAACAAAGAGGAAGGCAGCCACCGAGCTGAGTATCCAGGGATCGCGCGGCGAAACGCCATAGAACAGTTCGGACCCTCGGTTGCCGAACACGAAGATCGCCAGCGCTCCGAGCGCTTCACCGGCGACCACGAACCCGAGCGTGCCGGATACCATCTCGCGCGCCAGCAGAGGTCGCTGGGCTCCTAACGCAGTCTTGATGGCGATCTCAGTCTCTCGCGCCGCCATGCTCTCCGCGATGATGCTATACACGCCGCTGGCAGCCAGAATGGCCGCACAAACGCCAAACCATAACAGCAGGATCATGTTGAATCGATGCCGCGCCGAGTTGGCGTCGATCATTTCACCAATGGTCGCCACGCCCGCTATGGATTGATTGGGATCCATAGCCGCCAAACTCCGGCGTACCAAGGTGGCCAGGTCCGCGGAAGATTGCATTCCTCGGATCAACACGTAATTGGTGGGCGGCGATGCCTGCAAGTAAGAGACGAAAATATCGGAGCCTTTCTGCGTGACGCTCCGATAGCGGGCGTCGGCGCAGACGCCGATCACCTTGCTCCAACGCGGCGGACCCAATCCGAGGCGTAGCCGATGGCCGAGCGGAGCGTGACCTGCCGCGCGAATGCGGTCCGCCAGGGACTGGCTGATGATGGCCACGGGTTCGGCATCCTCGGAATCGTGATCGTTGAAATCGCGTCCTTCGAGCAACGGTGTGCCAACCGTCTTGAAGTAGTCCGGCGTTACCACTTCGTAATTCGTTTTCGGGAGCACCCGCTTTTCCTTGCCCTGGGCTTCGAATTCGAATTCGTACGAGACGTCCCATCCGATGGTTCCCTCCAACGGCCGAAGCAGAACGGCGGCCCCCGACCTAACGCCGGGCGTTTCACGCAACCGGTCTAACAGTTGGGAGTAGAATCTGCGCCGAAATTTCGCATCGAAAGCCTGTGCCGAAAACATTCCAGGGCCGCGCAACTGCAGATTCATCGACACCGTATCGCGATTTCGAAAACCAATATCGGCGGACATCATGGAGCGATAGCTCAGCACCAGGAGCGACGCCAGGACCAGTAACGTCACCGTCACGGCAGTCTGCACCAGAATGAATATGTTCCTGGTTCTGCCTTCGCGCCGGAACAACGATAATCGCGCGCCGCCTTCGCGCAGAGCGGACTCCACATGCATGCGTGTCGCAACCCATCCGGGGATGAGCGTGCATGCCACCGCAGCCAACATCGCGGCCATCGCGGCGAAGCAAAAGCTGCCGGCATCCAATGCCGCCTCCGGCAATCGTGGAATGTCCCCGGGCGCCCAACGGACCAGAAATCGGATGGCGATCTCGGCCACACCCAGCCCGGCCGCCGCCGCGATCATCGACACCAAGGCGCCTTCCGAGCCAAGCTGCGCCAGGATCTGGCCGCGCCGCGCTCCCAAAGCCAGGCGAGTAGCGATTTCGTGCCGCCGCACCAGAGTCCGCGAAAGCAGAAGGTTGCCCGCGCTGATGATGGAGGCCATCAACAAAAGCAGCGACGCTCCGAGCATGATCCACAGATGCAGCCTGGCCGACCCCGTCCAGTATTCCACCAGCGGCGTCACCACTCCACGTTGCGAGCGCGTGTACGCCTCCGGATGATCGGCAGCCAGTCTCGAGAACAATGCATTCACCTGGACCAGGGTTCGCTCGCGGGAAACGCCGGGCTTGGTGCGCGCAATGGCTTGAAGAAACGTCGCGCCGCGGCTATCCACGATGTCCCGCTCCACTCCCAGCGGAATCCACAACCCGGCGCCGCGTGGAAACTCGACGCCCGCCGCCATCACTCCAATTATAGTGGCGCCTTGCCCATTGAGCCGAATCACGCGTCCGACGATATTCGGGTCCGCGCCCAGTTGATTGCGCCACACGCGATCGGAGATCACCGCCACGGGCGGCGCGCCCACGCGTTCGTCGGAACTGGTGAAATCGCGGCCCAAACGGGGAGCAACGCCCAGCACGCGAAAGAAATCGTGCGATACCGGCGAGCTCTCAATCTGCACCGGCTCATTCTTGCCGTTCTGGAGCACTCTCGCGTAGCCGTATAGCGATGTCGGCATCAGCGCCACGGATTCGAAATCCGGAATGCTTTGCTGCAAATCTCCCAGCTCCGGATACGCGAGTTCCTCCACTTGGCTTCCGGCCAACGGATCCGCCTTCCAAATCACTTCAATTGAGTCTTGTTTTGGGAACGGAAGAGGCCGCAGCAATACCGCGTCCACCAGCGAGAACATCGCCACGCTCATTCCGATTCCGAGCGCTAGAATCGCGACTGCGAAAAGGTAGGCCGCTTTGTTTCGCAGCAGCGTCCTCGCCGCAACCTTCAGACGGCTGGCGCCGGTGTCGGCAATCATCACCCACCAGCCTAGCAGCCCAGGCTTTGCAAGCCCGCCGGCTTTAGGGGAAAATGAAGATTCTCATGAGTCGTCTTACCGCGGGAGGCAGGTCCATTTTGAGCGAGACGCGCGACGCTATTGCTGACTATCGCCGCTTGCTCAGCGCGCTCGGATCGCGGGCCCGCCGCATGGGATCGCGGGATCCGGAAAGCGCCGCTCAGGAAACTTTGAAGCGCTCGCTCGAAAACAGCCTCTCGCAACCGGCGGTCGAATATTACTTCAGCGACGAGTTGCCGCTCGACGCGGCGCCGCCGGCCTGGCCTCTCGATCAACTGATGGCATGGTTGCACGGCATCCTGCATTTCGTAGTTCTCGAGGAGCACAATCGCGCGAGCAGCCGCCGCGAGTTCGGCGCCGGGTGGACTGGGGACGCCGCGATCAATCGCCTGGACCGGCCCGATCCGGCGCCCGACCAGTTGGACGCGCTCATCCAGAAGGAACTGCAGCAGATCGTACTGGAATGTATGCCGGCCCTGGATGCCGATTACCAGCGCGTCTTAAAAATGCGCGCGAATGGGCTGAAATACGGGGACATTGCGCTGCGCCTGGGCGTCAGTGAAAACACCGTCGCCACCTGGGTGAGCCGGGGCATCCGGACGCTCGCGCAATGCGTTCGCAGGCGTACGCGGCCGCCTGGCGTTGTGAAGAATATGCCGGAGGCGCAATGAATCGCGAACTGGATCCGGTAGCGGAACGCGCGTTGGCGCAGCAGGCGCTGGACGACGAGGCCCTGTTTGACACCTTGGTGGCTCGTGGAGCGGTTGAGAGCAGCTTAGAAGATCCAGCGTTTCGCGCCATGCTGGCAGCTCCCAAGCGGCGCAAATACTGGCCGATCGCAATGACAGTAGCAGCCCTGGCGGCAGCGGCGGCACTGCTCACGTTTTTTGTCTTACGACCTTCGCATCCCATTCAAGATCCCGTGGATATTTCCAAGGCTATGCTCAGCAGCGATCTGAAGCCGCTGGTGCACCAAGCACCGGTATTTCGCGGCACCGATACCGCCAGCCGTCCGCCGAAGTCCGATGGCACTATCCTTTCGATTGAGGACGGCGTCGCGACCGTGAACCTGGGATCAATCGACGGCCTCGCCAAGGGAACCGAGTTGGAAGCGAGCCACGGCAAACAGGCTGGACGCATCGCGATCACCACCGTATTTCGCGATCGGGCGAGAGGCAACGTCGATAGCGCCG
>JBEKLB010000202.1:0-11777 GCA_050010415.1 Bryobacteraceae bacterium | reverse complement strand
CAAATCGAGTCGCTGTTCGATATCTGGCTTCTCACGGCCATCCCGTACTCTCGGTTCACAATCGACGGCCATCCAACAAGTGCGAAGGACGGCTTGGCAGGCAATTCTTGCAGCCGCGTTCCATCCGCCTGCAGAGCCTCGCCTTCCCCGATCACGTGTATATTCAGGACCCCAACTGCAGTCTGAGCATCCTGCAGAGATTGCGCGCCGGCGGCTTAGCCGTCATTCATGCGGACGGACGTGGCAGAACCAAGGTGGTGGAACATCTATTCCTTGGAAAGCCCTGGCGCGTTCCTGCCGGGATTCTTGAGATTGTCCGATCGTCCGGCTGCGCCGTTGTCCCCATGCTGTGCCTCGGCCGTAGCGACGGTTTTCGGATCCGCTTCGATCCCATGCTCGACCTCGATCGCGCCCCTTCACGCGACGCGTTCCTCACCGCCAATCTTCCGCGTTTCTTGTCGGCTGTGGAAAAGCAGATCATTCAAAATCCCGAGGAGTGGATTCTATGGAACCATCAATTCTGAAAGGCGCCGGTTCCGGCTCGCGGGAGACCATGCATCGCATTCGGCGCGTTTTCGTCGAATCCCTGCATCTCAACCTCCCGGAAGAAAACTTCAGCTACGAAGATCAATTGGACGAGACCGTCGGGCTCGATTCCGTAGCGGTGATCGAGTTCATCACCGCTCTCGAGCAGGAATTCGGCATAACATTCGAACCTGAAATGTTAACTATTGAATTGGTGCGGAGCATCCAAGATCTCGCCGCTTATATCGATGAGCGCAA
Organism: Bryobacteraceae bacterium; assembly: GCA_050010415.1. GTDB lineage: Bacteria > Acidobacteriota > Terriglobia > Bryobacterales > Bryobacteraceae > Palsa-89. Next base: position 10,994 of record JBEKLB010000202.1, on the reverse strand, counting down.
GCAGATTAGTGAACGAACGCCGTGATTTCTGAACACCTGCGGCAGGTTGCCGCCCGCCATCGCGACGAACTCGCGATTGTAGATGGCAGCGAACGCATCACTTTTGGCGGCTTGTTGGAGCGGATCAACGCCGCTCGGGAGTGGCTGCGCAGTGAGCTTGATCTTTCTTCCGGCGACGTCATTGCCATCGCTCTCGACAACTCCTGGCCGTTCGTGGCGTGCTGCTTTGCAGTCTCCGAACTGGGTGGTGTGTCTCTGCTCTGTAATCCGCAATGGCGGGCAGCGGAGTTGGCCCTTCTCTGCGAGCGGGTGGTGTTCCGGGCCGCTATCGTCGAGCCGCGTCTCGCAGCCGAGTGGAATCGCGCGCTTGATCCAATCCCGAATAGCCGCGTGCTTACCGCTGACTCGGTACCAGCCGAAGGCCAACCCGACCGGCCCATTCAGCCAGCGTCCGAAGACGCCCCTGTAATCTATTTATCCACGTCCGGTTCCACGGGTTTACCCCGCATCGTTCCGCGCAACCATCGTAATCTGACTGCCAATGCTCGAAATGTGACAAGCACGCTGGACATCGGATCGGGTCACCGGTTTCTCTGCATCGTGCCTTTTCATTATTCCAACGGATTCAACAACAGCTTGCTCCTGCCGCTGCTGAATGGCGCGGTCACGGTCATGCTGCGTCGCTTTACCCCGAGTGCCTGTGCCGATCTCATCCATCGCGAACAGGTGAACACGCTGATTGGTTCACCTTTCATCTATGGATCGCTGGCCGCCAGCGTCGGCGACGCCTCCCTGCTTTCGAGTCTCAAACATTGCTTCACCGCCGGCGGACGCATTCCGGCCAGCGTCGTCGAGACTTGGCGGGCTCGCTTCGGTATTTCCATCCGGCAGCTTTACGGAATGTCGGAGGCGGGCGTCATCGCGATCGAACGGCCAGATCCAGCGCAGGCATCGTCCTTGGACCCACTGTCACCTGACGCATCGTCACCTGACGCAGCGTCACCTGACGCACTCATCGGCTCTCCAATTTTTGGCGTGGAAGTCGTCATCCTTGGGCCGGACGGCCAGACGTTGCAACCAGGTGAAATCGGCGAGCTAGCGGTGCGATCGGATGGCCTGTTGTCAGGTTATCTGGGAGAGCCGGAACCGAGCCGTGGCCTCTTTCTCAACGGCTTCTTCCGAACCGGTGATCTGGGCTGTTTCGATGCCGCGGGAAATCTCCGTCTGAACGGCCGAATGGGTCGCGTAATGAACATCGCCGGGGTGAAGGTTCACCCCGCGGAGATTGAGCGTGTTGTGGAAATGCTCCCGAGCATTGCGGCCTGTCACGTCGACACTGTTCCGAACGGCAGCGGGGGCGAAATGATTCGAGCTCGAGTGGTCCCAGGACCAGGCGCTCAAGTCACGCGCCGCGAAGTCGTCGAACATTGCCGCCGCCATCTGGCCGAATATAAGCTTCCACGAACCATCGAGTTCTTGGAGAGCAGCCCGGTAACCATCGGCGGAAAGATCCCTCGTTCCGGCCCCTCACCTGCCATCTAGCTTCCATTTGGCTTCCATTTAGGCAGGCCTCAGGCTATACTTTTCAAAACTGGACAAAAACTTGAGCGTGCCCTCTGGTTCCGATGCCGCAAGGCACCCTGGCCGGCAGCTGCTAATCGGTCTGGATGCGATGGAGTGGGAGCTCGTCCAGGCTTGGGCGCAGGCCGGTAAGCTACCCGCCTTTGCGCGTGTTCTCGAACAAGGCGCGCGCTTTGAGTTGTCCAGCACCGCGGCCCAACTGCCGGACACTGTGTGGTCCGCCATTTATTCCGGGCAAAATCCTGGACATTTCGCGAAATATTTTTACGTTCAGTACGACGCCGCCTCGGGCGATCTGCGCATGATGGATGACGATTCCATCGGCGCCACTCCCTTCTGGCATTATTTGACGGAAGCGGGCCGCAGGGTGTGTGTCCTGGATGTGCCGAAGTTTCCCCTCCGCCGCACCAATGGCGTCTCGCTGGCGAACTGGGGATCGCACGCTACCAAGACTGCCCGCGCCTCGCATCCTCCCGGCTTGCTGGAGGAAATCAATCGACGCTTCGGTCCGCACCCGGTCGGCGAATGCGATGCGGTGGAGTCCAGACCGCAGGCTTTGCGAAAGCTGCGAGGCAGAATACTGGATGGCGTCCGCGTTCGCGGCGAGCTGTACCGTTTTCTGATGCAGCGCGAAAATTGGGACGTATTTTTCGCGGCATTCTCGGAAACACATTGCTCCGGCCACCATTTCTGGCGGTACTTCGATCCATCCCATCCGGAACACGATCCGTCGGACCGCGCTGGGCTGGCCGACACCATGGAGAGCGTCTATCGCGCCATCGACCAGCAAATCGGCGAGATGCTCCATCTGGCCGGGCCGGACACGCGCGTGCTGATCTTCTCGGGCCACGGTATGGGGCCCATCTATCATGCTTCCTGGAACCTGCCGGAGATCCTCGATTTGCTGGGCTATGGCAAGGCTTCGGCGAAAACCGTCACTCCCCGGCCGTCCACATCCCAGCCTCCCAAGACAGCTGCCATAAATCCGTGGCGGCTTCTGAAAATGGCGGTGCCCGGCAAACTTCAATATGCCATCAAGTCGATTTTGCCTCGGCGCATTCAAAACGAACTCATCTTTCGTTGGTACGCTGGTTCGCGCGATTGGGCCGGCCGGCGCGCCATTGCGGTTCCCAACAACGATTCTGTCGGCGCCGTCCGGATTCTGGTTGAGGGGCGTGACCGGCACGGCAGGGTTGCGCCCGGCGCCGAATATCAGAAAATCTGTAACGATATCGCGGCCGCCTTGCATCAGTTGCGCGACGTGAAGACCGGGCGTAAGGTCGTGATGCAAGTGGCGTTCCCACATCAGGAATTTCCAGGCCCATTCGCCGATGGCCTTCCGGACCTGACCATTCTGTGGGACCAGAGTTTCGCCTGGCATGAGATCGCTTCGCCGGCGTTGGGCTGTCTCAAGATTCGTACGCAAGACAGCCGTAGCGGCTCTCACACGCCGCGCGGATTCCTTCTGGCCTCGGGATATTCAGAAATACCGGCGCTGGATCTCGGCCGCGCGTCGCTTTATGACATCGCGCCCACGGTGCTCCACGCTGCCGGGCTGTCTGCTCCCGCCTCTATGCAGGGGCGGTCTCTCTTTGTAGAAGATGCGATGGAGCGTTCGACCGCGGTCTAGCGCCAAATACTCTCCGTTGCAATCGAGGGAATCGCGCATCCTTCCGCAACCCTTCTCCACGCACGTCCACCTTGAGCAGAAACAGCGTCGCGGAATTCTCCAGCCGCGCCCGCTCCAGTTCGGCGAACGCCTCATCCCGTCGCCCCAGCGCATCCAGCAGCAGCGCGACAAAGTACGCATCCACATATTCCCGTTCTCTGAGAGCCTGCAACTCGTCCAGCGTCGCAATCGCCTCGTCCCGCCGTCCGTGTTTTGCCAGATAGGTTGCTTCCACCGCTCGCAGCCACGGCAGATCCGGCGACATTACGCATGCCAGCCGCATTTCAGCCAGCCCTTCCTCTACCCGCCCAGTGCGCACCAGTGCTTCTGCGTATTGGGCGCGTCCGATATGTTGATAGGGATGTAAGTCGATCGAACTTTTGCCGCAAACCACCGCGGCATCGAACTCGTGCCGGCACAGCCGGATAAACGTTTCGCTCGACAACAACACCGGACACAGTGGATCCGCCGCACGGCCCCGGGCGATCGTGTCCAGCGCCGCATCCAGATGTCCTCCGCTGGTATACAGCATCGCCAGCCGAACGTAGATCGTCCCCAGCTTCGGTTCTTCGCTCAATGCGTGCAGCAACTCCGATTCCGCTTCGTCGAGATTTCGCTCGCAAATATGCAAAGCGTGGCCTCGGTTGGATCGCAGAGCAGCCGTCAAGCCTCCCAAAGCCACTGCCCGGTTGTGCGAATCCAAAAACTTGGGATACACATGGTTGGGGGGACGCATGCCATACGTGCACAGCAACAGGTAGCAAATAGACATTCCTTCGAACGCCCGGAAGTCGCTATGGTCCTCTTCAGCGGCCTGTTCGAAACAGGCCAGCGCCTTTTCGAATCCCTCACGCGTTCTACGCTCCCAAAGATGCCAGCCCTTTTTGATGAGATCCTCACCCCGAGGCACCTCCAGGCGGTATCCCAGCTTCGGACGGCAGCGGATCCAGGACCCGTATTCCTGCAGAACCTTCTTCACTTCGGCAACAGTGACCGCCACTGTATTTGGCGAAACTGATATGCCATCCCAAGCCTCACGGATCATTTGTTCATGATGCACGTACCTCCCGCTGTTCAGAATCAACACGTTAAGAACGCGGAAGGCCTGGGGCCTCAAGATTAGTTCCGACTCGCCGCGCTGCAGCCGCCGCGCCTCCAGGTCCACAGAGAAGGGTCCAAATACTGTCTGTTCCATACTACGATGCGATCAATTTCATCGTTTTTTAAGAGCGAGTTGTAGTGAATCTACCATAGAATCACCTCAAAGGCTAGACGCTGCTTTGACGCTATGGGTCTGAATGTAATGCATCTTCCAGAAAAGAAGTTCGAGGACCAATCGGCGCCCTTTCAGCGCTAGCCCGGAGTTCAAAGGAGAACCAGGGGTTATGAGATTCAGAAAGCCACTCAGTGTGTGGCTCGCAGTTGCTTCATTGCTAGCGCTGTTAGCCACGTTGCCAGCCGCCTTAATGGCGCAATCGGCCGGAACGGCAGGTTTAGCCGGCACCGTGACCGATCAGTCGGGTGCTGCCGTGCCGAACGTCAGCGTAACCATCGTCAACAACGGAACCGGTCAAACGCGCACCGCCACCACCGGCGTCGACGGAACGTACAAATTCAGCTTGTTGCCGCCCGGCGCTTACCACGTCCGGTTCGCGGTCAGCGGGTTCAAAACTTCCGAGGTTCCCGCAGTGATTTTGAATGTCACCGAGACCCCGGAACTGAACCGCACTCTCGAAATCGGGACTCAAAACGAACAGGTAACGGTAGAAGCCGCGGCCGAGACGCTGCAGACCCAAAGCTCCACTCTGGGCACCGTCGCCACCGGGGCTGAAGTAACCGGCCTTCCTCTCAGCAATCGCAACTACACACAGATCTTGAGCTTGGCCGCCGGCGCGAACGCTGCTGTCAACGATGCGCGATCGCTCGGCAAAGGCACGCAGGATATGAGCGTCAACGGCAACTCGCCGGGCTCGAACAATTTCCAGATGGACGGCGTAGGCATCAACAACATCGCGCACCCGGATACCGCCAACGATGCCAACATCTATGCCGGCATCGGCATTCCCAACCCGGACGCCATTCAGGAATTCAAGGTTCAGACCTCCACCTACGATGCGAGCTACGGGCGCAACCCGGGCGCCAACGTCAATGTGGTGACGAAATCCGGCTCCAATCAATTCCATGGAACCGCGTTCGAGTTCTTCCGCAATGGCGACCTGGACGCCAATGATTTCTTCTACAACCGCGATACCTGCTCCACCCAGTACGCTGGACAGAGCTGCCCGCATCAAGTCTTGAACATGAACCAGTTCGGCGGCGTGATCGGCGGTCCCATTAAGAAAGACAAGCTCTTCTTTTTCGGCAGCTATGAAGGCACCCGCCAGAAAAACGGTGTCGCGCCCCAAGGCTTTACCGACGCTGTCCTCCCTCCCATTCCCGGAGGTGCGCGAAGCGCGTCTCCCACTTCCGCCTGGGCCCAGCAGTTGGCCGCTCTGAATTGCACAAATAGCAGCTTCGGGCCGAACCTGGACTGCAACGGATCCAACCTGAGCCAAGTGGCGCTAAACATCCTGAACTTGAAGCTGCCGAATGGCCAATATTACTTCCCGAGCTCGGGTGCGAACACCCTCAGCAACGTCGCCTACAGCATTCCGGCGATCTATAACGCCGATCAAACCGTGATCAACGGCGACTACCTGATCAACAGCAAAAATACGCTCGCGATGCGCTATTTCTACACGCGAGACCCGCAGACCATTCCACTGAACGGGTATCTCCCCGGCGAGCCGCAGACCGACTATTATTCGAACACCGATGCTTCCATCAAACTCACCACCATCATTACGAACAGCTTGGTGAACGAACTGCGTGGATCCATGCAGCGCAATCTGGCTCGTTTGACGGACACGCCCATCCCCGGCAGTACACCCCAGGATTTGGGTATCACGCCAATAGTCCCAGGCCTCCCGTTAACGCCCGGCATCGACATCCTCACCGGCGGATACACCATGTTCGACACCTTCAACCCAGCTTTCAGTCCCACTACCGCCATGCAAATCTCGGATCAGATTTCCTGGTCGCACGGCAAGCACACCATTCGCGCCGGTTACGAATTCGAAGAGAACCAGTGGAACATCGTCTATCAGGGTTTCGAGCGCGGCTGGCTTTTGATGGGTACGTTCAATGACTTCCTGGTTGGAGGTCCTGGCAACATCTACAGTTGCATCTTCTGCGTCGCCGGACCGGAGCAGGGCGTGGTCCACGGCTATCGATTGCCCGATCAAAACGCCTTCGTTCAGGATGACTACAAACTGAGCTCTAAGTTCACCCTGAATCTCGGCGTGCGTTGGGAATATGACGGAATTCTTAGCGACAAGTACGGAAACCTGACTAACCTGTGGACCAGCCAGTTGAATTCGGTTCCCGTTCCTCCCACCGGGCCCAATATGGGCGCCAATAATCTGGTCGGTTGGGTGGTGCCCAACAACTACAGCACGGCCACCTTTGGTGCAGTACCGGCGGGCGTGACGCAAAACGCCGGCAGCCTGCCCATCTCGAGTCATCCGCCCTATAGCAACTTTGCTCCACGTATTGGATTCGCCGATCAGATCACCAGTAAGCTGGTGGCCCGCGGTGGTTTCGGTATGTTCTATGATCGCGTCGATGTGGGCGCTCTGGTGCATGGCTTGGAGCAGGGCCCGCCCTATTCCGGAACGGCCGACGTTGGCTCAGGCAATCAGCAGACCCTCGCGAATCCGTTTCCGCTGACTCCCATCGGAGTGTTTCCGCAGCGCTATTTCAATCCAGCTTGCCTCACCGCGGCGCCCACGGCCGCGGCTCCTATCCCCTGCAACTCGCCCACTTATAACTCGTATTTGAGCGCGCCTTTCGTCTACCAGGACATTCACACGCCTCTGGTTCGCCAGTACAACCTCAATTTGCAGTACGAACTCGCGAAGAACTGGATTCTAGAGGTGGGCTATGTGGGATCCAGTGGAATCAACCTGCTGGACGCTTATCACAACTACAACACCGCGCAATTGGCGACGCCCAGCGCTCCCATCAACGGGCAGACCAGCAACAGCCTGCAAAACGTGGCCTTGCGTGTTCCCTATCTCGGTTATCAGCCGGTAGGCGTGCAGGGTACCGCGTTTGACGGGGAGTCGAACTACAACAGCTTGCAGGTTACGCTGCGGAAAGTCTATTCCTACGGCCTCTCTTTGCAGGCGTCCTACACCTACAGCAAGGACCTGACGGACATCAACTACTACAGCGGCGGCTCAGTGGGCGCCAACGTCAACAACGCGAGCAACCTCGCTCAGCAATACGGACCAGCCTACTTCAACCGGCCGCAGCGCTTCGTCATCAATTACAGCTACGACCTGCCATTCGGCAAACATGCTGGATTTGCAGGCAAGGCGCTCGAAGGCTGGAATGTGTCGGGCGTCACCACGGTGCAGGATGGTGAGCCGATGACAATCGTCGATCCCAATGCGGGCACCATCTACGGCACGTCTACCGCTGCTGCCACGGCGCAGATTTGTCCCGGATACAGCTATGGCCAAACCTTGTCCAGCGGAAGCCTCACGCAACGGCTGGGGGGGAACAGCGGAGGCCCGGGCTACTTCAACAATGCGGCGTTCTGCTCCGCTCCCACCGGAGGAATCTTCGGTAACGGAACGGGCTACGGCAATACGGGCGTAGGAGTGGTTCAAGGTCCCGGCCAATTCAACTGGGACATTTCCATTGTGAAGACCACCCGGCTCACAGAGCGCCAAACGGTGGTCTTCCGCGCCGAGTTCTTCAACGCCTTCAACCACGCGCAGTTCAACAATCCGATCGCTACGCCGGCTCCCGGCGAAGTTCAGCTCGGCCCGACTTTTGGTGAGATTACCTCCACCAGCGTGAATCCGAGAATTCTCCAGTTCGGGCTCAAGTATTTGTTTTAGTTCTTAGTTCAGCCGGGTACCTGCCCAGTAAAATATCGGCATGGTACCCGTGCTTGAAACTGAGCGGCTGAAACTCCGCGGCCATCGCATGGATGATTTTCCCGCATGCGCCGCCATGTGGGCCGACCCCGTTGTGACGCGCCACTTCGGTCACTCCTTCAGCGAAGAAGAATCCTGGACCAGGTTCCTGCGCTACTTTGGCCATTGGTCCGTGCTTGGCTTCGGCTACTGGCTGGTGGAGGAGCGTCGAACCGGCAACTTCGTCGGAGAAGTAGGATTCGCCAATTACAAACGAGCCATCGAGCCTCCGCTGGATGCACCTGAAATCGGCTGGGCGCTGGCCGCACAGTTTCACGGCAAGGGCTACGCCACCGAAGCCGTTCGCGCCGCCATCGCCTGGGGCGAGGAGCACCTCGGACCCTCGCGCACAACTTGCATCATCGCCCCCCAGAATCTCCTATCCATTCGCGTCGCCGAAAAATGCGGCTACCAGGAGTCTCTACGCACGACATACAAGGGACAGCCTTCCATTGTGTTTGTGCGTGACTGTTTGAAGGCGTCCGTTAGCCCCACGCCCTGATCTTCCGCCAGAATTCGGGCCAAGGCTCGCGAAGGTCGCGGCAGACCCACAGATACTTGTGGTCCTCGGTCTCTTCGTTGGCCACGCCATAGGGATTGGAAATGGTTCCCTTCGATTCGCAGCTTGCGAAGTTGGCTTCGACGAAATGCGGCGACAGACCCACCACAATCAGCGTCCGGGGCGGATGGTCGCCGTAGCCGCGCAGCCAGAATGAATTCACCCGGCTCAATGCTTGCGGCAAGCCATGCGCGGGCCCATAAAGATCGATCGCCCCCGCTTCCCCGTAGTTGCCGGTGAGTATACCCGCACCGGCGCGCTCTTCGGCCGGCAGTGAATCATGGATCTGGGCGATTTGGTCCACCAGCTCGGGCCATCCGATTTCCTCGCGCAGATCGCCATTGGTCCGCATCTCGGTCTGGAACCAGCGCGAATGGATGGGCGCCACAGGGAGCAAGAAAGCCACTCCGGCGGCCAACCCCACCGCGAGTCCCGCCCAGTTTAGTCCTCGGGCCCAACGCGGCCACTCATAACGGCGCCGGCAGCCAGCAACATCGGAAAGAGCGGCGCGGTGTAGTAATCACGCGCGTGGGCCGCAGCGAACAGCGCCAGTGTCGCGACAAACGTCCATCCCAAGGCGCGGTAGCGCTCACCCGTGGGCTTTCGGAAGTAGAAGTATAAACCCGCGATCCACAGAGGGACCGTGAACAGGTTCGCAGGAACTAGAAACTGCCTCCACAAAAATCCGTCGGCCCTGCCGATCCGCACATCCCGCGCGTGAATCGATCGCAGAAAATCGATGGAGATGAAGCCGTGGTTCGCCTGCCAGATCAAGTTCGGCAACACGATCGCCAACGCTAGAGTGATGCCCGCCATCAACCACCAGGTCATCAATAGCCTTCGGGCCGGCGTGAGAAGAAATCCCAAAGCCAGGCCCGCCACCAGCCAAGCGATGGTGTACCGCGTCATCAGGCCCAGCCCAATCGCCGCGCCTATTGCGAGCCACCAGCGCCCGCCCTCCGACTTCAACAATCGGATTACAAAATACACTGCCAGCACGGACCAGAAAAGGTCGAACGAGACGTACTGAAACAGATGCCCTTCGTTCATGGACACCGGAGAAACCGCGGCGGCCACTGCCGCGACAATCTGAGCGCGTCGTCCGCCGCCCAGTTCGCGCGCCATCAATCCGGCTACCATCATGACCGCGCATTGCGCCAGTGCGGTGAAGAATCGTACCGCGGCCGGCGCCGTCCCAACCAGAGCCAGGGCCACGCGCGCCACAAACGGCGTGAGCGGAGGATAAGCCACGTATCCCCAGGCTAAGTGCCGTGCGTCGTCCAGCGTCGCCAGCTCGTCGCGATGGAAGCCGTACTGCCCGTTGGTGAGCGTGTGAAGCAGCAGCCGCAGCGCGGCCAGAACCAATAGGGCGCCGAGGGCCGGCGGCGGCTTCATCAGCCTATTCTACGCAGGCGGAGACGGAATGTTCCCCGCGTCACCCGAATGGATTCTCATCCGCGCTGGGACCGTAGATGGACGGAAGTGGCACTTCGAGCATTCGCAGATACACCGACAATTGCCCGCGGTGATGATACCAATGGTTGAGCATAAGGGCCCGCAACATCGCGACGCGCGGCATCGCCATCACTTCGCGCCCCTTCACGCTCGCACGCCAAGTTCCCAGGGCAGCCGATTCATCCAGCCCGCCCAAATAATCCTGTGCGGCTTGGACGCTCGCATCCAGAGCCGCGAGAATCTCCTCACGAGTTTTCGGCATCGGCGGCGTGAAATTCGACGGGTCAGGTTCAAAATCGTCCACCCGCGCGATGCTCGATATCCCCATGGGGATGGTCGCGATGTGCATTGCAAGTTGTCCCAGCGTCATCGACTTCGGATGAGGCTTCCAAGCGAATTTGTCCGAGGGAACGCGTTCCAGCACTCGCCGCGTGGTGGCCGCCTCCTGAGCGATTTCTCCATTCATCGGTTCCATCATTTTGATCATTTCGTCTCTCCTCAGTCGCCCGCCGAGACCGTCTTCGGCTGTGTGTAGGGCTTCGCCAGATCCACCAACTCCCCGTCCGCATACTTATCGTGGTGCCGAACCCACGCCATTGTATGCTTGAATCCATCTTCATCGCGCCCCTTGGGCGTCAGGTCCAGAAAATTATAGACGCCCAGCAAAATATCCAGCCCGCGCGCATAGGTTGAGTAGGTGTGA
>JBEKLB010000201.1:0-11804 GCA_050010415.1 Bryobacteraceae bacterium | reverse complement strand
GATCGCGATTTCCAGTGGTCGACCTTTCAAATGGAAGCCCGATCGAAGAACTTGCACGTGACCCCGAAGGCTACCGGAAACGAGCACAGGCGACCGCCCGCGACCTGGCAACTTTTGGTGGTGTCACGTTCGTTCGCGGACGTTCCGGGTTGCAGACCGAAGCTCCCAAGCTCTAGCTAGAGAGCGCATAGCGAGAGAAAGACCACCTTTGACGCAAGAGTGCGTGGTCTACCGACCTGTTCAGAGGATCGAATTCTTACACTCCATTTTCACTCCATTAAGGACCGCTTGCGAAAGAGGGTGGTCGAAGTTGCTGAATTTAATTGACCTGGATTCATCGCCTTAGACGCCGTTGTCCTTTATTTTCAATCGACGCTCACCTTCCCAAGCTGGACGTCGCGGGTTCGAGTCCCGTCTCCCGCTCCAAGCCGGCGGCGATCCGCGCCGGCATTGCAATCACGAAGGACGCGAAAGGCAATAAGAAATGGCACTGAACCAGCAGACACTTCGCCAGAGGGGCGGCAACACTCTTTGGTGACCCAGGCGCACATGCGACACGCGGACCCCAGATTACTCTACGGCACTATCAGCAGGCGATTCCGACAGAGGTCAAGGCCGCGGCGATTGCCTTCGAAGCAGACCTGCCGAACAGAAGAAAAAGCGCGAAGAGAAGCTAAATCCCAGCTGGCGGGATGCGCCTCACCTGATTTTTCGAAATGGGTTTTGTAGGGGCAGCTTGAGATCTACTGCCTGCAAACCGTTGAGCCAGTGGTGGGCGGTGAGAGCCTCGAACTCCCGACCTTCTGGGTGTAAACCAGACGCTCTAACCAACTGAGCTAAACGCCCGCACACAAAATTTTACCATTCCGGTACCGTGCCAATGACCAAGCCCAAAAGTAGACGAAATCAAGAGCGCATGCCTCCGCTTTTTCGCCAAATGAAAGATGTATCTAAGTTGCTGAAAATAAGTTCAGAAATTTGAAAGACGACTAGGAGGTCCGCGGCTCGAGCCCGCGACCGCCCACCACACTATTCGAAGCTCATCTCTGCCAGCAATTCGTCCACCGACACGATAGAGGACCCTCGCACCGAACGCGGCTCGGCTCGATAGGCGATCGCTCCCGCGTAGCCTGGCCCTGGATCAAAGGCATGCATACTCCAGGCGCGCGCCGCGTCCTCGCTTCCTCCGAGCGACACCATCCGCGTGGCAACTCCGGGCCGCAGCGTCACCCGAAAGCTGTCCAGCGGTATCGACAGGCCGCCTCCCATCGCCTTGATATAAGCTTCCTTGCGCGACCAGCAATTAAAAAACCCGGTGTTCCTTTCCTCTGAGGGAAGCTCCATCAATTCGGCGGTCTCTTCAGGAGAGAAGAACCGGTGAGCGATGTTTTCGAAATCGTGCAGCGGGCGATGCTGTTCCACATCCACGCCGATCTCACATCCGGTGGTGAAAGCGTACGCCGCTAGATTGCCGGAATTGGAGACGTTGAACTGGAGTGGACACGCGTCATTTATATGATGGAGGGCCAGCCCCGGTTTACCCTGTGGTCCATAAATGAAACGCACTTCGGCCGGTGCGATGCCCAGGTAAGTCGCGAGCAGCCCCCGCAATACTGCTCGTCCGAGAACGAATGCCTGCCGATGCCGATCGAAATAAAACCGTTTGGCCCGCGCTGTTTCGTCTTCAGTCAGCCAGCGGGATGCGAGCGCATAATCGTCTTCCGACGCCTCCAGCCGCACCATCCGCAAATGCACCTCTCGGCTGTCAGGTCCCGGCATACATCCAAAGGTACAATACAGTCGTGGCCACACTCACCTTCGAACAGGCCCGCCAGTGTGTCCTCAAGAACTTGTGCGCGGCCCAACCCCAACCGAAAGTTGAGGTCGTTAGCCTGTCCGAGGCAGCGGGACGGGTGCTCGCCAAGCCTTTAACCTCAGACCGCGACTACCCCGCGCTCGCGCGCTCCGTGCGCGATGGATTTGCCGTGCGCGCTGCCGAGCTGCCCGGAGAGCTATTCGTAATCGGGGAAGTTCGCGCCGGTGAATTGTTCCCCGGTGACCTTCAACCGGGCCAGGCGCTTGAAATTATGACGGGCGCTCCCCTGCCCCGGGGCGCCGATTCGGTGGTCATGGTGGAACACGTCACCGTTGCCGGGGATCGCGTTACCGTGCCGCGAACCCTCGAGCACGGCGAGAATGTGAGCCCCCGTGCTTCGCAGGCGCGCGAGAACCAGGTACTGCTCGAAGCCGGCCATCGCTTGGGATTCTCCGAAATCGCGCTGCTCGCCATGGTCGGCTGGTCCACCGTGCCCGTGTACGTGCGTCCGCAAATCGCGATCCTCGCCACCGGCGACGAGATCGTTGAGGTCAAAGAATCGCCGCTCGATTACCAGATCCGCAACTCGAACGTGGAGTCTCTCGCGGTTCAAGTGAGGCGCGCCGGAGGGTGCCCGACCATTTTACCGATTGCGCGCGACACGTACCAGGCTACTCGCGAGCTTGCCGAGCACGGGCTGCGCTTCGACATGCTGCTGCTCTCCGGCGGCGTCTCAGCGGGCAAGTACGACATTGTGGAGCGCGTGCTGGCCGACTTGGGCGCCGAGTTTTTCTTCGATCGCGTCCTGATTATGCCCGGACAGCCGCTGGTGTTTGGCAAAGCGCGCGGCAGGTTTTTCTTCGGCCTACCGGGCAACCCGGCCTCCACCATGGTCACCTTTGAAATCTTCGCCCGTTCAGCCGTGGAACTCCTGGGCGGCCAGAAGCAGGCGCACCTCCCGCTGCTTTGGAGCAAGTTGTCGCAGGATTTTCATCAGAAAACTGGCCTCACGCGCTTCCTGCCCGCGATCTTGAGCCCAGATGGCGCCGAGGTTACTCCCATGTCCTGGCAGGGCTCCGGCGATGTACCGTCGCTCTCGCGCGCCAACGCATTTCTCGTGACGGAACCCGATCGCGAAAGTTGGGCGGCCGGGGAGTGGATTCGAGTCCTGCTGAAATAGGTCATCGCCATGAAAAAGAAACTCAGCCATTACGACGACGCGGGCGTAGCGCGAATGGTGGATGTCTCCGCCAAGTCGCCCACCAAGCGCACGGCGCGCGCGCATGCCTTCGTCAGGATGCTGCCGTCGGTGATCGCACAATTGCCGAGCAATCCCAAAGGCAATCCTCTCGAAATCGCCCGTGTGGCGGGCATTTCGGCCGCGAAACGGACCTCGGACTTGATTCCGCTTTGCCACCCGCTGATGCTCTCCCATGTGGACGTCGAGGTGACGCTCGAAACCGACGGAGTGCGGATCGTGTCGAGCGTGGCCACCATGGCTGCAACCGGCGTTGAGATGGAAGCGCTCACCGCAGCGTCGGTGGCCGCTTTGACGGTATACGACATGACCAAAGCGCTCGACAAAGGCATCGAGATTCAAGACCTGTACTTATTGGAAAAGACCGGCGGCAAGAGCGGGGACTTTCGGCGTGCGGCGGCCGATCCACAGACATGATTCGTGTCGCGGTAGTTACTGTGAGCGATTCGGCCGTGGCGGGCGCCCGCCAGGATCTTTCCGGCCCCGCCGTTCGCGATCGCGCCCAGTCCTTCGGATGGACGGTCAGTGAAATCCATCTGGTTCCCGACGAATCCCCTCAGATCGCGGACCTGCTGCGGCGACTGGCCGACTCGGGCGACGTTTCTTTAATCCTCACCACTGGTGGAACCGGCGTTGCGCACCGCGACGTCACACCGGAAGCTATGCGAGGCGTCATCGAGCGGGAAATACCCGGCATCGCTGAGTTGATGCGTTCGGAGGGGCTCAAATTCACGCCGATGGCAGCTTTGTCGCGCGGGTTGGCCGGCGTGCGGGGACGCACGCTGATCGTGAATCTGCCTGGTTCGCCAGGGGGGGCTGTCCAGTCTCTGGACGCGATCGCGAAATTGGTTCCTCACGTGCTGGAGCTTTTAGCAGGGAGAACTGAGCATGCAGGAGATCCACATTAACAGGAGATCCACATTAACAGGAGATCCACATTAAGATGATGTGCCACACTAAAGTAATGCGCACCGCGCTGATATTCCTTATTTGTACCGTCGGCTTCGCCCAGGCCCCCGGAACTCTCGATCCGGCCAAGGCGCATCCCGATGCGAATCAGGATTCCTCGCAGCCCAACAAGCCCCTTTTGCCGCCGGCCTTCTCGCCAGGGCAAGACTCTGCCGATGCAATTTTCAAAGCGCAAACCAACGTCGTGATTGCGCCTACCACCGTGCGGGATCGCAATGGCGAGTTCGTCACCGGACTCCAGCTCCAGGATTTCGAACTGTACGACAATAACAAACTGCAGAAGGTGAATGCGGATGTGCGGGACGAGCCGTTATCGCTGGTAGTCGCAGTGCAGCGCAGTTCCAATTTGAACGATTTCCTGCCCAAGATTCAGAATATCGGAAGCATGCTCAACCAGCTAGTCGCCGGTCAGAATGGAGAGATCGCCGTGGTGGGATTCGATCATCGCATTCAGGTGATGCAGGATTTCACTTCCGAGGGCACCAAGATTTCCGAGGCGATGAAGAAAATGACGCCCGGCAGTTCCAACCACGCAGTGATCGACGCGGTGAATCAAAGCATCCGTATGTTGAAGAATCGCCCGAAAGACCGGCGGCGTGTATTGCTGCTGATTGCCGAGAAACGGGACCGGGGTAGCGAGTTGCGGTTGCGCGAAGGCCTCACGGAGGCTCAATTTGCCAATGTCTCGATCTATTCGTTGGATATTTCAACCATTGTGGCTGCCCTTACCGACAAGGGGATGCCGCCGCGCCCACCCTCTATTCCCGCCGAGGCGCAGCATCTGCCGGGTGGTTATGCCGCCACTCCCACCATCGTGGAGCAGAATTACTACCTGGGCAACTATATTCCCGTGTTCGTCGACATTTTCAAAGCGGTGAAGAGCGTTTTTGTCGACGACACTCTGGACGTTTACACGCGCTTCACCGGCGGCCGCGAGTATTCCTTCGTCGGCGAAAGAAGCTTAGAGAAGGCGATCTCGGGGATCAGCGATGAATTACACAGCCAGTATTTGTTGAGCTATCAGCCCAACAATCAGACGGAAGGCGGATTCCACGAGATTAAAGTGATTGTAAATCGTCCGAATCTGGAAGTTCGCACGCGTCCTGGCTACTGGGTTGCGGCGCGGCCGGAGTAGGCGTGGGAGCTTAACTCCCCCACGTCACGGCGTAAACTTCTCGTGGCATGTATCAACAATAATCGCGGGAAGTGTTCCGCGATATAGAAACACGGTAGGGGGTAGTTGTAGTACGAACTATCCTCGAAAACCAATCGCCGCGAAACTAACCACGCTCTGCTCGTCGATGTTCCATTGCTGATAACGTCTTAGAGTCCCGCGGGCCTGCGGAACCACCTTCAGGAATGTGTACATCGGAGCCGAGCCGCACCACTTCAGGTCGTCCTTATTCTCCTGCACCAGCTCCCAGAATCCTTGCGGATCGGATGCCGTGAGCCGCTCGATGCGCCGCTTGTCGCGTTCGGCAACCGCCGCCATTTCGTCCTCGTCGGCGCGCGCGATCATCTGGTCTCCGTAGCGGCGGCCCATGTGCGCCATATCCACGCCCAGCAGCCACATCAGCTTGTTCCCTTCCCGCGCCGATAGATTACCCAGAGCATCGAAGAAACGCTGAACGCTCTCGTTACCTTCCGGCTTGCCGCCTTGATAAATACTGCGCAGGAAGCTCCCGCACAGAATCGGAAGGATGCGAATGTTCGGGCCGTAGAGATATTGCAGGAACAGCACCTGGAATTCGATGGAGTGCTCGATGGCATGGCAATAATCCTCCATGCGAATCGCTTCCGGCGCGGCTTGCGCGAGTTCGTCCACCAGGCCGGTATCCGTGATGGTCTCACCGAACGGCGTCACGAAAGGTTTGCGCGTCAGGCCGAAGCGATCCGGTTCACCGTAATGCGAAGTGCCGAGCACGACGAACGTGCGGTCCTGATGAGAGGGCAGCATGGCGGAATAAGCGTCGCGATAAGATTCCCAGCCTCCGAAGGGACTGACGTGCGGCGCGGCGATGCCAATCAACGAATCCTCAGGACCCGCAGGCAGTGCGCCTTGCATAAATTCAGAAATGTTCTTGCGCGCTTCATCGATATTATCGGGATAAGCTGAACCCGCGTGTGCCGCCTCGCGTTTTGGCGCGGCGATGAATTCGTTCACTCGCGCCACGCGCTGCGCTTCGAAGGTCTCATCCTCGAGGAAGCCGGACTGGCTGAGTGTGTCGACGAGATGCTGCTCGAGTTCACCGATCTGGATCTCTCCGGTGATCCGCACCAGGTTGGCACGCAGATCCAAACTGGTCTGCTCGCCGTCGAAGCACGCCAGGCATTCCACCAATTGCGGCGGAATGAGCAGCATGGCATCCGAAAATTTCAGCGGATCCCGGATCAAAAGGCCGGGATGCTGGGGGTCGGAGGATGGAATAAAATCGAGTCCTAATCGCAGACGGGGCAGTGGGCCTGGCACACCACCACTATCGCATGCGGACCCGGAAATGTTCCGCTAGTTCACCACCGGCAACAAGATCGCGCTGGGCTGGCCGGCGGATCGGAACAGCGTCTCTGTGGCCTTCACATAATCCGTCGGCTTCGCCAAGAAAATGTTCGGCACAAAGGTTTGCGGGTTCCGGTCGTACAGCGGAAACCAACTGGACTGGATCTGCACCATGATCCGATGCCCTGGCTGGAACACGTGATTGGTGGTCGGCAGGGTAAAGCGATATTGTTCGGGCTGGTTCGCCGGGATGGCGGCCGGGTGCTCAAAGCTCTCGCGGTACCGGCCACGGAAAATATCCATGGAAACCGCGAGTTCATATCCGCCCATCTCCGGCTGGCTGGGAACTTCGTCGGGATAAACGTCGATCAGTTTCACCACCCAATCGGCATCGCTGCCAGTAGTCGCTGCAAAAAGATCCGCAATGGGCGCGCCGCTGATCCGAACTGGCGCGCTGAGCACGGGCCCTTCATACGTCAACACGTCCGTCCGATCCGCAACCGTCCGCTGATCGGTGACCAGCCAGGTCCTCCAGCGATCGCCATCGGCGAAATGAACCGGTCGCGGGAGATAAGGAACCGGCTTCGAGGGATCGGAGATATACGAATCCGCGGCGCCTTCCGTGCCAGCCGGTTTGTCGAATCCCAACCCGAAGTTCGCCTCCAGATACAGTGGTTTCATCGGAGCCGCGCAGCCCTGCTCGCAAGCCAGCGGCCAGTTCTTCAAGCGGTCCCAATGATTCTCGCCGGTGTTGTAGATGAACACGTGCGGCGTGTCGGCCGTCTTACCAGAAGTTGACGCATCGGTTTTGAGGTACTGATCGAAGAACGGCTTTAGGACGTCGCGCCGGAACTGAAGCGCGGTGTCTCCGTCCCATTTCAGTGGACCGAGATTATACGCGTCGTAATTCACCTGGCTGTGGCGCCACGGACCCATCACCAGGTAATTGTGATCTGCCTGCCCCTTGGCCTTCAGCGCCAGGTAAGAATGAATCGCGCCCCACATGTCTTCCTGGTCCCACAGGCCCTGAATCCACATGGTAGGCACTTGCGAGGGATGCTCGGCCACCAGCTTGTCGAGAGCCTGCCCCTGCCAGAACGCATCGTAAGCGGGATGCTCGATCATCTTCGTGGCCCATGGCAGCTGATCCAAGCCATGCTCGCGAGCATAGGCGCCGGCCGACCCTGCTCGGCGAAACGCTTCATAGTCGTCGAAGGCGCCGCGCGGCACGGACTTGCCTTCACCCTTCGCGGAAGTCTGTTGGGACGTGTAATCGAGATTGGTTTGGCGAAACGCTCCGTAGTGAAACCAATCGTCGCCCATCCATCCGTCCACCATGGGACTCTCCGGCGCGGCAACCTTCAACGCCGGATGCGGACCCAGCAGCGCCATCACCACCGTGAACCCCTCGTAAGACGAACCGATCATGCCCACGCGACCATTCGATTCAGGCGTGTTCTTCACCAGCCAGTCAATGGTGTCATAGGCGTCGGTGACGTGGTCTGTCGCGGTGTCGTTCAATGGGCCGCGCACTGGCCGTGTCATCACGTAGTCGCCTTCGGATTTGTACTTGCCGCGCACATCTTGAAACACCCGGATGTATCCGCCTTGGACGAACACTTCGTCGCCCTGCGGCAGTTCCGCGAGCATGTGCTCGCTGTTGTTGCGCGCCGCGCGCCCGGCCGCGTTGTAGGGCGTGCGGGTCAGCAGAATCGGCGCGTTCCTGGCGCCTTTGGGCAGAACAATGACGGTGTACAGTTTCACTCCGTCGCGCATGGGGATCATGGCTTCGCGCTTGATGTAATCCTGGTCGGCGGTGGGAGCGGTGAAGGTTTTAGGAATGTCGCTGTCGGCGGCGAACAGCACCGCAACAGCGGAAAGCGCCACGGCTAAGCTGGTCTTCATCCAAATATTTTAGCGCGCGGAATAAGTCCATCAGGCAAAGGGATTTCGAACCGTCAAGCTTCCGAAGCGCTGCCCTTTGCCCAAATCCTCGCTCCATAACAGCGCGCAACCGAGTTCGGTGGCGCTGTTGATGATGAGCGCGTCCCACCAGCTCACTTTGTGCACCCGATGAATCCCGCTCGCACGCAGCACATCGGCATGCGCCGGACGATGAATGGTCCAGCTTCCCAAATCGGCGATAATGTCTTCCGCTTCCTGGCTCTTCATCCCCAGCTTCTTGGTTGCTGTGACGTAGAACTCAGTGAGCACCTGGACGCTGAGCGCTCCGCTCTGCTCTTCAAACAGCCGCGTCAACAAGTCCACTGCCTTGCGATGCTTTTGACCGGCTCCGCCCTCATGGGCGTACACAAAGACGTTGGTGTCGACGAATTCAACGCTCATGCAATTCGTCACGCGTCCACGCGATCACGCCGTTGGTCCCACGATCTGGCGCGTTCCGTATCCTTTCCAGGAAGCGTCGCTTGGCCTTGCCGGTCTGAGCGTCCTGCTCGATCATCTGACGAATGGCCACGGTCATCAGGCTGCTCATGGACTGGTTGCGCGAAGCGGCGAACACCCGAAAACGCCGCAGCAGCGTTTCGGGAACGCTCAACGTAACATTGATCTGTTCCTTAATCTCCTTGATCTGGTCAGCCACGAATCCAGTGTAACACATAAATATGTGAGGCTTGCGGGACCAATAGCCTCACAGCATCCGGGCATTTTAGCGTGACTGCGGCGGCCGCTTCTCCGGGGTTAAACCAATCACATCGACCGTGTCAGGGGGTATCGGCGAAGGGTTGTGCAACGATTTGAAACTCGTCTTCGTAGACAACATAGCCGACACGACTCGACTTGAGCGTTTGAACTGAAATACCGTGATGCTCCAGGATCGCCACTAATTCGCGTATTCGGAAAAGATGTTCATCAGCGGTATCTTTGAACCACGCGATTGCCCGAGCCTTCTTACGATAGAAAGGCGGCTTGGAAGCAGTAAAGCGCGTCGGCTCCTCCAGATGCTCGCTGAACCAGTGAATAATCGATTCGATTCGCTCTTCTTCGTAAGTTTCAAGCTCGGCTTCGTCCTGCAGGTGTCTGACCGCGTGAAACACTCCGAGCTCGCGCTCGGAGTTTTGGTCGATTTCCGTGACCGCGAATCTGAGATACATAGCCCAAACGCTCCGGCCCCACACACAGCCAACCTTGTCATTATAAGGCCCCTGCCTGGTTGACCAGTCCATTGCAAAACGGATCGACGACATACGGCGCAATAATGGAAGCATGCGAAGATTCTCCGGGCCGGAACTCGCCGAAGCCCTATCCTGCCTTAGCGGATGGGCCGTGGTGGAAGGGAAACTCCACAAGGAGTACAAGTTCGCCGACTTCATCCATGCCTTCGGATTCATGGCAACGGCTGCGTTGGCAATCGAAAAGATGAACCACCATCCGGAGTGGTTCAACGTCTATAATCGCGTCACGGTGGACCTGACGACGCACGACGCCGGGGGCATCACTTCCAAAGACGCCGAGCTCGCAAAACTCCTGGACGGAATCGCCGGCAAGCTGCAATGAGAATCGCGCTCCTATTGTTGTGGGCCGCCTGCCTGCCCGCACAGGAATCCTTCCCGGGAGCGGCCGCCATAGATCAGCAGATGGAGCGCGCGGTTCAGGACGGGCTCATCCCGGGCGGCGTGGTCCTGATCGGGCACAACGGGCAAGTGGTGTATCAGAAAGCTTATGGCAGCCGGGCCCTCATCCCGCAGCGCGAGCCAATGACGCTCGACACCATCTTCGACGCCGCATCGCTCACCAAGGTACTCGCCACCACGCCGGCCATCATGCGACTCTTCGAACAAGGCCAGATCCGGCTGAACGATCCTGTAACCAAGTACCTTCCCGAATTTCAAGGCGGCCATAGCGACATCACCGTCCGCAACCTGATGACGCACTTCTCGGGGCTTCCGCCGGATCTCGATCTGAAACCGGCCTGGAGCGGCTACCAGACCGGCATCGAACGCGCCTTGATCGATAAGCCTGCGGGCCCTCCCGGCGTTCATTTCGTTTATAGCGATATTAATTTCATTTTGCTCGGCGAAATCGTGCATCGTTTGACGGGAAAGATGTTGAACGAATACGCTCGTGACAACTTTTACCAGCCGTTGGGCATGCACGAAACAACGTTTCTTCCGCCGGCATCGCTTCGCCCGCGCATTGCTCCCACCGAAATCGATCCTGCCACGGGACAGCCCCTGCGCGGGGAGGTGCATGACGACACCGCGCGCTACATGGGCGGCGTAGCAGGACACGCGGGCGTTTTCACCACCGCCGCCGATCTCGCCAGGTTCGCCCAGATGATGCTGGATGGAGGCGAAGGTAATGGCGTCCGGTTATTCAGCGCCGCGACGATTCAGAAGTTTACTTCGCCGCAATCCCCCCCCGACCAGCCGATTCTGCGCGGCTTGGGTTGGGACATCGATTCGCCTTATTCCAGCAATCGCGGCGAATTATTTCCGATCGGTTCCTACGGCCACACTGGATTCACCGGCACTTCGATGTGGCTTGATCCGTTCAGCCACTCCTATGTAATCATTCTGACCAATGCGGTTCATCCACACCGTGGTCATTCGGTCACGTCGCTGCGAAGCCGCGTAGCGACCATCGTAGCTTCATCCTTTGGGATTACCGCTCCCAGCGTGAAACTTACCGGCTACAACGAAACTATCGTTGGCCCCGGCCTCCATCGCGAAGTAGAACCGAAGGCCGAAGTGCTCACCGGTCTGGATGTCCTGGCGCAAGACAATTTCGCGGCCTTGCGTGGCAAGCGGATCGGCCTCATCACGAACCAGACCGGGATCAACCGCGAAGGACGCCGGAATGTCGATCTCATGCTGGCCGCGGGAATTCAAGTAACGGCGCTCTTTTCCCCGGAACATGGCCTGGCGGGCGCCGAGGATCGCCCGGATATCGCCAGTACAAAAGATCCGGCTTCTGGTTTAACGGTTTTCAGCCTCTATCAAGGCCCTTCGCGGCGGATAGAGCCCCGCATGCTCGACCATGTGGACGCTCTGGTCTTTGATATTCAGGATGTCGGCGCGCGCTTTTACACCTACTCCTGCACCATGCTTTATAGCATGGAGGAGGCCGCCAAAAGACATCTGCCATTCTTTGTATTAGACCGGCCAAACCCGATCACGGGGGTTCATGCCGAGGGCCCAATGCTCGACGCCGATCTGGAATCGTTCACCGGCTGCTTCGAAATCCCAGTCCGCCACGGCATGACTTTGGGCGAATTAGCTGCTATGGCGAATGGCGAGCGGAAG
>JBEKLB010000200.1:0-11880 GCA_050010415.1 Bryobacteraceae bacterium | reverse complement strand
CATGTTTGTTCGACTGAGTTTTCGGGGGTGAGTTCGTCCATTAGTTTGATGAGTGTCTGGGCGTATTCTTCTTCCTCTTCGGGACGGACGAAATCGCGGGCGGCGTAGAGGCCGGTCCGGATTGCGTTGCGGGAGGATTTGGATTTTCCGGCGTCGGTTTTCGGGCCGGTAGAAGTTGGGGGAATGTTGACTGCGTCGTTCGGGTGGATGGCCATTGCGATCTCTTTCTGGAAGCGGGACGATGCCCTGGTTCCGGTCGAAGAATACACCGGCCGCAAGCAATACTATCTTTGTAGTTTGCGGAAGTTATTGAAAACGCGGTGAAGATAGGCCGAAAATTTTTGTCATGGCTTCAGGCGACCAGTTGGCTTTCGCCTCCTGTTCGCCACGGAAGGTGATGAAAATGAACGCGAGAGGTCGCGTAATTGAGGGTGTGTCTTTCAACGCGGAGACGCGGAGACCCAGAGGCGCGCAGAGGAAGAAAACTGTTGCGCGTCGGGTTGTTTTCGAAGAGGCGCGTTCAGATGAAAGTGGTTCTTTCCAGTGCGTGACGCAGCCGCCGAACCGTGGAAAAGACTACGATGAAAGGAGGGGTACGAACACATGACAACTCTTGATTGGTCCCAATGTCCCGCCGTGGAAAGCATCCCCGGCAAGGTCAGCGGTGCGTGGGTGCTGCGTGGAACGCGGACGCCGGTGAAGGTTCTTTTTGAAAACCTCGAAGCCGGTATGACCATTGAGGAACTAATCGAACAATTCCCCGTGACCCGCGAGCAAGTAGACAGCCTAATGGCGTTTGTGGCGCGTTCTCTCGATAAAGCCCCGAGTTACGGCTAGGCAATTGCCGGAATGCTCGTGCTTCTCGATAACGGAACGCCTCGAGGTCTTGCCCGTTTTCTCGCCAGCCACTCTGTGGAGGAGGCGCGGGCGCGGGGTTGGGAAGAATTCGCAAACGGCGAATTGATCGACGCCGCGGAACAAGCTGGCTTCGACGTCTTGGTGACGACGGACAAAAACATCCATTATCAGCAGAATTTGAAGGCTCGCACAATCGCACTCGTGGTGCTTGAGCATTCACAATGGCCCATGGTGAAGCTCGTTGCTGAAAAGATCGTCGCAGCCGTGAATTCGGCGCAGCCGGGTAGCTACGTAGAAGTAGAAGTGCCCTTCAAAGACGCCTGAGTTGTGCAAACATGATTTATGAAACCACGCGCGCTCTCACGTCTTGTTCCCATTCTCTTCCTTAGCTCGCTCCTTACCGCCGCCGACTACAGCTTAAAAGTCACTCCGCAGACCATCGCATGGGGCTACTATTGGTCGGCCGCGAAGCCCGTGCTTACTGTTCGATCCGGCGATACGGTCACCATAGAAACCGTCTCCGGAAATCCCGAGCGTTTGGAACAGGCGGGTTGGCCGGCCGATCAAATCCCATCGGCTCTCCGCACCATATATAAGGAGATCCCACAGGATCAGCGCGGCCCGGGCGGTCATCTATTAACCGGACCGGTGGCGATCGAAGGCGCCGAGCCCGGTGACGTGCTCGAAGTTCGCATCCGCGAAATCCGCATGGATGTTCCGTTCGCCTACAACACCTTTCGCAAAGGCTCAGGATTCTTGCCGGATGAGTTCGAAGGTACCAAGACGAAGATCATTCCCTTGGACCGCGAGCACAAGATCGGAACCTTCGCTCCCGGCATTGAGCTTCCGCTCAAACCGTTCTTCGGCAGCATGGGCATCGCTCCGCCGGCTTCAGCCGGCAAGGTGAATAGCGCTCCGCCGGGCGTTCACGCCGGCAATCTGGATAACAAGGAACTGGTCGCCGGAACCACGCTCTTCATCCCGGTGCACGCGCATGGCGCGCTGTTCGAAGTGGGTGATGGCCACGCCGGCATGGGCAACGGAGAAGTGGACATCACGGCCATGGAGACTTCGCTCACCGGCGTGTTCCAGTTCATCGTGCACAAGGACATGCATCTCACCTGGCCGCGCTCCGAGACGCCCACGCATTGGATCACGATGGGTCTCGATCCTGACTTGACCGAAGCCACTAAAATCGCGGTGCGGGAGACGCTCGATTTTCTGATGACTGAGAAGAAGCTGAGCCGCGAGGACGCCTACATGCTGGCCAGCGTCGCCGTGGATTTCGAGATCACTCAGTTAGTGGATGGAACCAAAGGCGTCCACGGCATGATCCCGAAAAGTATCTTCAGCAACAACAAGTAGCCGCGCGGTCAGCGCTTATTCGTAATACTCCGGGGCTTTCTTCAGCTTTGCGTTGCCCAGGAAATCATGCTGGATCCACAACTGTGCGCCGGTCTTCTTTAAAAAGACCTCGAGCGCCGCTCTGGAGGCAGCCGTTTGATCCTTGTTGAACTCGGCCACTGGCAGCCGGTTCAGCGTCCGCTCTTCCGGATAATGATAAAGGTCGCCACTCAGCACCACCGGCCCGGTCTTCGCCAGCTTCAGAAACAACACCTGATGACCCGGCGTGTGGCCCGGCGCCGACTTGATGACGACCGTTCCATCGCCGAAGACGTCGTACTCGTCTTTATCGATAATCACCGTCTTGCTGTCCTTCAGAGCGGCGTAGTTGGCGGGGTCGGATCGTGGAATCGGTTCGCTCGAGAACATGCGGTCGCGCTCCACCTTGCGCACCAGCCAGATGGATCCGGCGAAGGCATTCGCATTCGCGACGTGATCGCCGTGATAGTGCGACATGGCGAGAAACTTGATGTCCGCCGGCGTGTAACCGACGGCCGCGAGTTGCGGCAACAGCGGCTTGGCTTGTGTAACCACACCCGCTGTGGCCGGGCCCCCACCCGAGGGAAACGCGCGATCGGGAATGTCGCCGTTGTCCCACATCAAGTTTCCTTTGGGGTGGGCCACCAGGATGCAGGGAATCGCCATTTCCGTCGACCCCACTTCTTCCTTCTTCAACGAGTATGCATCCACCGTTGTGGTGTGAATGGTTCCGCAATCGAAGATGTAGAGCCGAAGAGTTTTCGGAGCCTTGGCATGCTTCACCGCCGCTGGGGATAGCGACGCCGCTAGACAGGCGCCGAGCAGAAGCAGAACAGACTTGGGTATCGACACGCTATAGTCTACATCTGTGCGACTCACAATTCCAGATGCTCGCCAACTCGTATCCCGCGTCATGTTGGCGCTCGGCCACAACGACGAAGACGCTCGCTTGATCGCAGATCATCTGATAGATTGCGAGCTGCGCGGGCTGGCTTACGGCGGACTGGCGCGAGCTATCAGTATCGCCGAGCGCTTCGAGCGTACGGGCGACTGTCGCCGTCCCATGAGCATACTGCATGAGACGCCCGTGTCCGCTCGCTTGGATGGTGGCGACCACATCGGCTACGTGGTGGCACACCGCGCTACAAGGCTGGCTATTGAGAAGGCGGAAGCGGCCGGGATCGCAATGGTCGGCGCCAGCGACACCTGGTATACCGGCATGCTTTCTTACTACGCCGAGATGGCGGCCGCGCGCGGGCTGGTGAGCATCATCGCCTCGAACGCGTCACCCTGGGTGGCTCCGCACGGCGCCACGGAAGGCCGGCTCGGCACCAACCCGATCTGCTTCGGATTCCCGAGCGCCACCGACCCGATCATCTTCGACATCGGCACTTCGGCCATCATCCATGCCGAAGTGACGCTCGCCAAGCGCCTCGGCAACGATCTGCCTGAGAATGTCGCTTTCGATCGCGACGGATCGCCAACTGTTGATCCCAGCGCTGCGCTCGCGGGCGCTTTCGCTGTTTGGGGCGGACACAAGGGGTCTGGCCTGGCCATCGCGGTGCAGCTTCTCGGCATCCTGGCGGGATCGCCGCCCATTCCGGGCGAACTCGCGGGCTTCGGCTATCTTATCGTAGCCATGCGGCCGGACCTGATGGGCCCAGCGGAAGCATTTCGGCAGAACGTGTCGGCTTTCGCTGATGCGGTGCGCTCTGCGCGGCCCATCGCCGGCGGGTCGCCCGTCCGCATGCCGTTCGACCGATCGCGCCAGGAACGCGCGCGCAGGCTTGCCGAAAATGCGATCGAAGTCCCCGGCTTGCTTGTCACTCAGTTGTCGGACATCGCGCAGCGCGCTTAGCGATTCGGAGCCGGCTCCGTTCCGATGGTCTTACCATCGGCGAACGTCACCTTCCGCCCGTCGGCCGCGTGCGACGCGTCTTTGGCCGGGAACCCATGCACGATCACTTTGTCCCCCGGCTTCAACGTATCGCGCGTCCAGCCGCGCTTGATCAGCCGGTTCGGACCTCCGCCTTCGCAGGCCCAGTTCACCACCGTGCCGTCCGGCTGTGTGACGTCCACATAAAAATGTATGTGCGGATTCTCCCACTCGATACGAGTCACAACGCCTTCGAGCGTGATGGGTTTGGATTCATCGTATTCATTACCGAAAGCGTGATGCGCGAGAACCGGCAACCCGCTCGCTAGAAAAACGCTTGCGATCGAGATGAGAAATCGGTTGGACATGGCAATATCCAACACTATAGCGTTTTCCGCCTGCCGTTACGAGGCGGGTTGGCGTCTCAAGCATATCTGTTGATGGTCATATCTTGACAGTCAAGATGAGGGATGCTGACCTCTCTTGTTATGAACGACCAGGAAACGGACGTAATCCAAGGCACGCTGGACATGCTGATCCTGAAAACGTTGAGCCTGGAGCCCATGCATGGCTTTGGTATCGCCCGCCGTGTGGAACAGATCTCGCGCGGCGTATTCAAGGTGAATCCAGGATCGTTGCTCACGGCGTTGCAGCGGCTGCAGCGCGCCGGATGGCTGGACGCGGAGTGGCGCCAGACCCAGAACTCGCGCCGCGCCAAGTTGTACACTCTCACCCGCGGCGGCAAGAAGCAGCTGGAGATCGAAACCGCGGATTGGACCCGCCGGGCAACGGCGATCGCGCGGCTCCTCAAGGCGGAGGGCTAGTGGTATGGGGGGCGTACCCTGCGCTATCGGACCTCATTGTTGCCACTTGAGTAAACATGTCCACCCGTCCTCCCCAAGGCGAGCACGCGGATCGGAAAGACCTTACAACCGGTGTCGGATCGTAGCTTCGGATGAATCGGCTTGCATTCTGTGCCGTGGGAGAAATCCAGGAGCCGGACTCCAGCCATATGGCGGCTGCGCCCAGCGTCGTGGTTGTCAATAAAGCAATAAGAAAGTATTTGTGAACAACCATACCCTACTCAGTGGCCACCACTTTCGAATCCACTTGGAATTTGCGGTAATTGTTCCAAGTGGTTTCTTCCTCGGCCGCCAGCTTCTTCAGCAAGCCTAGCCGCGCCGCCCCGCGCGCCACTTCGCGCTTGGGCAGCCACACTTCGTCGTTCACCCGCTCCTGCTCAAAGATCAGCTTCGCGCCGGGACTCAATCGCGCGATAAACAGCCCAAATGAAATGGTCGCCGTGGTCTCGGCTTCCAAGCGCACCCATTGATACTCCTGCTTGTCGATCCAGACCTTGGCCTCGACCTTCAACAACGGCTTCGCATCGCCACGCTTGGGATGCGCGTCCGGCTTGGGCGTGGCCGAGATCACCCACACATCGTGGCCGTCGATCTTTTCTTCACCCAGCAACTTGAAATCGAACAGGTCTGGAACCTCGCGCAGAAACTCGCGATCCTTCTCGCGCTCGTGCTCGAAATCGGCTTCGCGGCGCGCACGCTGCGGGGGCGTTTCGCGCTGCCGCTTGGCTACGGCCTCATCCAGCTTCTCCTGTTCCTTGCGCTGATCCTCGGCCGAGAGCGCCCGGCCATTGCGCTGCAGCATACGGCGGTGCGGCTCGCCATAAATCACCACCGTCTCCCATTCTTCGATGTTTTGCGATTTCACTTGTCCGCTCGAATCCAACAATCGATCGGTCTGCCGCGCAATCCAGGTGTAGTCCTTCATGCGCTGCCAGTTGGACTGATCCAATTCCACGGATTTGCGCACGATCTCCCGAGCGTCCTGTGCCAATAGCGCTGGGGCTACTGCAAGTAGCAGAGGAACCAGGCGTCGACACGAGTGTCGACGCGGCACGCTGAAGCGTGCGCCACCGAAACACCCTACGCCAGCGTCCATTCGTGCCCCACTCGCGTCGCTATCACCCGGTCGGGATGGTTGCCGGCCGCTGCCAGGAATCGCTCCACCGGCTCGAGATAAGGTTCCCGGCTCAGCCGGAACGTCTGATGATGCACTGGCAGCAGATGCTCCGCGCCGCAATCGGCGCCCATGCGCCAGGCTTCCTCGGGATTGCAGTGCACATGAATCCACGGGTCATACGCGCCAATGGGCAGAATGGCGAGATCCACCGGCTTCGCCGCGCGCGCCGTTTTGAACGAATCCGTCCACGCTGTATCTCCGCCAAACACCACGCGATGCCGGCCGCTCTCGATCAGATATCCGTTGTAACCGCGATGGACATCCGATCGCATCCGCGCGCCCCAATGTTTCACGCGAAGGCCTAAGATCGAGAGCGGACCCACCCGCACCCGCTCATCCCAGCCCACTTCCTGCACGCTCTGATAGCGCCGCGTCCGGAGCAGATCGCTGGTATATTTGGCCGTCACCACCGCCGTGCCCGCGCGTTCCAAACTGCGCAGCGTGGCCAGGTCGAAATGATCGAAGTGCGCGTGTGACAACAAAATCAAATCGATGTGCGGCAACTGCGCACGGCTCACCGCCGGTGCAACCAGGCGGCGCAGCCCCACTGTCACGGGTCCCATCCGCACTCCGCAGCGCGCGCCAAGAATGGGATCGGTCAGAATGGTGAATCCATCGATTTTTAGCAGCACGGTGCTGTGGCCCAGCCAGGCCGCGTGCAATCCGGTATCGGCCCAGCGCTTGGGATGCGGCGTAAACGGCGCGGGTGGCACCGCGCATTTGCGTTCTTCTCGATAACGCCGGAAGTATTCCGGCGCTACTTGTCGCGCATAGCGCGCTGCGCTCACTACATTACTGGCCAAAGCGTTCTTCCTCTTGGGTTTTGTTTTGGTCCATGGCGAACATAAGCGCAAACTTCCGATGAGAACTTCCGCGGGATCTTGCTACTTACATCTCCAGTATGACATCCAAAAAACTCGCCGTGCTTTTGGCCCTCGCCACTGTATACTGCCAGGCCCGCGACCTGGGTGGCCGTGCTCAATATGTCGGCGGCACGATCACGCAGATTCCACCCGGCTGTTCGGGAATCGTCGAGGCAGTGGATGCCCAGTTTTTCGTATTTTACTCAGGCAAGGCAAGCTGGCGCGTCCCATACGAAAAGATCAACCTGGTCGAATACGGGGAAAAAGTGGACCGCCGCTATATCGTGGCCGTAATCATTTCGCCGCTTTTCCTGCTCGCCAAGAAGCGTACGCACTTCCTGACGGTTGGCTACTCCGACGAAGAGGATCATCAGCAGGCCATGATTTTCAAAATCAACAAGGACGATATCCGCGCCACGCTCGTGGTTCTGGAGGCGCGCACCGGCCGCAAGGTGGAATACCAGGACGACGACGCTCGTAAGAGCGGTAAAGGCTGACTTACATACGTGAGTTATATAGGAGTGACCGATGACCTGGGTTTTATCCACCGTCTTATTGTTCGCACCCTTCTTGGAGCAGCCGACGCCCGAGGAAGAAGCCGCCCAGCACCTGAGCAAGGTTCGCCGCATTTACATCGCGATCCTGACGGGCGGCGACGCTGCGCTCCAAATCCGCGACCTGCTCATGACCAGCCTGCATAATTCCAAACAGTTCGTCATCACCGAAGATGAAGACAAGGCCGACGCCGTCCTCAAAGGCGCGGGTGACGACGACGTTTTCACCGACACCTTCCAATCCAGCGACGGCATCAATGCGCGCTCGCAGATCAGCTCCGGATCGAGCGAGGGTCTGCGTAATTATGCGAGCAGTAGCAGCAACCGCTCGGGCGGTCTCAGCATTGGTGAAAACGACAGCCGCCGCACCGAGGAGCGCAAGCACGAGGCCATCGCTACGGTCCGGCTGGTGAGTAAGGATGGCAATGTGATCTGGTCCGCTACCGCCGAGAGCCTGGGCGCTAAATTTATGGGCGCCAGCGCGGACGTAGCCGACAAAATCGCCAAACGCCTGGTCGCCGATTACAAAGCCGCCAAAGTGCAAGCCGCCGGTCAAGCCCCTGCCGCGGCAGTCAGCAAGTAGGGTCCTGTAGCCTGGGCTGCTTTCCGCCGATAAAACGGAAGAAAGCCCCACATGTCCACGTTCGCGCCTGTTTTGCCAACAGCCAACCCCGATGCGGCGGAACGCATCTTCCGCCGCATCCTAACCACCTGTGCGGTCGTAGCTGGACTTTGCATCCTCGGACATCTGGCTCTGCTCTTCTGGGCGCAGAACAGTTTCACCGGAGGCGAATGCGTGGTGGCGGCCCATGCCAGCATGCTGGTGCACGATGGCACTCTTTATTACGACTTCCACCATTACCCCTACACCGTCGCCCCCTACACGCCGCTGTTCTATCTGCTCGCCGCGGGTCTCCAAAAAATCGGCTTGCCCATCTATACGGCCGGCCGCGTGATTAGTTTCGCGGCGGCGCTCGGAATTGTCGGGCTGAGTTGGTATTTGACTCTGCTCTATACCAAGGACCGCTATAGCGCAGCGCTGAGCGCTCTGCTGTGCGCCTCCAGCTCCCTCTTATGGGTTTGGGGCACGGTTGGCCAGGTGGATGTCCTGGGGCTCTTCTGGGCGCTCACGGCGTTCTATCTTTACTCTCGCTACACCCTACTCGGCGATAATACGCTGATCTGGGCGGGCGTCTGCGCCTTGCTCGCGTTCTTTACCAAGCAGACCATGCTGGCCTGCCCCGCTGTTATCTGCCTGGCGTTATTTTTCACGCGTCGCAAAATGACAGCCATGAAGTTCGCCGCAGGTTGCCTGGCCGCCGCCGCGATCATCGTCTTCTCGCTCGACCGAGCTTTGGGCGGGCGCTTCCTGGCGGATACGGTTCGCGCCAATCTGAATCCTTACTCGCTCCACAAGCTGGCCTTGCACCTCCGCTTCGCGCTCCTGGTCGGCGGGCCGCTGATGCTGGTGGTTGCACTGGGTGCACGCAGGGCAATTCGACGGACCGGCGCGGCGCCCTTCCTGTACCTTGGCCTGGCTACTTTAGTGTTCTTAGGATCGGCGCCCAAGGTCGGTTCAGACCTGAACTATCAGCTCGAATTCACCATCTTATTAATTCTCTGCAGCACCCTCAGTTTGCACTCGCTGGATTTCTTTTCGCTGACTTTCCAACGCACGCGGACCTGGGTTACGTTGCTGCAGCTTCCGCTCGGCGTTTTCCTGATCGTGAATTACCGCACCACCGTCCCGGCGCTTGTGATGCGCTTCGCGGGCGAGCAGCAGTCGCGCGCCGAGGTAGCCGAGATCCAGAGCACTCTCGCCGATGGTGGCCGTGTCCTATCGGCCGACTACAATGCCGTGGTTCGCCTGCGCGGCCGGCTGGACGTCGAAATGGCTTTCTATAATCTGCTGGTTTCGGCGGGCGCGGTTGATCCTGAGCCCGTGCGCAGCGATATTGCCGCATCCGCTTTCTCAACCATCATTTTGATGGAAGACGTTCGCATCCCTCACCCCCCGCTCGACGTGGAAATATCCACGCTGCCCGCCGCGCAACTCGAAGAAATTCGAAAACACTATACGCTGGTGAAGCGCATCCCAGGGCCCGTTTTGGACGGCATGTACGTCTATAAGCCGCTCAATTAACCTTGTCCCCAGAACGTGTCCCACACGAACGCTGAAAAATTCCGGGTTTTGCGGAACCCCATGCGCTCATACAGCCCGATGGCCTCCGCGTTCGACCCCGTCACCGTCAGCGTCACCTTGCGGCATCCGTGCCTCGCGAGCGACTCGAGCGACTTTCGGATTAGCTCATAACCCGCGCCGGTTCCTCGCGCTGCCTTTGAAACGCACACCTGCGTCACGTGTCCCACATCCGCCTGCACCAGGCTCGCCAGACAGATCCCGGCCAAGCGCCCCGATCCCGGCTCGATGGCCACAAACGACGCGGGCTGAAAGAAGCTCCCGCAGCCCGGAAACTGCACGATGTTCATCAGAAAGCGCCGGGCTCCCGCGGGCGACCGGTACTGATCGTTGATCTCGCTGTCGATGTGCCCCTGATACGCGTTCGCGATCAGTGTCGCCGCTTCATCCTGTTTGCGCTCCGACCAGCTGTCGAACAACACCGCCTGGGAGGGTTGCCGCTCCGGCAGGCGCGCGGCGGTTTCAGCGTCGATCTCCATGAAATTTCGTATGAACGTTCGGGCATATTTGGACTCGGGAAGCGCGATCTTGGGTCCGGTCCGCAGCATCATCAATTGCGATTCGATTCTTCGAATCAGCGGCGTCTTCATCAGACCTCCGACCACTGCCGCGAGCAATCGCTCTTCGTTCACTACGCTGACGTAATCTTTCATCACATACAGATCGCCGATCAGCCCCTTGCGTTCCTCCGCCACGTAGTAGCAGTATCCTGCCGGATATCCATTGATCAGCAGGGCATAGCCATTTAGCGCCTGTATTTCGAGGAACCGCCGGACCAAGCCGGCCGACCCGCGAAAATCCCAGTCCAGGGTCTCGCGCCAGGCTTGCGTTTCTTCGTCGAGCAGAAGATCGAGATCTCCGCCATGCAGGTGACGCAGTTCTACGACGCGCGTCAGCGGGGAATCCGAAACAGCCGCCATACGGTTACAGACTACACCGAAACAGGCCGTTAGTGCGGCAAATCACCCGCGGGCTTGCCCGAGGTTACCTCGTTAAAGGCGTCTTTCACTTGATCGGGCAGGGAATCGGCGCTCACCCAATTTTTCACCGAATCGGGTAACTGCAGGCTGGCCACTTGTTTCCCGTTGCTCTTTTTCACCAGATCGTCCAGCTTCTTTCCACTCGCCACGGCCTGTTGCACCGCCTTGTGCAGCTCGATCATGAACGTCCGCTGCCCGGTCAGGATCTCTTTTCCGCCCGCGCCGCCGTGCCCTGGCAGTACGTGATCCACCTTCAGCTGCAACGCTCCATCCAGCACCTTCGGCCAGTTGCCGATGTTCCCGTCACCCGTGAAATTATAAGGGCCGTTCACCGCCGCGTCGCCCGAGCAGAGCACCCGCTCCTGCGGCAAGTACAGGAAGCCGTCGCCCCGCGTGTGCGCCCATCCGAAATGGTAGAACTCCACGCGCCTGGTTCCGTCCGCGATCACGTGCGGACTGTCGGTGAAGGTTTGCCGAGGCGGCTCCACGCTCTCGCGATGCATGTCCGCGACGTCCTTGCGCTCCTTCATCGCCATCTTCCAGCGCGCAGGCTCATAGCGCTTCATCTCTTCAGCCACGCCCTGATACGCGATGGTGGTTGCGCCCGCTCCGGTCCACACCGCGTTGCCGTAGGTGTGATCGCCATGATGGTGCGTGTCGAAGACGAACTTCACCGGCTTGGGCGAGACTTTCTTCGCATCCGCAAGCGCCAGCCGCGCGCCGCTCGGAAAATTGGCGTCAACGACGATCAGGTAGTCCTTCATCTCGATGATGACGTTGTTGCAATGGTCCTGATTCACCAGGTCGCCCTCGCGGAACCACACGCCCGGCGCGATCAGCTTCATCGTGTTGGGCTGCGCATCGCCGCGCGTGGCCACAAACCCCACCGCGAGCAATGCCACAAACCCAGCCGCCAGCCAAATTCGGATGTGCTTCATGTCAGTGGATTGTAGCGCACGTCCTCGGCGTCCGTGTTCGCACTCGGGTGAACGCTGGCAGGGGGGACGGCTCTACTGCGTTTTGGGGCGCTGGCCGGCCACGTACCCAATAAGGCCATTGAGCTTGTCGGTGATTTCCGCCAAATTCTGCTCTGTCCGGAGACGAAATTTCTCAGACTCGATGCGGA
>JBEKLB010000199.1:0-11945 GCA_050010415.1 Bryobacteraceae bacterium | reverse complement strand
CGCTGGCTGGTCTCTGAAGGCGTGCGCTACATCCAATTCGACGCGCCCTATTATTCGCACTATCTGGACCCTCACCAACGCGAGCGATTGCGGGCGGCCGGCTTCGATCCCGATCAGGAGCTGGAGCGCGCCATTGCCGGCGACAAGGCCGCGTTGCATGAAGTCCCGCGCGGCAAGGTCACTGTGGCCTTGCACGTCTGCCGCGGTAACAGCCGCAGCCGCTGGTACACCGAGGGCGGCTACGATGCGATTGCCGAGAAACTATTCGGCTTGATCGACGTGGATGCGTTCCTGCTCGAATACGATTCGGAACGCTCCGGCAGCTTTGAACCGCTGCGTCTGGTGCCGCGCAACAAAACCGTGGTGCTGGGCCTGGTGACCACCAAGGAAGCCAAGCTCGAATCGCAAGACGAATTGCGGCGTCGCATCGATGAAGCGGCCCGCTATGTGCCCATCGAAAATCTGGCGCTGAGCCCGCAGTGCGGCTTCGCTTCAGTGGCGGCCGGCAATCTGCTGTCGATCGACGATCAGTGGCGCAAGCTGGAGCTGGTGGTGGAGACGGCTCGCAAGGTCTGGGGAAGGCCCTAGCTAAGCTAGACGCCGGCGGTCTTCAGACACTCGGCGATTTCCTTTTCCGAAATCGCGCCTTCGCGGATCACTTTCCAGTAAGGCTCGGTAATATCCACTGTAGTGGCGCCGAAACCGGCCAGAGGCCCCGCGTCGAGCACCAGGTCCACGTTGCCATCCATGACGCCGAACACATCGATCCCGCTGCGGCAAGTGGGCTGCCCGGAAATATTGGCGCTGGTCGCCACCAGCGGCTGATCCAGCCAGTCTAGCAACGCCTGCGCCACTCGCGAGCGGGATTGCCGCAGCGCCAGGCGGCCGCTGTTACCAGTCACCTTGAGCGGAACCTTGGCCGACGACGGCACGATCATGGTCAGCGGTCCCGGCCAGAAGTGGCGCGCCAAAACATGGAAGCGGGTGGAAAGATCTTTCGCCAGTTCTTCCGCCATGAACGTGCCGCTCACCAGCATCGGCAGAGATCGATGGATCTCGCGTCCCTTGGCTGCGAACACGCGCCCC
Source organism: Bryobacteraceae bacterium (assembly GCA_050010415.1). Classification (GTDB taxonomy): domain Bacteria; phylum Acidobacteriota; class Terriglobia; order Bryobacterales; family Bryobacteraceae; genus Palsa-89. The sequence continues at coordinate 10,859 of JBEKLB010000199.1, read as the reverse complement.
ACCGCGTGCAGGTTCAGCGGATCGGCCACCAGCACGTAGAGCGCTTCGGTCGGAATCGCGACGATGTCTCCGCGCCGCAGGTGCGCCGCCGCGCGTTCAATCGCCTCCGGCAGCGGATGGTCTTGATCGATTTGTATTAAGTCAGTCGCCAAGGTTTATTCTCGTGAGCCGTTTTAGGCCGAGTAACTCCCTCGAATTGGAATCGTTGGCGGAGGGCGGCGTTGCGATCACCGGGGAAGAAAAGACTTACATCGGTTAGTGTACCGCATTGGGTTCGGCTGGGCCAAAAGTTTTGATTGCTCTACCATGGGAGTGATGGGTGTTGAGAGCAGCCGCCTGGCGCGTCAGAGCTGGGTCTTCGCGACCTTATTCAGCACGGCACTCATTCCGTCCTATGCGCAGCCTGCGGCCGATATCGCGGCCGACGTCGCGGCCATTGGTCCTGAGAAGGCGTACGATCTTTCGGCCAACTGGATACTGGAGCAGGACCCCAGGGTTCGGGCCTGGGCAGCGGAGCTGATCGCCAAATATGAATTTACCGGTCTCTATCCGCGTCTCCTCACCGCCCTCGACCAACTCGAAGCCAATGCTTCCGAGAAATTTGCTGGGACGCCAGACGAATTTGCGCTCGAAGCCGTCGCCGATGCTCTCATCAAAGCGGATGTCGCGGTGCCGTCTTACGAGGCTCGCCAGCTTTACCCGAAGTTTCCCGCGCTGGCGATGATTTTTCTCTCCCGGTCGCCCGACGACAATCGCGCGGCGCTGGTCTCGATTCTCAACCAAGCCAAAGCGGGTGAGGTTTGGCTCGCATCCGCCAATCTGCTGGCAAAGAATCCATCCCCTGAGTTTGTGCTTCAGCTTTTGGATGACTTTCAGATTTTTGTCCGAATATTGGTCTTCAGGCCTGGAACGGGCGGCGGGATGTCGTACGGAGACTGCTACACCACGCCCGACCCAACCGCCGGCGTCAGAATTCCAGAAGGCTGGCCTCCGATTTCCATCTACTCGCTCCAGCTTTTGAAGAACGCCGGCGGCACGGTGATCGCAAGCGGGATCAATTCAGTCAGCTTCACCAGCCGCGTCACGAATGACCCGAATCCGTGGCACGGCTACACTAGCTGCGGAGGTTCTGACTTTCAGCCGTTGAGGCGCGATCTGATTCTCCAATTGGCCGGAATCGATCCCGCGGGAACGGCTCTTCGCACACCAGTGCTCACCAATATCACGCGGGAGACGGATGATCAGTATCGCAAAGACGCGACGGCAATCCTCGAAGAACAAGCGCAGGCATTTACCGGCGTCTTGAAACAGCTTCAATTGAGGGACCTGATCACACCGGCCGAGGCGGCCGAGCGGCTGTTGCACATGCACGTGATTATCGTTCAAAACGGCCTGGCGCTTCCCCCGCTGGCGGACCTGCGGTCTTTGGGGATCGACGGCCAATACCAGCTGTATCAGTAGCGAGGCCGGGCGCTACCAGGCCTTCGGAAAATACCAGACCGCTGAGTCGCCCTTAAAGCGAAGCTCCGATGTCGTGCCAATCTTGATCATTTGCGGCCCGTCCTTGGCGCGATTCAGTTTCATTGCGATCGCCAGCTTGCGCGGAGCACCCTGAGGCGCTGGTATCATCGCTAGCTCAAACTCTGGTCCGGAAGCGATCTTCTTCTGTCCGTCGGAGCGAATCTTGTACCCGTAGGCAGCGAATTCCCGGGCGAGCCGATTTTCTTCGCTTTTGCTGACTGTCAAGGTGAGCCGCGCAATCTCGCGCAGCAGTCTGTTGGCCGAGTACCACCTGGTATTCGCCTTTTCCCTTGTGGTGCCGTCTTCTTCCGGCTTTAGGTCTGGATACCTTTCCTTGGGATAAGAGGCGTAAAGGGCCATGACGAAGGTGCGGGCGCGCACCGTGTCAGTGTCCGGAGAATCGCAGTCGGGCGACGCGGCATCGTACCAGGGGATGTCGTGTCCGTTACGAAACTCCTTGTGGACTTGAATCTCTGGCGTGCACAGCGATTGCTTCACCAGGCTGTCTCGAATCAGTGGAAGTTGGCTTCGTTCATTGATCCACATACCGAAGCCGACAGTTCCCAGGGGCTTCTGTCCTGTTGTGTATGAGTATGGCGGACTCTTCGCTGCGGGAAGAAATTCAAGATAGGTGGCTCGTCCATCCAGATAGATACCGGTGTAGCTCAATTTGCCGCCATCCTGGTGCATAGTCGTTTTGTCGAATGCGCTGAACTCCCTGTTCAAGAACGGCGACGCCATTAAATCGTTGAGCGTGTCCGGGTCCATGAACATGAAAAAGTGATTGAAGTAGACCGGCGGAAGCTGCTGGCTGAACGCCGCCGGAATCAGGGCTGCAGCGAACAATAAGCAATAGCGGCGAAGGGACACGGTTTTCTACTCAAATAGTCAGTCGATTCTAGCATAGAAGCGCCACGGCAAAGCTAACGGAATCATCCGTTTCTGCCGATTAGGATGACGAGAGGGAAGCGGTTCATGTCCCAAGCTCGCTCAAACCACGCCCAGCCGGATTACAATCACACGCTCCACCCGCAGCTTGATCCACAGCTTGATCCGCAGCTTGATCCACGGCTCGATCCAAGTGACTGGCCCGCGTTTCGCGACCAGGGTCACCGCATGTTGGACGACATGTTCGATTACATGGAGACCATCCGGGAGCGTCCCGTGTGGCAACCGATGCCCGCTGCAGTGCGCGCACGCTTTCGCGACCGGCTTCCGCTGGCGCCCACCGAGCTGAGCGCGGTGCATGAAGAGTTCCTGCAAAATGTCCTGCCGTATTCGACGGGCAACGTGCATCCGGGTTTCATGGGTTGGGTGCATGGCGGCGGCAACCTGGCGGGCATGCTGGCGGAGATGCTGGCGGCTGGGCTGAACGCCAACCTGGGCGGTCGCGATCACGCGCCCATCGAAGTGGAGCGCCAGATCGTGCAATGGATGCGTGAGCTGTTCGCGTTTCCCGCCACGGCTTCGGGCCTCTTCGTCACCGGCACTTCGATGGCGAACCTGATCGCCATTGTCGTGGCTCGAGATGCCGCTCGAGATGCCGCTCGAGATACCACACGCGATGCCGCCCAGGGTCTGGATGTGCGCCGCGCGGGCGTGGCCGCGAATGCGAAGAAACTCACCGGCTATGCATCCATGGCCGCGCACGGATCGCTGCGCAAAGCTTTCGACATCGCGGGCCTCGGAAGCGACGCGCTGCGTCTGGTTCCGGTAGACGCGCAGCATCGCATCAACCTGGCCGCGCTGCGCCGCATGATCCAAGCCGACCGCAACGCCGGGTGTGCGCCGTTTCTGCTGGTGGGTTCAGCGGGCACGGTGGATACGGGAGCCATCGACGATCTGGATGGTCTGGCCGTAGTGGCGGGAGAAGAGCGGATGTGGCTGCACGTGGATGGTGCGTTCGGAGCGCTGGGGATACTAGCTCCGGAAATTGCGCCGCGCCTGGCCGGCATCGAAGCCGCGGACTCGCTCGCGTTCGATTTTCACAAGTGGGGGCAAGTTCCTTATGACGCCGGGTTCGTCCTGGTGCGCGATGGCGAGCTGCACCGCAAAGCCTTCGCTTCGCCCGCCGCCTATCTGGAGCGTGAGGCTAGCGGGCTGGCCGGTGGGTCGCCTTGGCCTTGCGATTTCGGGCCCGATCTTTCGCGCGGATTTCGGGCGCTCAAAACCTGGTTCACGCTCAAGGTTTATGGCCTGTACGCTCTCGGCCAGACCATCTCGCGCACCTGCGAGTTGGCCCGCTACCTGGAACAGAGGATAGCGGCGTCGAACGAATTGGAGCTCCTGGCCCCGGTCTCTCTCAACATCGTCTGCTTCCGCTACAAATCTCCCAACGCGGACCGGGTGAACGCGCGGATCGTCGTCGAGCTGCAGGAATCGGGCATGGCCGCGCCGTCCACCACGCGGATCAACGGTGAACTGGCCATTCGCGCAGCCATCACCAATCATCGAACGCGCCGCGCCGACATCGACGTGCTGGTGGACTCCACGCTCGCCATCGGCCGCGCGATTGCCCCGCCCATCGAAGATCCTGAGCTGGAGGCTGCATATCTTGATTAATTGGAGGCCCGCGGTGGAGCGCAAGGAGGCGCTGCGCGAGGTGGAAGCGCGTCTCACGCTCGAGTCCGGCTCCATCCCATTGCTTTTCGAACGGGCTTGCCTGCTGAGCGAGATGGGCCGGAACGAAGACGCCAAGCAGGCTTATCTTGACGTTCTCACTCGCTGCGCGTCGCATGTGGGCGCGCTGAACAATTTAGGCACGCTGCTCTACTTCACCGGATATCGCACTGCCGCGCGCAGCGCCTACACCGAAGCCATCCGCCAGCATCCCGGTCAGCCCATGGCACACGTGAATCTGGGCAATCTTTTCCTGGAGGCCGGCGAACTGGCGGCAGCACGCGAACATTATGAATCGGCGCTCGCCATCGACAATAAATTTGCCGAGGCGCACCAGGGCCTGGGCAATCTGCTCGCCGAGTTAGGCCAGGAAGAGGCCGCGGCCGAGCATCAACGCCTAGGTCATTGGGATCGCCGCCCCACCGAGCTGCCCTATCGCGGAGAGGCGGAGCCGGTCTCACTGCTGTTGCTCACCTCCGGCCGGCGCGGCGACGTTCCTATCCGCCATTTGCTCGATGACAAGATTTTCCGCACCTTCGTGGTTTTGCCGAACGTCTATGATCCTGACGCGCCGCTTCCCGAGCATCAGTTGGTGTTCAATGCGATCGGCGACGCCGACCTTTGCCGGCAAGCGCTGGACCGTGCAGTGACGTTGATGGATCGTACCTTCGCTCCCGTCATCAACGCGCCGGCGGCGGTGCTCGGAACGGGCCGCGCAGCGAACGCCCGCCGTCTCGCCAATGTGCCCGGCGTGGTGGCGCCCCGCATGGCCAATTTCTCGCGCCAATCTCAACTTCCCAAACACTTCGAATTTCCTCTGCTGCTGCGTGCGCAAGGATTTCACAACGGCCGGCACTTTGTCTTAGTCGAAAAGCCGGATCAGTTCGAATCCGCCCTCGCCACACTGCCTGGCGACGAATTGACCGCGATTCAATACCTGGACGCACGCGGCACGAATCGGAACGATTCAGGTAGCAATGACAAACACTATCGCAAGTATCGCGTGATGATGATCGGCGGCTGGCTCTATCCGCTGCATCTGGCCATTTCCTCCCATTGGAAGATTCACTACGTCACCGCCGAAATGGCCGAGAACGCCGCGCATCGCGCCGAGGAAGCCAAGTTTCTGGAAGACATGCCGGCAGTGCTAGGTCCCCGTGCCATGGCCGCACTGGCGGACATCCAGAACGTGCTGGGGTTAGACTACGCAGGCATCGATTTCGGTTTGAATGCCCAAGGCGAAGTGCTGCTGTTCGAAGCCAACGCCACAATGACCGTGCTGCCGCCCGAGCGGGACCGTCGCTGGGATTACCGCCGAGCCGCCGTTCAGCGGGTGGAAAACGCCGTCCGCCAGATGCTCCTCGACAAAGCGACGCTGCTCGACAAAGCCACAAACAGGCGGCGCGAGCCTACGATATACTGGCAGCCAGTTCAAGAAGAACTGGAGACCAGGAAATGCTCACCCGCTTAATTCCGTTCGTCATGGTTGGCGCTGCTTTCGCGCAACAACCGGCCGCTCAACCAGCCCCTCCGCCAGCGCGTCAACTCACCCCGGAGCAGATTCGTTTGGGAGAGCGCCTGCCCCCACCCCGCGCGCCACTGTTTTTCCGCGAGGAATGGAAGAACGCGCCCGGAGGCGGCGAACACGCGGCTACGCAGGACGCCGTTATGAACCCACAGCTCGAGCTGAAACTATACGGAGTGTCCAAAGAGGTTCAGGAACTCGGCAACACCAACAATCCCGACAATCCGCCGCACGTCTGGACCGGGCTCTGCACCGCGCCCTGCGCGGTCGCGCTGCGGGATAAGACCGATGCCGTGGATCTGAGCGGCGGGGCCAAGATTCGCTGGATCACGAAAGTCTCCGGGCTGCATCAGGTTCACCCCATCGTGAAGCTTGCCGATGGAACCTGGCTGGTGGGCGATCACGGCGACGGCTCAACCGTCGATTGGCATGAGAACGAGTTTTCGGTCTCCGAAGTTCGCTGGCTGAAGCTGGATATCGACAAAGTGCTCACCAAGGGCAACTGGGTGGAACATCCCGACTTGAGCAAGGTGGAAGAGGTGGGATTTACTGACCTGATGGCCGGCAGTGGACACGGCCCCGGCGGATGGTCCGACGTGGCGGCCTTTGAAGTTTACGGCAAGCCCGTCAAGCGCGAGGCCAGCACCACTACCTCAAAATAGCGATTGCTTTCAGTGGATCGGAAGCTCGGTTGGCGGCACGCCCAACCGCTTCGCCGGGAGCATGAACGCACTCAAAGGGATCCGCGCGCTTCGAAATCGCGCCGCAACTGCGCCAGCGGTTCTTTCACCACGATGGTCACGTCGGGCACGTTGGGCGGTGGTCCGGATGCATAAGAGGAAGCCCAGCGGGTTTCAATCGGATTGAGATTCAGCTCGGCCGGAAAAGGCGAATAGGAAATCGTCTGCTCGAACGAATTCGCATCGGTGCGCCCCAGTTTCGTGTAGACCAGGCGGCCCGGCAGACTGCGCGGAGGACCATCCAGGTAACGACGAATAAATGGGCGTCAAGGAGTATCATCTCTTGAGGGAGAACGCGTGAAGCTCATTCTATTGACACTTGCTATAGCGAGCCTCGCGATGGCTGCCGGCAACTGCGCGGGATCCCGCGATTTGCGCCTCGTGAACGGCAAGATCGTGACCATGGACGCGCGCAACTCCGTCCTGTCCTCCGTCGCCATCCAGAACGGCCACTTTGACTTGTCGGGCGGCAAGTTCAGTCCCTGCACCAAGACCATTAACCTGCACGGCCGCACTGCCGTCCCTGGCCTGATCGACAATCACAATCACATCGTGCTGCTCGGTCTTCGCCCCGGCTACGACACGAGGCTCGAAACAGCGGCCTCTATCAAAGATGTGCAAGCCGCCATTGCCGAACGTGCGAAATCGGTACCGGCCGGGAAGTTTATCACCGCCATGGGCGGATGGAATCCGGCGCAGTTCGCCGAAAAACGCCTGCCGACGCTCGAGGAGTTGGACGCGGCCGCGCCCAATTATCCGGTGCTGATCTTCTTATCGTTCACTGGTCCGGCAGCCACCAACACGCTGGGCAAAGCATTCTTCGCGGGGCAGGGAATTGAGGTGAGCGCGGCCGGGGCCATCGGGGCCAATGCCCCGTCGCTCGCGGCATTGAACGCCCTGCGATCCATACAGACCTTCGAAGACAAAAAGCGCGGCACCCTGGATGCCCTCGCCTATTCCGCCAGCGTCGGCGTCACTACCGACGTCGACATGGGCGCCTTCGTAATTCCCGGTCTGCCCGACATTCAGGATTCATTCGTCTTCGATGGCTTGGCTAGCGCCGATCCGTTTCGCATGTACGATGCATTCCTGGCGCTGCACCGCGAGCAAAAGGTGGCCGCGCGCTTGCGCATCTTTTTCCTCAGCATGGACACCCAACCGAGCGTCCCGCTGTTGAGTGAGCGCGTGCGCAACGCATTCGATGGCTTGGGCGACGACATGCTCCGCATCTCCGGCATCGGCGAATTCGCCACCGTCTGGCCGCTCTTCGGAAAAGTGACGCCGCCACCCAATTATGAAGCTGCGTTGCAATTGGTGGCGAAACAAGGCTGGCCGTTCCAGCAGCACAGCCTGTCGCTGGCCGAAGATCAGCTCACAGCCGCCACTTTCGAAAAGGTTAACGCTGTTACGTCCATCGCGAATTTGCGTTGGTCCGTCGCGCACGTGCCCCACATCGATCGAGAGACCGTGAACCGCTTCAAAGCTCTGGGCGCGGGCATCGCGATACATCCTTTTGAATATCTCGCCGGGCAAGCTGGAGCCGGTCCACCGATCCGCATGATTGTCGACAGCGGAATTCACGTGGGCGCTGGATCGGACGCGGCACAAATTTCCACGCTCGATCCCTGGTTGATGATTTACTACATGGTCACTGGAAAGAATGCCGCGGGAGTAACAATTAACGCCGGTCAGACATTAACTCGCACCGAGGCGCTGCGCCTCTACACCGCCAACAACGGATGGTTTCTTCGCGAAGAGGATCGCCTGGGTTCCATCGAGACTGGAAAGCTCGGCGACGTGGTAGTTCTCAGCGACGATTTTCTCGATTCCGCCAAGGTGCCGGACGAGGCCATCAAGCGGGTAAAATCCGTGCTCACCGTGGTGGGCGGCGAGGTGGTTTACGACAAGCTCAATTGACTGCCTTCGCTGGTCGATGCGTGAGAAATCGACGCATCCTGTGGCCTTCTGCCGACACGTATTCCTAACCAGAACATCGCGCACAAGCCCGCAAGCAGGACTGTCACGGTAAGGTTCGGTAAGATCGACACATAAACAAAGAAGCCTCCCAGACTAACAGCCAGCGCAACTGAAAGAAAAATAAACAAGCAGCGTTCGATCATAACCACAACTGTGCAATTCACTGACCATAAATCTCTCTTGATCGTCACTTTTGGCCATGTAGATGCTCTAGTGTTGGCGAAGGTCGAGGTGACGTATTGAAACGCTTATTGTTAATCCTGCCGGTAGCGGCTTTGTTGACGGGTGTGGCAGCCATGGGGCAGGAAAAAACTGCCGCGCAAGCATCCTATTCTCCCACTGACATCAAGATTCTCGGGACGCTGAATAGCGGCCAGACCAGCAAACCCGTCGAGTACTCTCGCCTGCCGCAATATCGCGCCTTCGTGTTCGAAGGCAACGGGCACGACCAGGTGGAGATAACAGTAGTGGGCGGCAATCGGAACGCTTTCGTAGCGCTGGCGGATTCAACACTCACTCCGATTGCGAGCGGCGTCGGGAGGCTGTCCGCAACGCTGCCTTATCACGGGCCGGACACGGAAGCTTTCTACATCCTATTTAAGAGCAACTCATTTAAGGGCAACTCAAGCCAGCCCACACAACTGGCGATTCATCTCAAGAAAACCGCCGGGTCGGCGCAACCAGCTGACGCTACGCGCTGACGGCCTGGGGCTCGTCTTTGCTCGGAAACACGCGGGTAACCAGCGCCAGGAAACGCGCGTCTTCGCGAAGATTGTCTAGCCTGGGATCCACTCGCATGGCGAAGAGCGCCGGGGATTTTTCATGAAAGGCGCGCTCCAGTTCCTGGAACGCCTGGTCGCGATCGCCCAGCGCATCGTGCAGCACCGCCATGAAATAAGCATCCACGTACTGTGTCTTGCGAACTTGCAGCAGTTCCGCCAGAATCGCCGTGGCTTCCTTGCGATGGCCATGTTTCGCCAGGCAGGCGCCCTGCACCGCGTGAAGCCACGGAAGGTCAGGTGACATGATCACCGCCAACTGGTATTGCTCCAAGGCTTGGCTTACTTTTCCGCTATGCTCCAGCGATTCGCCATAAAAGAGCCGTCCCAGATATAAATAGGGATGCAGCTCCAGAGCCTTCTTCCCGCAGGCGACGGCCGATTCAAATTCACGGCGGAAAAAACGGATCAGGATTTCATTGGCGGGAACCGTCGGCCATAGCGAATGCGTGCTGCGCGCCCGCAGCAGGATGTTGAGAGCGTCGTCCAGCCGGCCCTCGGTGACGTAGAGCATGGTGAGCCGGACATACACCTCGGGCGATTCCGGACTCTCCTCCTGCGCCCGCAGCAGCTCCGTCTCCGCCTCCTCCAGCTTGTGTTCGAACAGATGCAGACCGTGTGCGCGGTCGGCGCGGCGCTCGGGCGTCAGGCCGCATAGTTCCACCGCGCGCCGATGCGCTTGCAGGAAACCGTTGTACATCTCGCGCGGCACGCGCATTCCATAGGTGCCCAGCAGCAGGTAGCACAGCGATATGCCTTCAAATGCGCGGAAATCCGACGGGTTCTCGATGGCGGCCTGTTGGAAGCAATCCAGCGCTTTCTCGAATCCTTCGCGGGTCCGCCGGGTCCAAAAGTGCCAGCCCTGTTTGACCAGATCGTCGGAATGCGGAACATCCAGCCGGTAACCCAGCTTCGGCCGGTAGCTGATCCACAGGCCGAATTCCCCCAGCGTCTTCTTCACTTCGCCGATAGTTACGGCGACGGTGTGCTTGGAAACCAGGTTGCCGTCCCAAGCTTGATTAATCATTTGCGCGTATCCGACGTAGCGGCCGCGGTTGTGGATGAGAGCTCTCAGCGCATGAAACGCCTGTGGCCGCAGTTCCAGCTCGCGGCCGTCTCTCAACAACGTCGTGGTTGTGGTGTCGAGCCGAAACGGCCCGAACGTTATTTGTTCCATCTAGCGCCTTCCCGTTACATTCCCAATCAGAAACGTCCCCTATCAATCGAGCGAATCCCTATCAGACCCGATCCAACATAGACGCGCCTTAGACTTCAGTTCAGCGGATTATATCACAGATCCGCGAGAGCCATGCGCAATCTTCCGCCCAATGTTGCGAAAGTCGTCGGGTCTGGTACGTTCTAGCCGGCCCAGCAGTCCAAAACATAGGTTACCAGTTGTGTTTTTCATGCTCCGGCCCGAAACCACGCGCCGCAGCCTAAAATTTGCCGCAGTTTTGACTTTTTGTCGCTGGAATCTGGAATACAATCCCATTTAATGGATCGATGGGGTGCATGCAGGCGTGTCTCTACGACTGCCTTGTTTTTCAGATCCAGGTTATTTGTCGTGACCGGACGGCACGTCCCAGCCGCTCAGGCGTTCGGAAGCTCCACAACAATCGGAAGCTCCACAACAATCGGAAGCTCCACAACAATCCGTTCAACAGGTCTTAGGGAGACTATGAAAAATACGACTGTGCT
>JBEKLB010000198.1:0-11947 GCA_050010415.1 Bryobacteraceae bacterium | reverse complement strand
AGGGCGTGGGCGTTCCCGCCGTTATTTGCGGCGTATCAGATCGTGATTCCGCCGCCTTGCGTGAGATGCTCATGACTCGGTTGCCTACCCAAATGGTCGAATCCGTTCGGAGAGCCGCTCGGGATAATTCTTCAGAGCTGAGCCCGCGCTACGACGATAAAAGGGGAAGCATCGTGCGGACCAGTTCTCCCTGTGCGCTCCCCTAAGTCGGTGCCAGCCCGCCGCGGTCGATCGTGCCCTAAGCGATTACTTATCCCGATATCGGTCAAAGAAATCAAACACTGCGGGCAACACTAATGGCACCATGCCGCCGTGGTCGGCTCTGACCTCGTAGTATTCGAAAGGAAAGTCCTGCTGAAACATCCAGTCTCGCATCACGTGGCTGCCTTGGACTGACGGAAGTGCGAGGGTGCCCTCACTCATCATTATCGGCATGGAACGAATTCGATCCCAGGGATAGTTCCCTTGGTCGACGAAAGGGCCTGACATCGGAGCGATGGCACGCCAATACTTGGAGTACTTCGCTCCCAAGTACCAGGTTCCACCGGCGCCCATGGAATGGCCTGCCAGGAAGATCGAAGACCGGTTGATGGGATATTCATTCAACACTATTTCTAGGACGTTAATCACATCCTTTTCACTAAGCTCGAGAGTGTGCTCCGCTTCGGGTGTGACCGTTGCTCTCTGCTTCGCGGCCATCTCCGGTTGTCCAAAGACTGCGGGTAGCCTGAGAGGGGTGCCATAAGCGCCCAGCGGACCGTAGCCGAGCGGTGAGGCCAAAACATATCCGTGCTGTTCGGCCAATCGAAGCATCTGATGATCATTCATGTCCAGATACCGATTCTCATCGGCTCCAGCACCGTGCAGCATCACGATCAGAGGCAGTTTGGACTGATCATCCCAAGTCGTCGGAACGTATAACCGATACGGCATGTCCGTTTTCGTTGCTGCAAAGTGATACGTTCGGTGCTGATCTCCTTTGGCGCGCTGCTGGGGTGCTTTAGTGTCTTTTGCAAGCTGCTGCGATTCGGCAATCTGCCGATCGGCATCCAGAGCCGAACCGAACGGGATGGGTGCTGTCTGCTGGGCTTCAAGCGCGCTAGAGACAATAACGAGCAGAACGGCGGGCTTCATGCTGGCCTCTCACTTCGCCGCGGCGAGATTTTCGGAAAAGAAGGGCAGCACCTTTGCCGCGAAACGGGCCGCGATACGGTTTCCATGGTCGCCTTCATAGGTCTCGAACTTGTGTGCAACTCCGAGGCGCGTGAGGGCCTGGTCCAGTTGCGTGTTTGTGGTAAGGAAAGGATCCTTGGTACCCACGTCCATAGCGATTGCGCGATATTTCGTGAGGCTCGGCACATACTGGTCAACCATCACCAAAGGCGAGTTCGTAACCCACTTGGCCGCAATCAGAGGTTGGATCTCGCCATCCTTGGTAGGAAGATCGAAGAACTGCGGCGGGTTCGTCGGGTTCGGGGCCCATGCGGCGGCTTGGGCGGAGAGGGCTTTGGCGAGTACGCCCGTCGGCGGCTGATTCGCTCCCGCCCCCGGGAGCAGCCGCTGGGGATCGTTCATCAGACAGCAAGAACTCATCGCATAAAGCACCGAGAACGCCTCCGGATGTTTCATGCCGATCCGCATGGTTCCATATCCACCCATCGAATGTCCGGCGAGCCCTCGCGCGCTGCGGTCGGCAATGGTGCGATAGTGAGCGTCGATGTATGTGACCAAGTCCTCTGCGACGTATGCCTCCCAATCGCCTGTGGTGGGCGAGTTCGAAAACATGCCGCCGTTATAGACGGTATACGCATCTGGAAGCACCACGATCATTTCACGCGACGATCCGTTCGCGATGTCCGCGTCAGCGGCGGTGGGGATCGATAACATGTCCCAGTAGTTCTCGGCGTGGGCAGCGTAGCCATGAAGGAAGTAAACAACCGGGTAGCGTTGTTTTGGGCTGGTGGCATAACTCGGAGGAAGATAAACGAAAACGTCGCGATCCGGAGAGTCACCTTCCAGATTCCCTTCGAGGGACTTGCCGTGGACTTTGATCTTCTCCCACGAACCGTGCTTCATCCGACTCGCGATCTCACTCCCACTCTGCGCTCTGCTTTCAGGAAGCAACAACACGACAGTGCACACGGTCGCAAGAGCGGCGCCTAAAACTTTCTTGAGGTTCATGTTTGCTCCTATTTTCCCGTCGCTCGCAACTTGTCGGCAGCGGTACAGTCCTGGATTACCGCGAAATAGCGGGCGACAGCATCGGCGCCCACATCGAACGGATTCGCTTCGCCGTTTCTGCGGTCCGCGGCAGTGTGCGCCTTGTAGAAGGCGTTGTCGAACTCAGTATGATTGGCGATCAGGGCCGTGGCGCCATAATCGGCTGCCGTCTTCGCCATTTTCTTCGAAGAGGCGAGGTAGCGGTCATAGTATTGGGCATCGGCATTAAAGGGGATCGCCATGCCGCCCACGTAGGCAACTCGGAGGGGCTTGCCGTTGTCGCGGATTTCAAATAAGTAGGAGAGGGTTCCAGGCGTGTGTCCCGGCATAGTGACGATACGCAAGGAAGCATCGCCAACGGAGATCGTCATCCCATCGTCGCCGGTGACGTCGCGCTTGGGTTTTCCGCCCATGTGGGTGGCCGCCTTGTCGATCGCGTCCCAATCCTCCGCGCCGTAGACGAGGTGCACCCCGGGAATCGTATCCTGCAAGAGTTTGGCGCCGCCGTCGTGATCGCCGTGCGCATGCGAAAGGATCACGTACTTCACCTTGTTGGCGTCCAAACCCGTTTTCTTAAGTCCATCCAGGATCTCGTCTTTTGCGGCGTAGTCGAACAATGCCTCGATAATGATGATGCCCTGGCTTCCCACCAGAGCCCATGCGCTGTGGATCTTGGTACCCAGGAAATAGAAATTGTCGGCGACCTTCGCCGGTTCTGCGTACCATGTTTCACGCGCCGGGATGGTTCGGCTTGGAGGAGGAGGGCCGCCGGCGCCCGGAGGCGGAGGAATGCACATGCGGACCAATCCTCCGGCCCAATCGGTCCCCGCGGCAACCTTCGCGGCTGTGATGTAACCGTCTACGGTCGGGGACGGGGTCTGGGCCTGGGCGATTCCGCCAAGGGCCAAGATAATGGTTGCTGATAATGTGGCTAAAGTTCGTGATTTCATTCGTTGCTCCTACCGCTCTTCCTTGAACAGGCTCACGTGATGCCTCCGGCCATTCTCGCCTTCTTCGCATTCATCCTCTAAAATCTGAATTCCTTTCTGCAGGCGAAGCGGCGTGCGAATTTTCCACGGCCGCGTGAACACTTTCGGGTCTTCGATAGTGGCCTCGTACACCAGGGTGTCGGGATTCATGCGCGTGTAGCGCTCCGCAACATGCAATTCATCACTATGGTAATCCCCCGCGGCATCCAGCCAAGTGGTATCGCTGAAGCTCGAGACGTCAGCCACCAGCGTATTACCCTCCCAGTGGCCGCGCGAATCGCCCATTGCATAACCCAGCCCTTCATTGTGCGGGCTTCCATTCAAGTAGATGATGCGGTACGAATGAGCATCCTGATATACGATGTACACGCCGCGGTCGTTCTGGAAAATCTGAAAAGGCGATGGCAGATACGCGGCGCGCGGCACTCCGGGTTGGAAGCATCTTTTTTCTGGATCGGCAGTAGCCCGATTTTCAAAATTTTGCTTCTGTTGGGCAGCCGCCTCGGGCCGATACGGGATCTTGCCGTCTGGCGGATCCACAATCACGTGTGCGCGCTCCAGGTTCGCGTCTGCCTTGTTCTCAGCCATCCAGATGCCGCGGAGGTCGGCTCCCCCGCTTTGGGGCCAGCCGCGGCCGCTCCCGGCAGTCAACAACAGCGCCAAAACAAAAGCGGGCCTAACGTTTCTGATTTGCGGCGCCGGGAAAATGAATCTCGTCACGCTCTCCCTCGATACAGTCGTATTCGATCAACTCAGTGCCTTTCGGCTGACGCCGCAGCGAAACGCGCAGGGTCCAGGACCGAGAATACACGGTTGGATCCTCCACCCGCGCCTCATAGACGATCGTGTCGGGTCCCGTCATCGTGAAGCGCTCCACCACCTGTTCTTTTTCGTCCACGAAATTTCCCGACTGATCCAGCCAGGTTTTGCCGTTAAAGCCGGTCACATCCACCACTAGCGTGTCGCCCTCCCAGTGGCCCCGCGAGTCGCCGGCCCAGGCGTGATAATTCTTCAGGTGCGGACGCCCGTCAAGCGGAATGATGCGGACGCTGTGCTCGGTCTCCGAAAGCAGGACCACGTAGCTGCTGTCCTCGACGATTTCCGTCGGAAACGGAGGTACCAGCGAACGCGGGACTCCATGCATATGGCAATGTCCGGTGGGGTCGCGTTCGCGATGTACGTGATTGTCATTGGCCTTCTGGAGTGCGTCCGCCAGATAGGGTAGTTTGCCATCGGGCGGGTCCACGATTACGGATGCTCCGCCCGGTTCGTTATAGTATGCCTTCTGCCCTTCTACGTTGAATGCCGCAACGATGGAGGAGTTGCGCCAAACCCCCTGCAAGTCCGGGTGTCCGTTGGCCTGCCGGGGCGGGTCGAACTTTGTGGGCTGTCCCAACGCCGCAATCGAAATTAGAAGCAGGAAGAATTTCATGTCAAAACCGCCCGTGCTTAGCTATTTTAGGTTTTTGGTCCGGACAACCCATTTCGGATCGACACACAGTCCGCAATCCGGACCGCGAAACATCAGCGCTGCACGCTGATCGCCCTTGAGCTGCCAGTTCAGCCAGGCCACCGCGATGCCGCTAAATTCCCCGCCATTCGGCTGCCGGTAGGTGCCTCCGTGCCCCACTCCTCGTTCGTAGGCACGAAACGCCGGGATTTTTGTAAGGGAATCGAAATCGGCCTCCGCGTTTTTGAACGCGATGTCCTGGGGATCGCCACTGATGTAAGCCACGGGAACGTGAATCGATTCCAGGTCTTGCTTACTCAGCGTTTTTCCTCCGCCGAGGTTGGTCGGCTTGCCGAAGAGCCCGCTGTTCCAGATCACGGCGGTGGAGACGCGACGATCGGCGGCAACTTCAATGGCCTGAACCCCGCCGCAAGACTGGCCCATCACCGCGATTTTGCCGGTATTGAGACGTTTGTAATACTTGCTGGAGGCACGATCGTTCTCTGCAGTCGCCCATTGGATTGCATCGATCATCTGGGATGGATGAGTTGCCGCCGGGGGCAAACCGCGAGGAGGTTCGCTCGAGTCAGCGCCTTGGGGCGGGAGCGGCGCCGCCGGAGGCTGGGGAGGAGCCGTGTCGCGTTGGACAATGGGGCCGAGCGCGATCACGAGATAGCCGTAGGACGAAATGTCCGTCAGAAAGTTGCTGAAAGAGTTGCCGGCATTGACGCAGGCGCCATTGCCCCAAACGACAATCGGTAAACTCGCGCCATTCAACTCCGACAGGTTGTCGGGTCGGTAGATGGTGTGATCGGGTAAGCCTGCGTCCATTTCCATGACGGCTTGATACGGGCCTGATCCAGGGGTGGCCCCGGGCGGCTGAGAACCTCCGCGATTTTGAGCCGCGCCTTGCCAACACAAGATCAGCAGCGCGATCGGAACAATAGGCGACTTTCGTTGATACCGCCAATCGGTGAGTGTCATTTGATGATCCATCCTTTCAGCCAACGTCTTAACGTGTTGTGCTTGTCGGGGGAGCCTTCTGAGCTCCGAACAGATAAATGTCGCAGAAGTGGCCGGACAGCTCGGCGGGTCTGAGCATCCCGCGCTTCTGGTACCACTCCACAGCCCGGTCGAGCAGGCCCTGGAGCATGGAAGCGAGATAGCGCGGCTGCGCATCCGTGCGAAGGTGGCCCGTTTTCTGCGCCCCCTCGATGATCCGCCGGATTCTTTGCTGGTACGCCTTGCGCGTGCTGACAATCTCAGCCAGGCGTCCGGATGAGAGCGCTCGAACCTCAGCCAGCGCAGTCGCGTGCTGCGTCTGATCGCGCAGCAGGCTCATGCAGTGCGCTTGAATGAGCACCGCAAGTTGGTCAAAGGGACAAGCGATTCCTTCGATAGCTTTTTGCACATCCTCTTGAAGAGCTTCGACGGAGGACTTCGTGATCAGGTACAGAAGGTCCTCCTTGCTTTTGACATGATAGTAGAGTGTGGCCTTCTCCATGCCGATGAATGTCGAGATCGATCGTGTGCTAGTGGAGGCGTAACCTTGTTTCGAAAACAATTCAGCCGCGGTACGAACGAACTTGCCTAGAGTTCCGCGATGTGCCGGTCCAGCCCGTGTCCGGCGCGGATTCCGCGGTTGGGGCACGGAAGGCCTGGGTTGGCCCACGGCGGCAATCCCCTCGAAAAACACGCGGTCGTAGATTCCGGCGAGCTCCTCGAGAGGCAGCGGACCTGAAAGATGATACCAGCGTGGCGTCCAGTTCAGATAGTTCAGGAGGGCGAGCCGGAGGACTGAGACGGGAATGTCGTTGCGCACGATGCCGGCTTTCGCGGCCGATGCGAGCTCCTTGTCGAGCAGGTCAGAATGGTTCCTGCGCAGCCCGGTCAGTTCTCTGCGGTGGGAGCGGGACAAGGAGCGGTATTCACTGATTGCGGCAAGCGCGCGATTCGGGTTTTCAAACAGCCCTTGAAGATGGGCCTGGATCAACGCGCTCAGCCGATCTCGCGGATGTTCGTGGTCCTTGATCGCATGGTGGACTTGCTGCTCAACTGTCTCCAACGTAAGCCTGTTGATGCGATACAACAGTTCCTCTTTGGTTGAGATGTGGTAGTAGAGCGACGCCTGATGAATATTCAATCGGGCGGCGATCGCGCGTGTGGTGGTTTCGCTGAAACCTTTCTCGCCGAACAGGGCTGCCGCAGCATCCAGCACCAGTTCCGACGTTGGGCCGGCCAATTCGGGATTACGCGCGGTAGTCTTGGCGGCGGTGTCGCCGCGAGGCGCCGACTCGACTTTCGGCGCCGGGGCCAACGGGCCAGACCGGTCGAGAGCGTTCCTCACGCCACGCAGTGCGAACCGCGCGTGTTCTCGAACGAGTTTCTCCGCTCGCATAGCATCGCCCGTCTCAATGGCGCGCAGAATCTCTTCATGCTCGCGAATCGCCCTGGAATAACCGCCTGGTTCCGCTGGAGTGACAACCGCGGCGGGAGACGCGAACGCGATGGATTGAACGCGATCGACCGCGAGCTGAAGCATCGGGCTCTTTGCGAGCGCGATGAGAGCTTGGTGAAAAGCCAGATTCAATTCAGCGAAACCTGCCATCTGCTTGACAGTCGGCGATTCTGTTGAGCAGAACGAATCTGTCGCTGTCACGAGTTCAGCCTGGATGCGGCGAGCCCGGTCAATCTCTGCGGGATCGGTGACGCGCCGTGCTGCCAGACCGGCGGCCAAGCCTTCCAGCGCACCGCGCGCCTCGATTGCGTCGGCAATGTCCTCCCGGGTCAAGATACGAGGCGCGTATCCACCGTTGGGCAGTTCTTCGAGCAACCCCTCCTGATGCAGTTTTTCCAGCGTCCCACGAACAAGCGGCCGGGATGCTCCGAGCTTCTTCGAGAGATCAACCTCCTCGATGGTCTTTCGAGAGGCGACCTCGCTGCGCAGAATCATCTCGCGTACGGCAATCAGCATCTGCGCGCGACGGGACTTCAAGCCTGGACGGCTAGGCATTCGTGATCGCTACGGCTTCGGATCCGGAAAATACGTCTTGATGCGATCGTTCAGCGTGAATTCCATTCCCAGCCCAGGATACTGAGACAGTACTTTGGCCTTCATTTCCGCCGCATCCTTTGAGGAGGCAGCGTCCGCATCCCAGTTCGCGATGTATTTCTTCATGAATTCAATCGAGCGCAGATCCCGCGTCGCTCCCGGGCCTTCGTGTCCGGGCACGATGATCGCGGGCTCCAGAGCAGTGATCTGATCGATCGTCTTGCTCCAGTCGTCACGGGCTTTGCCGCGCGGCACTCCAAAGTAAACGTGATCGAACACGATGTCCCCTGTGATAACGGCCTTCAGCGAAGGAATATACACAAAACTGTTACCGGGTCCATCGTCTCCCTGCACCGGGCCTGTGATGGGGAACTGTTCACCCTCTAAGGTCAGGACCGACGTGGTCAAGGCCTCCGGCACAACCGGATCGGGTCCCGGAACATTGTTGCCGTAGGTGGGAAACCAGAACTTCTGGCGTGCCGGCCAAGCCGTCTTCGCTGCCTCCGCGGTGGCGGGCAACGCGACCGCCCTCGCGTTTGGAAATGCCTGTTTGAGAACCGCAAGTCCGAACAAATGGTCCGGATGCGGGTGGGTGACGTAGATCGTGGTCAGATTCTTTTTCGATTCCAGAATTTCGGCCGCCAGACGATGCGCCTCGCTGAGGGTGAACTGCGGATCGATCACGATCATATCGTGCTCGCCAGAAATCATGGTCGAGTTGACGTCATACCCATTAACGCCATACCCGGTGTGGACCTTGATCTCCAGGTGCGTCTGCGCCGCGGCGTTGGCCGCGAACAGAGCTGCACCCATCACGGAATTGACAAAAATGCGATGTATTCTCATGGAAAGTCCATCCTCTCAGGTGTTCAGCCCGGCTACGCCAATCTCGCACGAATCATGGTATACGAGTGCGGCGGGAAGTTGTAGTGTAAGGTTTTACCCTCTGCCGTTGCGGACCGCTGGGCCGGTTTTACGGGTGCGCCGTCGAAACTGTTTTCCGCTTTGATATCGGGACCGTTGACCTCAATGGCTTCTGCGGCGCCGCTGAAGTGCTTATCCTCCAGGTCGAACTCGGTTTGAATGGCTTGGTCCCGATGCCGGTTCACGACGTTCACAACGAGAGAGCCGTTATCGTAGGCGGCTGAAGCATCCAGGTACGGAACGTCGTCGAAACGGCGGCTACTGTACTTCGGGCTATCGACAAACAGCTCTAACGCCTTCCCCTGGGTGTTGTTTGCGAAAAGTTGAAGCGGGTAGTAAATCGTCTGCAGAAACAGGCCGTTATCGTTGGCGAAGATAGGCGCGATCACGTTCACTAGCTGCGCCATGTTAGCGATCTTCACTATGTGTGCGTGGTTTACGAAGGCGCTGAGGAAGGTCGCCACCACCAGCGCATCTTCCAGGTTGTAATGTTCCTCGAGGATGCGGCGGCCGCGCTGAGCCTCGCCGCGCGCGCGATACCAGACGTTCCACTCGTCCCAGGCGATGTAGATTTTCCGATTGCGCACTCCAGAAAGAGCGGCATCGATGATGCCTTCGGCAGCCTTAAGCCGTGAGGCGAGTTCCATGGAACTGGCCACAAAATCGCCGTAGTCATCCTGAGGATTGCCGACGTACATGTGGAGCGAGAGGTAGTCCGCATGATTTTTGAGGTACTCGAGAACGGTCCGGTTCCAGCCCGTCCAATCAGAGCCGGCACCGAAATTCGAGGAGCCGGCCGCGATCAACCTCACGTTCGGGTCGGTCCACTTCATCAGCTTGGCTGCCTCGAGAGCGAACTTGCCATAGTCGTCGGCGCTTCGGTGGCCCATCTGCCAAGGGCCATCCATTTCGTTGCCCAGCCCCCAGTAAGTGACTTTCCAGGGAGTTGGGCGGCCGTTCTGTTGGCGCAGCCGCGTCATGGCGGTGTCTTCGCTGGAATTGCAGTACTCCACCCATTGCTGGGCCTCTTCCCAGGTGCCGGTTCCCAGGTTCGCGCAGATGTACGGCTCGGCTCCAAGCTTCTCTGTGTAATTCAAGAATTCGTGGGTTCCGAAGCGATTGCTTTCCACCGTGCCCCACGCCATTTC
Source organism: Bryobacteraceae bacterium (assembly GCA_050010415.1). Lineage (GTDB taxonomy): Bacteria > Acidobacteriota > Terriglobia > Bryobacterales > Bryobacteraceae > Palsa-89. The sequence continues at coordinate 2,164 of JBEKLB010000198.1, read as the reverse complement.
CAGCCGGGGCGGGCGCTGGTCGCGCGGGCCGACGCCATCGCGCCAGTGATAATTGGACGAGAAGTTCCCGCCCGGCCACCGGAGCAGCTTTACATCCAGCATCTTGGCTGCATCCAGAACATCGCGACGGTAACCATCCGCGTTCGACAAGGAGGATGTTTCATCAAAGATACCGCCATAGATGCAGCGGCCCAAGTGCTCAATGAAATTTCCGAACAGCTTCGGATCGATATCACCAATGGTTCGTTCCGTATCGATCTTCACGCGAGCTTTCAAGGAGCCTTGCTGAGCACGCAGAATCCACGGAGCAGTGAGGATTGATTTCGAAAAGCTACGTCGGGAAAGCATTAGGGCCTCGTGGGTGCGTTTTCAGTGGATCCAATGTTGAAAGCGATTTTTCTAGATCGAAACTAATCCATGTTCCCATCAGTTGCTAGCCATCGTCGGTGAGAACGACCAGTACATTGTATATCGTCAAGCCACGGCAATAGATACCGCCCCAAACCGTGTCACCCGAAAGCGCGGTTCTATCCACTTCCCACACGTGGTTCAACACCCCGTGGAGGTTGCTTTCATACCTATCGGCTGGTATGATTCTCAAGCGGTTAACGCTGCACGCGTCCTCTTTGGCACTAGAAACTCGATATCTGACAATGAAAGCTCTAACAAGCGCCTCGGGCGAATGGAGCCGGCGAGAAGCGCTGGCAGCTGCAACGACGCTGGCGTGTCTGTGGGCCGTGCCTAGCCGGGCAGACCAGCCAGAGCCGGGGTCTTTGCCGCTCCAGACCACTGGATTGGAACATATCGGCATGACGGTGCCGGATCAGAAAGCTTCGGCGGAATGGTACGGGCGGATCTTCGATCCTCAGTTGCTCCAGGAACGCGATCCACCGGCTCGCTATTACGTACGAATGGGAAGCGCTTACATCGCCTTCGGCGGCACACCGCCTACCGACGCAACGCCGAAAATCGATCACTTTTGCGCGCTGGTGAAGGATTACAAACCCGACGAAATGCGCGCCGCCATCGAGAAGGCCGGGATCAAGATGGGTGCCGGGCGCTTTGGCATGCCGACCGATGACGATGGAATCCGTCTGCAGTTGCTAGGTGTGCCTGCTGGACTTGCAAAAACCATTATTCCCTCCACGCGCATCACCCCCGACGACGCTGCTGTTGCGGCTGTTGGTCTCGATCATGTTGTTCTCGCGGTGTCGGATCTGGATCGCTCCTCTGTTTACTACACTCGGTTTTTCGGGCCTCCCAGTGTTAAGAAATCCGACCAGGTCTGGTTCCAAGTCGCGAATACACGCTTGGCGTTGGAACCGGTACCATCCGGTGGCAAGCCCGCCATCGAACGGCTTTGCTTCGGAGTGGCAGGGTTCGATAAGAAGATCGTTGCCTCAAAACTGCGGAAGCTTCAGGTGGAAACAACTCCGGCCCAAGGCGGCCACGCACTGCGCCTCCTCGACCCCAATGGATTCACCATCGAGTTGGTCGGTGAGAAGAGGACAGCGTAAATCGGAAGTTGGGTGACCATGCCAGTCAAATTGAGCATCGAGAAAGGGAATGAAAATGAATCGTCGGTTTACACTTTTAGCGCTTTCCGTAACACTCGGATTCGGAATGCGGTTACAAGGTCAGCAAGCCGGAGGCCAGACGCCGGGAGGGCAGCCGCCGCCCACGGCCGATCCCTACGCCAACAATGCCGCTGCAGGCGCTCTAAAGTTCCCGCTGGCGGCTCCCGCCGGCAAGGATTCCGGCGCAATCACCACCGCGTTGCCTGATGCGGTCAATCAAGGCATCATCGACGAGAAGTCCTGGAAGTACGGTCACGCTTTCGATGCGCCCCCCAACGGCAAGATCTGGAATCCCGTGAAGCTCAAGATGATGCGAGGCGAGAAAGTAACGGGCGGAACATTTTTCGCCTCATCCGATCCGTCCACTTACTGCGCCTTCGCTAACGCCGGCTATGACTTCGTCTGGACGGAGATGCAGCATAATACTCGCGACTGGGCGGACGTAGCCAAAATGTGGCAGGCTTGCCCGCACGCCAAGGCGGTTCCCGGCGTCCGGGTAGCCTACGCGGATGAACGCGAGATTCAGCATGCCTTGGACGCGGGCGCATTGGTGATCGTCATTCCCACCGTGAGGACCGTTGAGGAAG
>JBEKLB010000197.1:0-11966 GCA_050010415.1 Bryobacteraceae bacterium | reverse complement strand
GGGCGCCTTGGCGTTGCCGGTGGAATCCACCGCTTGTTCCTTAAGCGTAGGCACATTGGGCGGCGGGTCCGGCGGACTGACGCCGAGGAACGTTTGCAGGAACCACTTGCCTCGGGTGACGGGCGAAGTGCGAGCGGCGTTCGATGTCTCGGTCAACAGCGCTCCCTTGCCGAGCAGGCCGCGGCGCTCGTCGAGATCCGCGGGCAACGTCACTTCGCGGAACTGCGAGCCATAAATGTTCGGGATTCCATACTGTTTCGCCAGTCGCTCGTTGACGAATGTGTAATTCGCAGTCAACAGATCGAGGACGCTGCGATCCTCACGCACCACGCTGCCGAAGAACAGTTCCACTTCATGCCGGTAGGCGGCGCGCAGATTGTCGTCGAAATCCGGAAACAGGTTTACCACTGGCTCGCTGGTCGTCAAGGACCGCACGCCCAGCCATTGGCCGGTGAAATTGGTGATGAAGGCTTCCGACTTCGGATCCGCCAGCATGCGCCGCACCTGGGTCTCTAATACCGTCCGATCCCTGAGTTTGCCTTGGGCGGCGAGGTTGATCAACTCGTCGTCTGGGACACTGCTCCACAGGAAAAAGGACAGCCGCGAAGCCAGCGCCAGATCGCTGATGCGATAGCTGCTCCCGGGGGCGCCGCTGGCCGGTTCCGCCTCGCTGCGATATACGAACTCCGGATCCACCAGCAGGCGTTGCAGCGCCGCTTCGATGCCGTCGTCGAAAGTTCCACCACCGCCGCGGCCGGTCTGATAAAACTCGGTCAACGCAGCCAGATCCGCGGGTGTGGGCGGACGCCGGTAAGCATGCTTGGCGAGCGTGGAAAGGATGGTGCGCGCGCACGGAGTTTCGTCGCGAGGAGTGGCGGGACGGCAGACAAAAATCTTCTCCCGGCTAGGAGAGCCATTGGCGCCCGCGGCATTGTAAGGGCCTTCAATCCAGACTTGGCCAACGTGCGGATAGAACAAGAAGCCAGGTATGGAGCCCGGCGTGTTCATGGTCCGCTGAAACGGCCGGTTCAGTTCGCTGCCCGGCACATCGTTGGTCGCAAGGAATGTCACGCCGACGGTGTGCACGCCGGCCTTCACCGGGATGCGCTCGGTGGAGCGCCCCATGCCAGTAGTGGTCGAAATTTCCTTATCCCAATCGAACAGCTTCTTGCGATCCCCATCCACCGTCACCTCGAGCTGCTCGCCCTTCACGCCGCCCAGGACGGCCTGAAAATATCCGGTGACGCCTTTCACCTTGAAGGAATATTCGCCGTCCGCCGGAAATTGATACTTAATCAGGATGCCGCCGCGGGTTCCGAACGGAAGCCCTTCGATGTGATAATTCTGCGCCGTATCCGCCGGCACCTCGAAGACAGCCTGGGTGGGAGCGGACACGTCGCCGATGGCCAGGCGGCTGATTTTTCCCGCCGCCGAAAGATACGCTTCCATGAGCGCGGGCGAGAGCGTCAGCGCTCCGGCGATATTGTCGAACCCGTGGGTGGAATCGTCGGGAGGCAGGAATTTCGTCGCATCCACCTGCAGCCCCAGCACGTCGCGAATCGCATTGGTATATTCGGTGCGGTTCATGCGATGCATTCCGGGAGGAGTGAGATTGGGCGCTGAGTCGCGGTCGAGTTCCTTCTCCATGAAAGTGATCATGGAATCCATCACCGGCGCAGCCGGACGCGGCAGGCCGGAGGGTGGCATCATTCCGGCGCGCAGCTTGCGCACCACTTTTTCCCAAATTTCCGGGTGGTCGTGAACACGGGAAACGTCGAGCTGATCGAGCGTCAGTCCACCCGTTTTCAAACGCTGGTTGTGGCACACGACGCAGTATTGGTCGAGCAGAGCGCGCTCGGAGGCGGCAGAAGTTGCGACCACGGTGGGCGCGGTTGCCGCGGGAACCGATCCGGTTTGCTGCGCGAGCGCGGTGCCCAAATAAGCCGGCAGGGCAACCATCGCCAGCGCCGCCAGGATCGAGCCGCTCTTGCCTTTAGTCATTTGGACTCCCAACCATTCAGCCCCTCCGCGAGATTCCACCGGTTACAGGGACCTTTAAGTAATGTAGTCAATACTTTCGCCGGACACAAGCCCCCTGGTATATCAGCTTTCAAGATTGACGGCCTCTTTAAAGATTGACGGCTTCGAGCCGAGCAGCGTCTTAAGGAACAGACGCCCCCGCAGGTCAGTGAGGTTACTTTTGCGGGCTGGAAGGTGAGCAGTTTCCAGTCTGACACCGGTTGTTTTCCTCACATACTTGCTCCAGAAGCTTCCAGGTGGGATGCAACTTCATCTGAAATTCCTGCGACCAGGGCTTGCTGAACAGTTTGGAATCGTCGATCAGAATCTCATAGGATACCGTGCTTCGATCGATATACCGCAGGCGTTCCACGGTATGGAGCGCGTCGCTATGCCATTGGTTGGTGGCTGCCAGAGTCCACTCCCGCAGGCCGACTGTGTCGATCACCAGCGTGTCGCCGTCCCATTTGGCGACCGCATCGCCCATGAAGGTGGAATCCACATCGGCGGGGTGAGGCTTGTCGATGGGGATCACGCGGAAGAAATGCATGTACTCATATAAGAAGACCACTGTTTCGGGGGTCTGCACGATCTGCTGGGCATAAGGCGCCAGAGCTTCCCGAGGGTGACCGTCGGGCAGGCAAAGCTCAGTGGGATCGTCGTGGCGCGGGTCTCCGTTGGGCGCCTGGCGGAACATCTTTTCCGCACCTGGCAGTAGAGGCGACATCCGGCGCGGGTCGAAGTTGGTGACCACCGGGGTATCGGTGTCGTTGGGTCCGACATTGTGCGCGAAAGCGGGACCGGCGTAGACTCCGCTGAAATTGGGCTTGCCGTCGGGCATGCGAGGGAAGCTCGTGCTGATCTGGCCGAATCCCGGCAGAGACAGCAACGACAGAACCAGAAGCGAATGGAACCTCATCTTTTTACTTGACGCTCGGCTGTGGAGAAGCCAGCTCGGTTGGCCGAAGCGCCTGATCCTGCCCTATCAATGCGTCATGCCCGTCGGCAAAAGTGACAATGTTTCCGGACCCGTTGTTCGACCCATCTTTCGCGCGATGCCCGGAGATGGTGAGCACCTCGCCGAGTTTCAGACTCGTCTTGGTGATCCCCCGCCGGGTGAGCATCCCCGGCGGCGATGCGGAAAAGCCCCAATTGGTGACTTTGCCGTTCTCGTCCTTGACGTCCAAATAGAGCCAGATATGCGGATTGGTCCACTCCAGCTTGGTGAGCACTCCGGTGAGCTTGATCGGCTTGGTGGTATCGAACTCCGCGGTATAAGCGTGGTGCCCAAAGGCAGTGGCTGCGGAGAGAAGCAGAAGACCTACGATACCGAGCTTGCCGATCATGACGAGTCGCCAACAGATCGTATCAGGAAGTCTCGAATAACAGCAAGTTCTAAAGGCGTACTCAGGGCAGCAGCACGATCTTGCCCCGAGTGTGGCCCTGCTCCAGCTGCTGGAATGCCGCGCGCACGTCGGCCAACGGAAAGGTCGCGGCGATCGGCACTTCCAGATCGCCCGCCGCAACCAGCCCGGCCAGTTCCGCGAGGACCGCAGCGTTCAGGGCGGCTTGGGCGCCCTCGGTCTTTACCCCATACTGCTGCGCCGCGGCAAAATCGATAATCGTGTCGATGCGGTCCGCTCGAACGCCCAAATCGATCGCGAGCTTCACATAGCCGCTGCCGTTGGCGTCGACGAATGCGTTAATTCCAGCTTCACGCAGCTGGCCGGCCAGCTTGTCGCCGATGCCAAAGGCTTGACGCCGTGAGCAGTCAGCCATGCGTGGTTGGACGGACCAGCGATGCCGATCACTTGCGCCCCAGCGCGTTTGGCCAACTGCACGGCGATGGATCCTACACCACCGGCGGCGCCCGAAACCGCAACGGTATCACCGGGCTTGAGCGACACCGCACGCACGGCGGCATATGCGGTGCTTCCAGCAATGGGCAGCGAACCGGCAACCTCCCAGGATACGTTCGCCGGCTTGCGCGTCAAGTTCTGCGCCTCAACCACAACGTACTCGGCGTGGCTGGCGCGCCGGTCTGTGAAACCGATCACCTCGTCCCCAACCTTGACGCCTTCCACTCCGGCGCCGATCTTCGTTACGATCCCAGCCAGGTCACTCCCCTCACCCGACGGGAAAGTGGCAGGCCAGCGCGCATGCATGAGTCCCTCGCGAATTTTCGCCTCACCAGGGTTGATGGAAGCGGCCTTCACTTGAACGAGCACTTCGCCTTGAGACGGCTCTGGAACCGGCACGTCATCTACACGCAGAACGTCAATACCGCCGTACTTGTCTAATCGAACCGCCTTCATTGGGACTCTCCTCCATCCATCAGACTAGCTCTAAACTATTTGACGCTCTTCATCCATTTGAGGATTGTCCCGGTGACGCTTGTATCGGCCGTATCGGGCGACATTACTTCCGAGATGTGGCTGTGATCCTTATATGCGACGTAGGTCACGTTGCGGTTCGCTTTCTTGAGCTCATCCCGCAAGGTCTCAGCGAACCCGATGATGTTGGGAGGGTCAAGCTCTGCGACCGAGATCATGAGAGGTATCTTTGCGGCAGTCAACCCGGGCAGATTCGAACGGGCCAGCTGGGTGGCGGGGTCCAGAGGCGTTCGTCCCGCACCCGGACCGCGACCACCCGGCCCACCTCCGCGTCCGGCTGCCGGAGCGGCGGGAGGTCCGCCATTGGGAGAGCCGCAGGGAGCGAATGCAGCGCCCTGAACCGGCGGTGGGGTTACCGGGAGAATATCGAAGGCTGGCGGCGACATGAAGATCACTCCCTTGAGACCAATGCCCCCGGTCCCCCAAAACTCGGAGTGGGCGACATAGGTGCTGAGAGGAATGTTCCCGGCGGATTGCGACCAGGCGAAAACCCGCTGCGGATTGCCTTTGTGCTGCGCGATGTTTTTGTTCACCCAGTCGACCACCAGGCTCACGTCTTTCGCCGGATCGTCCCACGCCTCGCCGGGACGGCGCTGCATGTTCACCCCGACCATTCCGCTCTTCACGGCCCACACCATGATGTTGTCGTAGAAAGCCTCGCCGTTCGGACCACCCTGTTGCTTGTTGCCGGCCCCACCCGAAAGATAGATCAGGACGGGCCGCGATCCGCCGCCTTTTTCCGGCTCGGCCACGTCGAGGACGTTCTTGGCGTCTGGCCCGAACGAGACATCGCGGGTAAACTTCACGCCCGCGTAGGGAGGTTTCGGCTGCAACGGCGCGTAGACTTCCGCGGTTTCCGGGACGCACACTCCCCGTCCGATCGCAATCAGCTTGGTCGCGATGTCCGGGGGCACCTGCGCCGGCAATGTGCCGGCCACAAACGCGGATGACCAGATCACCCACGCGAGCATTCGTTCATTTCCCATGCAAACCTCCAGCGGTCATTGAGTATATCGCAGGCTTGGATTTAGTCCGGCTGTCGTTTGCTAAGCAGGGCACGGGCGCCTCAATTGTTATAAACTAAACCGCGAGGAGATCAAGCCATGCGTCTGAAGACGAAAATCAGAACAGTCCTTGGCGTTAGCGCCGTTGCCGCGCTGGCGTTAACCTTCAGCACCGTCAGCAGAACGGCTACCACCCACGTGAATCTTCCCGTGGGTAAGGTGCCTCTAACTTCCGCCGGACCGCTCGCCTTCGGACCCGACGGCATTCTTTTCGTCGCGGATTCCGCTGGAGCCCAAATCGTGGCGATTGATACCAAGGACACGAAGCCCGCCTCCAAAGCCTCTATCAACGTCGAGGGCGTCGATGCCAAAATCGCCGCTCTGGTGGGCGTGCCTGCCGACCAGATCATCATCAACGACGTTGTGGTCAATCCAATATCCCGGAATGCCTACGTATCAGCCTCGCGTGGCAAGGGCCCCGACGCCATGCCACTGATCGCCCGGGTGGAAACCACCGGCAACATAAACATGCTCTCGCTCGATAGCGCGCCGAATCAGGGAGTCAGCCTCGTGGACGCTCCTCAGGCCAACGCCAATGCCCGGCAGAACCAACGCATGCAGACCATCACCGATATGAATTACGTCAACGGCAATCTGATGGTGGCGGGTCTCTCGAACGAAGAGTGGAGTTCGGCGCTGCGCTCGATTCCGTTCCCGTTCAAGTCCGCCGAAAAAGGCGCCACGCTCCAGATCTGGCATTCCTCGCACGGTCGTTATGAAACGCAGTCCCCCATCCGCACTTTCGTTCCGTACAGCATCTCCGGCCAGGACTACGTCCTGGCTGCTTACACCTGCACCCCGCTGGTGAAGATCCCGGTCAGCGAGCTGAAGCCGGGCGCACAGGTGAAGGGCGCTGAAATCGCCGACCTCGGCGCGGGCAACCAGCCCCTCGACATGGTCCCTTACAAGAAAGATGGCCATGACTACATTCTGATCGCCAACACCAGCTTCGGCGTGGTGAAACTGAAGGCCGACAAGATCGAGACCTATCCGACGATCAGCGAACCGCAGCGCACCGACGTTGCCGGCGTGCCCTATGACAAGGTCAGCGGCCTCGAAAACGTGCAGCACATCACGGCACTCGATGCGTCGAACGTGCTCGTCATGACTGGCCATCCAGGGTCCGGCCCAGTTTACAATCCCGGCCCGCCGGTTGGTCCGATCAATCTGCAGACCGTGGCCCTGCCGTAAGTCCACATTGCGTAGACTCAGTCTCGCTGCACTCGCGGTCATCCTCTTCTGTGGGATGACCGCAGCCGCGCAGAATATCTCAATCCAGTTTGAAGGAAGTGCGTTCAAAGTCACCGGCTGGCAGGCTCCCCCGGCACCGCCGGCCAAAGGCTGGGCTTCGGTTTTTGTGATCTATGCGGGCCCGGGCGATGTCCCTGCGCTGCTCGGCGGCTACACGGTGGAAAGCGGCTCACTGGTTTTTCATCCCACTTATCCCATCGCAGCGGGCGTTCACTACCGAGCCATCTTCAAAGCGCCTTCCGGCGGCGCGCCCATCGAGAAAACATTCGACGGGCCTCCGCGTCCCACCAATCGAATTGCACGCGTGGAGCGAGTCTATCCTTCCGGAGACGTCTGGCCCAGCAATCAGCTTCGTCTCTATATCTACTTCTCCGCGCCGATGAGCCGCGCAGAAGCCGCCAGCCACATCCACGTGCTCGATTCGGGGGGCAAAGAACTGGTCGGCTCGCATGCGGTGTTCCTGCCGGGCGAAGAGCTGTGGGAGCCCGGCTATAAGCGCCTGACCATGACTTTCGATCCCGGCCGGATCAAGCGCGGGCTCACCTCAAATGAGAACATCGGACCGCCGTTGACCGAAGGTAAGCGCTACACGCTGGTGATCGATGCGGACTGGCCGGACGCGCGGGGCGTGCCCATGGCTGAAGGCTTCCGCAAGGCTTTCCGCAGCGGACCCGCCGAGCGTGTTCCGCCCGATCCGAAACGCTGGACCGTGACGGCGCCCAAGGCGGGCAATAGCGCGGCGCTGGTGATCGATTTTCCGACGCCGATGAATTATCCTCTGCTGCAGCGCATGCTTCAAGTGTCCGGACCGGGCGGCATGATTTACGGCGCGGTGGCCATCGGGCGCCAGGAGAGCGAATGGCTCTTTGTCCCGCAGCATCCCTGGGCCGCCGGCGATTACCAGCTCATTGTGGATACCGGCCTCGAAGATCTGGCCGGCAATCACATCGGTGAACCTTTCGATATCGACGTGTTCACCAAAGTCACCGAACACATCGAGACCAAAACGATCTCACTGCCTTTCCACGTGCGCTGAACCGTCCTGTTTGCAGTCCGGGAGAGGTTGATCGCCGATTGCAACCATGCTGAAGCGGTCGGGACGATGCCACCGGACCAGAAAATAGTGCTTGGGTTCGTCCTGCAGATGTGCGCCTATCTGCCACAACTGAGGGTCGTTCGTGCAGTTGACTGGATCGTCGGGGAAGTCGCCCTCATCGTCGTCCCGATGCAGCTTCCGATGCCACTGCTCGAGTGCGGTGGATTCAGCGAATGCGGCGCTTTCCTTCCATGGCGCGGCCAACCACTCATCGACAAAGTCGCGCGGCGTAGGCGCGATCGGATCCACCTGCTTCACCGTTGTGCCCTGAATCTCGAAATGACGGACTGCCTTATGCGGGTAGCCGTAGCCGCCGCCCCCGGCTGAAAACTCGATTCGCAGGTCCCGAGGCTGGATTTTCCCGGTTACCGGCGGGTCTCCTTCGTCGTACAGCAGCTCGCGTTTGTCCAGCAGCGGCTTGGGCGTGCCCAGCCGCCACACGCGATAATAGACGTCTTTAAAAGTCAGGCAGCCGGCCTGCGTACCGAGTGTAAAAATAAGCCGGTTTCCGTCCGGACCAGGACCGGAGATTTCTACGGCATGGAGCGTCTGAGGAAAATAAGCACTGCTTGAGTAGTCGTTTTGCTCGTTCTCCCAGATGCGCTGCCACTGGCCGTCGTTCCACTGATAAACATAAGCGGAATAATCGTAGCCACACCGAATTCCGACGCCCACCGCAGTCTGTGCGATGAGGAAATCATCCTGACGTTCGATCTGAATCTCGTCGAGAAAACCGAACGCGGTGGGGAAACAATCCGAGTCCTTATCACAGAACAGTTTCGCCTCACTCAGACCCCGGTGGAGGCTCGCAGTGAGCAGCGCGGCATCGCCGTTCCGGGGAAAACTGGCGAGGCGCGCTTCGATCCAGTCGCGGAGCTGGTGCTTGGCGTCGGTGATCTGTGCAATGCCTCCGCGCACGTCCTGGTGGTCATTGGCGTACTGACGGATGCCGAGAACCGTGGTGCGAATGGCTGCCAGGTGAGCGTCCTGCGCGAGAACGCAAAACGGCAGCAGTATCAGCGCAAGTGGCTTCACAACTTTCCATAATCACAAATCAGAGAGCAGGAAGGTGCCACTGGGCGCGAGCGTGCATGTCAACCATGCTTCCAGAAATGGTACGTTTACATCTGGGAGGTTCCGATGCCAATTCCGACAATTCGAAAGATTGGGCTCACGCGGATCGCGTTACGGACAGGCCTGGTTGGCGCAGTCGCGCTCTTTACGCTGGGGGCTGCTACGCTACCAAATCCTTCCGCCGATGAGAACCGAGCGGAGAAAAAGACGGAAACAGTGGTCCTCGCCGGCGGATGCTTCTGGGGCATACAAGGCGTTTTCGATGCGGTGAAAGGTGTGTCGAGCGCGGTCTCAGGCTATGCCGGTGGGAGCAAGGCCAACGCTCACTACGAGATTGTCAGCTCTGGAACAACCGGCCATGCGGAATCCGTTCAAGTGACATTCGATCCGTCACAGGTTTCCTTCGGACAGTTGTTGAAAGTCTATTTCTCGGTGCACGACCCAACCACTTTGAATCGCCAGGATCCAGACGAAGGCACGCAATACCGTTCGGAGATCTTTTTCACCACCGACGAACAGAAGCGCGTAGCGGAAGCATACATCCAGCAATTGAACGGGGCGAAGTCCTTCGCAAAGCCGATCGTCACCAAGGTGGCTCCTCTTCAGGCTTTTTATCGCGCTGAGGATTATCACCAGGATTACCTGCAGCATTGCTTGCAGAATTCGCCTCTGTGTACGAACAAACGCTACGTCGACGCCTTCGACGTGCCCAAGCTGGCGAGCTTTCGCCAGCAGTTTCCTCAGCTCGCCAAGTGAGGCAAGCTGGTCCGCATCTTGGCTAACGCGCGTCGCTGTGGGCAGCGTGCTGCACTGCCCGGCGATACAGATAACTGGTGCGCTGACGATCCAACTCGGCGGCTCGTAACTCGGCGTACCGGTCCGAAGTGAGAGCACCCAGGAAGTTCACTAAGTCGTCAACTTCATTGCCGGTAAGACCCAGCGGTTTCATCTCGGAATCCAGAAATGGATTCCGTTCACCGCCTTGGTTGAAGAACTCGACTACGTCCCAGAGAGTCTCCAGGCTTCCATCGTGCATGTAAGGTCCCGTCAGAAGCACGTCCCTCAGAAATGGCGTCTTAAAAGTGCCGATGTCTTCCCTTCTCCTGGTCACCAGGAAGCGGCCCAATTCCGAATAATCGGTCTCCAGCGCGAGCCTGTCGATCTGCTCCTTGCTGTCTGCCGCAGCGCTTTCTTCAGCGCGCTTCGCTAGTGGATTGAAGTCCTGTTTGTGCGCCGCGGCTCCCGTGTTGTGGAAGCGGTTGTCGCCAAAAAGCGGGAGCGCCGGATCATAGCTATGGCAGCTTCCGCATCGGGCCTTGCCCGTAAACAGCGCCCATCCCCGTATTTGCGACGCGTTCATGGCCTTCTGGTCGCCATGCACAAAGCGATCGAATGGGGCTTCGGTGGAGAGCCGGGTCCGCTCGAAGGCAGCCAGTGCCTTGCCCATGTCCTCCCAGTTCACCGGGTGGCCAAACACCTGCTCGAATGCCTGGGCAAACTCCGGAATTGTGGCCAGTTTCGCCACGACATCTTTGGGGTCCTTCTGTCCCATTTCAACCGGATTGAGAATCGGCAGCGTAGCTTGCTCTTCCAGGGTGGCAGCCCGCCCGTCCCAGAACAGGGATTTATAAAACATGGCGTTCAGGATGGAAGGAGCGTTGCGCTTTCCGATCTGATCGCCCACGCCGCGCGCGGCTTCCGTGTGAGTGGTGAAACCATTGCGGGGTGAATGGCAGGTATTACACGCCACCGTGCCGTCGGCCGAAATGCGTTTCTCGTCGAAGATCATGTCGCCGAGCTTCGACTTGGCGTCCGTGATTGGATTGTCTGCTGGCGTGAACGACTTGATCACATCTGGAGAAAAAAGAGGGACAGGAGGAGGCGCGCCCGGCGTAGGCGGTTGCGCGGCCGCGAATGCCGCTACGGCCAGAAAGAGGAGAAGGCGATTTGAAAAGATGTTACACCGCATAAGTCGGAGGTTTGATGTTCTTGCTACGCAGATAAAGGTCGCTGTACCCGCGAGTGTGCGCGGTGTGAACCATGGCGTTCAGCAGAGCAGACAGGCCGCTCATCATTGGACCCTTGCCCGCGGTAACGGGCTTGGTCAGATCTGCCGTGGACAACTGCTTCACCACGCCGATGGACCAGTCGAACAAATCGTTTAGGTACTTGACTGTGGCTGCCTTACTGGTATCGCCACGAGGACTCGTAGGCGCTGTTCCTTTACCGAACCGGCCAAGGTAAAAACCTTCCGCCTGGCCGATGTGCTGCATCAGTTCGCCAAAAGAGCGCGCTCCGTCGCCGGATCGCACGCTGTCCGTAGCCGCCCCGGCGCCCTGGAACGGCCGGAAATCGTAGCCGGATTCCGGCATAGCTTCGGCGATCTGCAAGGTGTATTTCTTGGAGCGCTCCCACCAACCGACCCATTCGGTGATTTCGTCGTCGGCTCCAAAAGCCAGCGGAACCGCAGCGGCGGCCAACGCCATCGAACCCATGATGTTGCGTCTGTTCATTTCGCTAGATCCTCTCCCGAATAGTTTATCTTCATCGCGGCAAGCGACCAACGAACCGTTAGCGTCGCAAGGTAGTACAATTTTGCAGGTAACGGTCGGCCCGGAGGTACCTTCGATCATGACATCCAGAAATCCTGGAAACAGGTGGCGAGTTGTTGCGCTCTCCGCAAGCTTATGCGGAGCAATCGCCGCCTTGGCTGCGTTTGTGTCACCCGCAGAGTTGCAGGCTCAAGCGCCGGGCGGCGCGGTTCCACCACCTGGGGACGCGCTATTCACATCGGCACAAGCGGTGGCAGGGAAGGCGGCATACCAGCAGAACTGCGCGAACTGCCACGGCCCCAGCGTCGATGACGGCACCGTTGCCCCTCCGCTCCGTGGTGCGGCCTTTCTTAGGAAATACGGCGGAAAGCCCGCAGCGGATTTGTTCACTTATGTGAGCACGAAGATGCCACCCGGCGGCCCCGGTAGCCTGGGCGGCGCCGAGTACGCGCAAATCCTCGCCTATGTGCTCCAGCAGAATGGTTTTGCGACTGGACGGAAAGAATTCGCATCGGAC
>JBEKLB010000196.1:0-12138 GCA_050010415.1 Bryobacteraceae bacterium | reverse complement strand
CTTGGACTGGAGCCGGAGCGCTAGCGCGGATCCCCTCAATCCGGCGTTCGAGGGAAGTTGCATGGTTTCGACATTCGAGCGCCTTGCGATCGTACATCTCGGGGCTGATGCGACCTTCTAGCCGGTCGTCATAGAGGACATCCAGCTTCGACCCAAGCCTTCTGTGTTGTTGTTCCAGCCGCTTCAGTTCCCGGTCCCGGTCGGCCTGTTCGTTGAGATCGGATTCGGAGGCGGACTCTTGCAGCCACTTCAGAATTCCCGGCGGGATTACCAATTCCTTGAGTGCGGCGGCGAACTGGTCTTGCATCACTTCCTCCCACGCATAGGGCTCCCGACACTTGCCGCGATGCCCGGTGCAATGGTAGTAGACGTATCTTTGTTTCTTCAACTCGCCGACCAAACCGCACCCGCAATGGCCGCATCGAATAAACCCCGTGAAGGCAAAGTCGTGTTTGATCCGATGCTGTTTCGTTTCGACGCGTCGATCAAATAGGGCTTGAACCGCGTCCCACGTCTCCTTGCTGACCAGAGCTTCATGCTTGCCTTGGTAGGTCACGCCGTCCCAGTCAAAATCACCGGTGTAGATGCGCTTGCGAAGAATCAAATGCAGGGTGCTTCGATGCAGCCGACGACCTCCAACTTTCCAGCCTTCCACTCTCGCCTTGGCTGCTAGAGTCTTCAGGGAATGCCGGCCCGTGCGGAACTCCTCAAACAAACGCGTAATAGTCGGGGCATCGTCGTCGGGCACAATGATGCGCCTTCCGTCCGGCCCTTCCACGTTGCGATAACCCGCCGGTGCGTTGCTCGGATACAGACCGCTCTTGGCCTTCTGGAGCATTCCCTTGAGCGTCTCCTCGCCCAAGTTTTGCGAATATTTCCTGGCCATCAGGACCTTGATGCCGTGAATGAACTGTTCTGACGACTTGGAATCTGGCGACAGGATCGTGCCATCTTTAACGAAGTGGATCGTGACGCCGAGTTCATCGACGGTGGCATAATCCGGCACGTTCCGGTAAAGACGGTCCGTTTTCTCCACCAGGATCGTCTGGCACTTGCTACGGTTCTTCTTCAAGAACGCGAGCATCTGGCCGAACCCAGTCCGTCCGCTAGTGCTGGCTGATTCCACGTCGACGAACTCTTGGACCGCTTTCATGCCCTGCTTGCGTGCGTACTCGCGCAGCAAATCCAACTGGGCGGGTATCGAGAAGCCCTCGGCCTCTTGTTCCTTGCTGCTCACACGTGCATAGATCACTACCCACGGCGGCTTCGGTGCTGATCCGTTCTGGAGCATGTTTTACTGCCCTTCAGGCCACCCTTCCTGGTCACTCTGGGATTCCATCTTCGCGCATTTTGTGGAGGCACGTTGCTCGGCATCCCATCGAGAGAGGAACTTAACGAATTCGTTGAGGCGTTTTGAAAGGCGATCCCATTCCTGGTCGCTGAAAGGGCGGCCGCCGAGGGCTTCCAGACTTTCGCGGGCGGCCCGTTCAGAGCAGGACTGTGCCGTTTTCCCAATTGCCTTCTGAGGTTTCTCCGCGACTGCTCGCTTCGCCATCACTTCACTCACTCGTCAGTTCTGACTCCATCGACTTTGCCTGCAAAGTGTCGTAATTTCCTCTGTCTCACTTTAGGGGGTCAGTCCAGACGGACCGTTCGACATTCTTCAACATATTTCAACAGCAGCAGAGACAACAATCATGGGTAGGGGAACATAAAAGGTTGTCTGACGCGTTGGTTGAGTTTATTGACTAATCGACTCATTCCAAAACCCCACCACGCGTCAGACGCACGCCCAGATCGTCTGCCATTTGTTCACCGGTGAAAATTGTTGTGCGAAATCGCGTCCCGCAGGGGCTCTGCCATTTCATTTATAAAGTGCGGAGGCAATCATGCCAAGACCAACGATCCGGTTGAGTGCGGATACCGATGAACGACTTCAATCGGCGATGAAACTTCGGGGCCACGCTAATCCGAGCGCTTTCCTCAGGGCGGCGATGGACCACGAATTGAAAGGGCGTGAAGAAGCGATGCTCGGGGCTGAGGAACGACTTGCCATCAGCATGGACCAGATCAGCCGGGAGATCTCCCGGCGCGGGCGAGCACACAGGCCTTGTTCGCGTTGGTGGACAGTCTAGCCAAGATTCTGCTGACCTGCATTCCCGAGCCGGATGCAGAGGCAATGGAAGCCGCCGTGACAAGGGCGAAAGGGCGTCACGTCCGACTGCTGAAGAGCGCAGGCCAGGCGATAGTCGGCGAGTCGCAGTCGGCGTTGCAGGAGCTGGTGAACCCTGGCGAACGATGAGGAGCCGGCAGTTTCGACTGCGGCCACCGAAGCCGGTTGCGCGGACCGCGCGCAGCTCCCGTTTATAAAACCGTAATGCACTACGCTCAGATGACCAGCCGAGGTCGGCGATCGGGTGGCCAGGGCTCCGACCGCACTCGCCCGTAGTTCCAGCGATGCGCCGTACGTGTTACCTACACGAAAAATTTAATCAGAGGTCAGCGGCGAGTCGACGGACGTTACGTGGCCCGCGAAAGCGCTAACTCAAACCTTCTTCATGCATTCTTGCCGGAAGCTCACGGTATTTCGGAGCCTCGATTATCTGTCGCGAGCTTTGGCGGACGAGGGCTCGTGGACTCTCGCCCGGCGTGACGAAATTTATATTTTTTGGGGAGCGGCTCAAGATCTTCAAATGCTACTGACTGACCGGTAGTGTGACACTATTACTCACCGCTCCCGGCTGGCTGACCACGATGGTTGCCATCCCACCGGGCACGCCGCCCGGGAGCTGGAAGTTGATTTGGTAGAGCCCGACCGCCAACGGTGTCAAACCAGCGAAAGCGATTACGGCCGGATTGCCATTGATGGTAAGCACTACCGGGGAAACCGGATGCGCTAGCGGGTTAGCGGGTGAAGCCGCTCCGCTGGCGACCGGAAGATCCGTCAGGCCCAGACCCGAGAGATAGAGAATGATGTATTCGCCGGGTTGGGCGGGCGCCGTATCCGATACCAGGCTGTAGTCAGCATGCTGCGCAATGGCCTCCCCGGATGGGAAGGCAGCAATCGCGGGCGCGGCATTGACCAAAGCGATGGGCTCGGTTGCGCTCAGCGCCCCGTTGACGTTGACCTGCACATCGTACTGATGGCCCACCGCGAGTTCAAACGGAACCTGGGCGTTAATCTGGCCGGGGCTGGCATAAAACAGGGGCGCCGCCAGACCGCCGATGGACACTGACGTGGCTGCGAGACTGAGCGGGAGCGGCGCGCCTCCGGCCGTCGTTGTCGTGGTTGCCAGATTCGATCCAAAGATCTGAATGAGAGAACCAGGCGCCAGAGGATCGCCAACGGTGTTGCGGAAAGCATCCACGATTCCATCGTTATCCAGCAGAGGAGCGGAATTGTTCGCAACCTCGCCCGTGATCTGAGCAACCGCCATGGACCCGAGACCCGACGCAGCGGCCGTGACGGTAACTTGCGGTGAGGCGGTACGCGGAGTCCAGGTGCCGGCGAAGAGTCCGGAGCTGCCGTCTACCGACGTAAGGGCCAGTGGCGGATCCCCATTGGAGAACGAAACCGTCACCTGAGCATTCGGCGCGGGTGTTCCGCAGTCTGTGATTACCTGGACAGCCAGACCGGCAGGCCATCCGACAGGTTGCCGATAGTTGTCTGGCAGACCCACTTGAGTGGGAATGAGTTGTACCGGAGCACAGGCGCTCACGTCCGGCGCCGGCACCAGCAGGGTAACATTCACCGTTCGCACCGAATCACTGTCGAAAGCATAGCTCGCGCCGCCGCGATACACACCGGGCGTGAGCCCTGTTGCATCGATCGTTACGAGGGATTGCCCGGGCGCGGCGGCGGATGCCACGCCCGTTTGTGGACTGATCGAAAGCCAAGAGCCTCCATCCTGCGTCGCGGCCGATGCCTGATAGGGCAGGGGCGTGGCGGAACCGGCAAAGACCTGGACCGTCTGTGAGGTACGCGTGGCTGCATTGAAGATCAGACCCGGCGGTGACAAATCGGGCGTGACCGGCGTGGTCGGCGCTGTCATATCCAGAACAACCTCAAAATCGACGGGAGAGTTCACGACCCCGCTCGACGTGATGCGAATCACCCCATAATATGCCTGCGTGTGACCTGCCGAAACTTGCGATGGGTTGGCGGAAAAGGATACGAGCCCAGGCGTGACGGCGCTCGCGGTGCCCTCGGTGGAGCCGAGGCTGAGCCACGGAGCACCCGGGAGGACAGTCGCCTGCCAGGCAATGGGAGAACCGGCGGGGCTAGAGATTAGAAATGAACCGTTCGGATTGCCGAGCGGCCCACCTGCGGTGCTCTGGAATAACGCTCCGGACGGCGCGAGATTGATGGTCGGATTGGGCGCTACACGCAGGTTGACGGGCAAAACAGCGCTCCCCGCGCCAGAGGAGAAGGTGATCTGGCTGGTGTAGAATCCGGCGGCCAGACCTGCTGGATTGACCGTGACAAGAATAGGCGCGGCGGGGCCTGCCGGCAGACTGGCAGGGACGCCTGTTACCGAAAGCCAGCTATCCGCGGGGGAAACGGATTGAATGGCGAGAATCCCGCTGCCGGAGTTCTGAATTCCGGTCCATTGCGATTCGGCCGCGGCGCCCAGCCCGGCTGTACTAAATGACAGCAGGATGTCGGTCAGCGAAATGGCAGGCGCGGGTGTGCTGACGTTCAGGGAGACGACCACGTTCTTTGGGATCCCGGCGCAAGGGCTTGGGTGGACACACGTTGCCGTTACGGTGGTCTGATACCCGTTGGTGACCGGGGGAAGCGTGAGCGCGGCCGGGGAGAGACCGATCTGAATGCTCCCTGGAGTGGTTCCGCCACCAAGCACGTTTAGCCATGGGGCTGCCGGAGACACGGTAACGGTGTAGTTCAGGATTTGCTGGATGGCACTGGACCGCACCGTGACGCTAGCCGGCGTGGGTAGGCCCTGGGATCCTGTGGTCAGCGCGAACGAAACCGTGCTCTGAGACAGGATGAGGTCCACGCGCACCGGATTAATCAGAATGGAGCTGGCTGCGCTCGCGGTGTTGCCGGCTGAGTCGGTCACCGTAACCGTGAACGGGAAGTCGCCGGACGTGGTCGGAATACCGGTGAACTGTGGACTGGCAAAACTGAGGCCTCCGGGCAGCGCGCCGTTGCCGATCGAGAAGAGATAAGGAGCAATGCCGCCGGTCGCGGTCAGGATCTGAAGCGGATACTGGGTTCCCACCACGCCGACCGGAAATGTGGAGACCTGAAGCGCCAAGCCTTGCCCCGATCCTGCGCGCGGCGTAACGCTCTGGGAAGCGCTCGATGAGACGCTCGTTCCGTAACTATTCGTCGCCGTCACCGTGCAGGTGTAGGCCGTGCCGTTGGTGAGCCCCCAGATCGTGACGGGACTCGATGTCGCGGTTCCCGTGAGATTGCCTGGACTACAGGAGGCTGTGTAGCCGGTGATCGCTGCGCCCCCCGTCTTCGCTGGCGGCGTGAACGCCACCGAGACGCTCCCGTTTCCCGCGACGGCCGTGCCAATGGTCGGCGCCGCCGGAGATGTTCCGTAGGTGAGTGCCGGTGGGTTCGCCAACGAGCCGCTGTTGCTCGGCGTAAGCACGACCGGACCCACCGCCGTCGGCGTGATGGTGAATGTCCGCGACGCCGAGGAGCCGTTGAACGCCAGCACGATCGCCGTCGACAATCCCCCGCCCGAAGGCGTGATGGTGATCGTCCCGCTATACGCCGCGTTCGCCGTGACCGTGAAGTTCGCCGACGCGCTGCCCACCCTGCCACCGGCGGGACCGGTCAGCGTGTAGCCCGTGGCCGGCGCCACTGCCGCCACTGGCGTCACCTGATTCGAGATGCTCGATGGGACGCTGGTCCCGTACACGTTCCTCGCCCTCACCGTGCACGTATACGGTGTGCCGTTTGCCAGTGGCGAGACCGTGATCGGGCTGGTCCCGGTTCCCATGATATTGCCGGGGCTGCAGGTAGCCGTATAGCCGGTGATGGCCGACCCGCCCGTGTTCACCGGTGCCGTGAACGCCACCGAGGCGCTCCCGTTGCCCGCTATGGCCGCGCCAATGGTCGGCGCCGCCGGATTGGTCGCGTAGCTCAGAACCGATGCGTTAGTTAGCGAACCGCTGTTGCTCGGCGTCAGGGTGACCGGACCCACCGCCGTCGGCGTGATGGTGAATGTCTGCGCCGCCGGGGAGTTGCTGAACGTCAGCACGATCGCCGTGGACAGTCCGCCGCCCGCAGGCGTGATGGTGATCGTTCCGCTATAGGCCGCGTTCGGCGTGACCGTGAAGTTGGTCGAGGCGCTGCCTACCGCTCCCCCCGCCGGACCGGTCAGCGTGTAGCCCGTGGCTAGCGCCGCCGGAGTGACGCTGTTCGATGCGCCCGATGCGGCGCTGGGGCCGTACGTATTCCTCGCCGTCACCGTGCACATATAGGGTGTGCCGTTTGCCAGCGGCGAGACCGTGATCGGGCTGGTCCCGGTTCCCATGATATTGCCGGGGCTGCAGGTAGCCGTATAGCCGGTGATGGCTGACCCGCCCGTGTTCACCGGCGCCGTGAACGCCACCGAGGCGCTCCCGTTTCCGGCGACGGCCGCGCCAATGGTCGGCGCCGCCGGATTGGTCGCGTAGCTCAGAGCCGATGCGTTCGCCAACGAACCGCTGTTGCTCGGCGTCAGGGTGACCGGACCCACCGCCGTCGGCGTGATGGTAAACGTCTGCGCCGCCGGGGAGTTGCTGAACGTCAGCACGATCGCCGTCGACAGTCCGCCGCCCGCAGGCGTGATGGTGATCGTCCCGGTATATGCCGCGTTCGGCGTGACCGTGAAGTTGGTTGAGGTGCTGCCCACCGCTCCCCCCGCCGGACCGGTCAGCGTGTAGCCCGTGGCCGCTGGAATCGAAGTGTAGGTGAGGCTGGAGGCGTCCTGCAGGCTCGCATTGTTGGATGGGACCAGAGTGACGGTTCCGGTGGCCGTCGGCGTGATCGTGAAAGTCTGCGCCATCGACGAATTCGAGAACGTCAAGGTAATCGGCGCGCTTAACCCGCCTCCCGATGGGGTGATCGTAATCGTACCGGAAATCGCCTGGCCCGGCGTGATCGTGAAGACGCTAGAGGCTATGCCGACCGTTCCGTTGGTCGGCCCAGTAAGGGTATACGTGCCTGCCGAAACGTTGTACACCGTCACGGGCGGATCCAGGAGGGTGCTGCTTGCCGAGACCGGATTGAGTTCCACGATTCCGGTAGCCGTAGGAGTAATGGTGAAAGTCTGGGGAGTGGACGAATTGGAAAACGTCTTTACAACCGCGGTGCTCAACCCGCCGCCCGAAGGCGTGATAGTGATGGTGCTGGTAATCGCGGACGTGGGCGTGATGGTGAACGTCGCCGCCGTGTTGACGACTCCGGTAGAGGGTCCTGTGATGTTGTATTGTGGCGTTTCCGGCGTCGAAAGCAACGGTCCGGATAAGGTGGGTATACCGGTGCCGGAGATCTGGTACACGCCATTATTAATCGGAAATGTCGGCTCGCTCGCGATCGTCACCGTTATCGTAAACGATGCCTCAGAATCGGCCGCGACCGTGCCGATCGGGCATGTCACCGTGCCGGTGCCTCCGGGAGAAGGCGTCGTGCAACCTGTCCCGGTGGTGGACACATAGGTGGTATCGGGCGGCAGTGTCGCCACTACCTGTACGTCAGCGACCGGCGAATTCATCGGATTGACGTAGGTATAGGTGTAAGTGATCACCTGCGAAGGCTCGACGGACGCGGGACCGCTTGCCGAGACGGTGGGAGATGGAAACGACGTGTCGGTCAGCCCCCCATCGACGTACACGTAGGATTCGTGTTTCCCCGGCTCGCAGGCCGACGCGACGACGATGATCTCGACCGAGTCGCCTACGTCCAGAGTACCGGCGCCCGGCGCGACATCGACGGTCTGCCATTGGGTGTAAAACCAGGGCCCGCTGCTGCCGGCACCCGTCGTAGGGCCGGCTATCCACCCAGCGCCGGTTTGCCCCGCGTAAACGAAGCGGGAATACAGAGTGATGCCTTTGGTCAGATCCTGCACCTCGACAAAAATGTAGGGTTGCTGGTTCGCCGTATGCGTCGGCAATTCCACCACGCCGGCGAAGGCAAACCGTACGTGGAGTTTACCGTCGATCGCA
This sequence comes from Bryobacteraceae bacterium, assembly GCA_050010415.1. Classification (GTDB taxonomy): domain Bacteria; phylum Acidobacteriota; class Terriglobia; order Bryobacterales; family Bryobacteraceae; genus Palsa-89. The sequence continues at coordinate 3,951 of JBEKLB010000196.1, read as the reverse complement.
TCGATGTTGCTGGAGGACATGACGGCGGTCTGGGAAAGGGACGTGGCGCGTTTTTCGGCGTTTACACCGGCGTCGAGCTGGTTTACCACGGCCGAGTAACTTCCATACAGCGGAAACGTCAGGCCGCTCAGCGACAACGGATCCGGGCTGGTAATCGAGCCTGTCGGCACTATCCCGGTGTAGGTCTGGGAGGTGGGGGAGGTGGCGGTGGACGACCCGCTGTTTGTGTCAGCGGTGAGATTCAGGTCGCCGAAAGTGACGGGACTGCGAGCTGGAGTTGCAATCAGACTCGGAATACCCGTGTCATTTAGCCAGTGTTGGACAGTCCAGCCGGTCAGGTCGCCATCCTCGAAACCGCCATTGGTGAAACCCACCGAGCCTGCGGACGCCAGTGCCGGCACGAACGCGGCCATCACAAGGAATGTGGCCGTGGCCGGGAAGCCGTTCGGCAGACGACAAGGCTGTAGCATAATGCTGGTAGTTCGCTTTCCAAAGCCGCAGGATTAAACCGACATAGCTCAGTGCGGCACGGTCACTTTTCCTCTCTTCGGAAAACTACGGAAAACCTTGAGCCCGTGACCTTGTGGGCGTCGGGGAGGCTACGTTCTACTGCCTCCTGAGCACTCAAACGCGTGTACAACATGGCGTCGAACGAGTTCATGGACTGGTTCCAGCAGGCGCCGTGGCTCGGGGTGCACGCGCAAAGGCCAACGGAACGCGGCTACTGTGACCCAGGCGCGTTTCCGGCGCGAGGAGGCCGTGAGACTGCGGGTTGAGGAAATGAGCTGGCGAAACCTCCTCGTAGCGCTAATCTGCCCATGGTCGACCGTAATCGGCGACCGCAAACACAACCCCTTAGCGACCAGCGGTTTAGCGTTCGAAAACATATATTTTTTCGAACACCCAGATCGGAGTTTCGGCACTCTGGCGATGTCGCGGCTTTCATCTGGAACTTGCGGCGCGTGAGAACGCCTGCGGGTGTGACTTGGAGACTCCCTTTTTACGGCTGTCAAAATGTACACAAAATCGGCTTCGTGAAGCCGGCACAAACCCGCTCCCGGGTAATTCCGCGCTCCATCTCGACGAATGCGGTGAATAGATGCAGCAGGAACTTTGACCGCTCCTGAGTCTGACCCGAACAGAAGCAGGTTCGCCAGAATACGGAGAGCCAACGGCTTCAATACGACATGGCCGAGCGAATACGAGGCCTGGGTTGGCAGGAAGTCGAAGTCATCAAACAGCGATCTCGGCAGCAGTGCGGCGATCGGCGCCGTTTATCGGGAGGGATTTGAGCGCGTCTTCAGCTCTCTGGCCTTAGGCGAGGTGGGGATCGTCGTTAGCCGCGAAGTCTCGCGCGTGGCCCGTTCGGACAAGGATTGGTGCAGGCTTGTTGAAGTGTGCCAGATTTTCGGAACCCTCATCGGAGACGAACAACAGGTTTACGATTTGAGTTACCTCGACGATCAGCTCGTGCTGGGCATCAAAGGAACACTGAGCGTCGTCGAACTGAAAGTTCTTCGGCAACGTAGGCAGGGCAGGAATCCAAGCCCGCCACGGTGAGCTGTTCAAGCGGCTTCCGGTGGGCTATATAAAGGATGCAACCGGCAAGGTTGTTCAGCATTCTGATCGGCGAGTTGTCGCCATTCAAACTCGCATTCACGAAATTCCGGGAACTGTTGAGCGTCCGCCAGACATTCCAATGGTTTCGTGATCACGATGTGGAGTTGCCCGCCAATCCGATCCGTGGAACGCGACTCGTCTGGAAGATTCCTTCGCAGAGCCTCGTCCGTGACATCCTCCGCAATCCTTTTTACGCTGGTGCCTATGTTTGGGGAAGACGCCCGGTCAAGCCCTGCTGATCGAGGGCAGGCTCAGGAAACGGCAGGCTGCGAATCGCCGGCCCGAGGACTGCCGGGTCTTTATCCCTAGCCGTCATCCAGGGTATATTGACTGGGCCACTTACCGGGAAACCAGCGGAGGACCCGTCGCCACTCCGTCAACTGGCGGGCCGATAAATCCATGTCGGCAATCCGTGCTGGTCAGGGTTTGCTCGTTGGTCTCCTTCGTTGTGGCCACTGTGGGCGCAAGCTTCTCGTGCGCTACTGGGGCGGATCCGGAACTCACGCGCGCAATTTATGCAAAGGCGACTATGATGACGGCGGACAGTACTGCATCGGCTTTGGTGGCGCTTCCGTGGATCGTCGCTTCAGTCACGAGTTGCTAAAGGTAATATCGCGCTTCGGCGTCGAAGCCAGCCTGAAAGCCATTGACGAAGTGAGTTCCGGAGACGCCGCACAGCGCGCCGCTCTAACGAATAAGCTTGAGCAGCTGGAGTACGAAGCAAAGCGGGCATTCGAACAATATGACGTGGTGGACGCCCGGAACCGTCTGGCGGCCGTTGAACTGGAACGGCGCTGGGACGAAAAGCTGGAAGAGATCGAGACGCCCCGGCAACAACTCTCCGGTCTTGAAGGTAAGAGTCATTCATTGTCTTCTGGAGAAGAAGCAGAGATCCTTTCGATGGGGGAGAACTTCGCCGGTGTCTGGCACAGTGATCGCTGCGTGCCGACGCTCAAGAAGATGATCTTTCGCACAGCCATCGAGGAGATCATTGTGCGTACGGATGCCACGAACAAAACGCTGCGGTTCACGATCCACTGGAAAGGTGGTGTGCATACGCAACTGGAGATGGATCGTCCCCGCTCGGCGACTGAGACGTCGACTCCGATGGAGGGCGCTGGAGGTGATTCCCGCCCCGCGCGGCGCGAAATTTGGCGGCGGCTATTCCTCCGCCTTCTCGCTCGTGCTCGCACAAAATTGTTGACCGCGCTTTTCGAAGTTTGAAACGGGCATTCCTGTGCGAGAACAGCCGCAATATCGCGACAGGTCAAAGCCTGGCGCCGCAACTCGTCTACGAGTTCGCTCTAACCGCGAGCGTCCCGCTTTGGAGCTTATGTTATTGAAAACGTCCTGAAATTTGTCTTCCATGGTGCTTCAGACTGCGAACTGAGGCTGGACAATAGTTGGACAAAACCGGGACAGAAGCTGGACAGCCACCGCGTTCGGTAGGCCGCCCGAACCTAAGCCGACAGGCTTATGGATGGTATCTCTGTCAGAATGACGCTCTCGAAGGAGGGCGAAATCCGTTGCCACGCTCAATTGCCATTCTGAAGCACGTCTGGCGCGCATTGGCTTCATAACTCACTTTCAATCCTCGGGCCGACGTTTTCACGAATGAACCGCCCGGCCTGGCCGGAGAAAAGCTGCGGCGTTCGAAATGAAGTCGGCACCTTCATTTGCTCGCTCCGATCCTCGTGCCCGAAGTTGTTGAAAGGACTCCTGGACTCAACGTGTACTCAGCCGCAAAAGTTCGAAATGCGTCCAGTGGGAGCCAAATTCCAGAATTTGTAGGGTTTCTTCAATTCCATGGCAAATCGCCTCGGGAAGGCCAACAGCCGGCGTCCACCAAGCAAGGCTATCCCACAGGCGAAACCAATGCAAAAAACTTTGCCCAAAAACAGGCGACAGGAGCCCGGGCATTTCCATTCCAGCGGCCGCATAGCAAAATGCCTGCCAGTGCCACTGAATCTCCCTTGCAACACCGACTGCGAACGCGATGAGAACCTGCCCCCAGAACCAGCCGCGCGTTTGTCCTTCACGGAACCTCTCGATGAGATCTCCCGTCAAGGCGTCGTTGTGACTACCGGGCTCACGTGCAGCAACCACCAAATGGCTAACCTTGGTGGATTGGATTGGTTGCTATTCATGAACGCCTTCCTTCCAGTACATGAGGCTACAATTCTCTCACGCCGCAATCAGGCGATTTCGGGGGGCCTTGTTTCGAGAGAATAGCGCGGCGAAGTTGGGATTGTGATCGAGTGACGACGTATCGCGACACGTGAGGCGTGTTGCCTCGTCGCCTTTTGCATCCGGTTAGCCGCGCTGACCATC
>JBEKLB010000195.1:0-12144 GCA_050010415.1 Bryobacteraceae bacterium | reverse complement strand
CTGATCATGTCTTCGCGTGGCTTTATGCGCGTCGCCGGAACGAGCCTGAAACGGTACTTCGATCTGCCGGCACCCTCTATGATCCACTCAAGTCCCTTGGGCTGCGTTTCAATGATTGAATGGGGCAAAGATATTCGATATCGGAAGGAATACGGAACGTCGCCGACATTGTCCGGGAGATCAATCTTCAATTGCTGCGCCTTCTGCTTTATTTCGTCGCGGACGAATTCGAAGTCGGTCTGTCCCTTGCGCCAATGGTCGAAGAAAATGTTCTCGATCAGGACCTTGTAACGGTTCGTCTCGGCTGAAGGATTCTCAGGCATGGACCACTCCAACTTTGTCGCGCCCTTCTTCGATTTCGCGTTGCTTACGTTTTTTTGCACCGCTCTTTCTGTCCCGCCGTCCGTTGGGCGCCTTCACTCCGAAACGCTCCGCGGCTTTCGACATTTCCATGTAAAGCAGCGCCGTGTCGCCGAGCATTTGCGGTTCTGTGGGCCGGGCCGGCTGCGCACCGAGAGCTTTTATGATCGCGCTGCCGATCTCCCGTGCCAGCGGCGGCGGCACGGAATTTCCGATCTGGCGTGCGCCGTGCCACTTGGTAGCGTGAAAACGGAACCAATCGGGAAACCCATGCAGGCGTGCCATCTCCCGCACTGTGATGCATCGCGGATATGCGTAGTGGATAGGGCGTGGACTGGTGAAGGCCCCACGCGCGCCATCCGTTCCAGCGCGCAACGTATTGGACAGGCCATCGGGAGCGAGCTTGAAAAAGCGACTTATCGGCTCCACATCGCCAGGCAGCGTTCCGGTGAACCTTCGGCGCGAAATTTCTGTATGAGTGGTTCTCGCGCTGGACGTCAGCATGCCGGCGTCCCACTGGCGCACATAGCCGTAATGCCAGGACTCGTCCGTCAGACAGCGCAACGGTTTCGCGTAGTCGGCGGGCCGCCCGAACGCCACAGTTCGAACGACGTCGCTTACAATCAGCGAGGCGAACTGTTCGGCATCCGGCAGATCACCGAGCGCGTCTTGGCATGTAGGGCCGACTGGAAGGCCGAGAATATGTTGGCGAATGTCGGCAGGAATGGTGCGGGGCACTGGATAATCGGGAAGGCGCGTCCCTTTTTTCGCACCCAACAGGATCAAACGCTCGCGGTGCTGGGGCACACCATAATCGGCAACGTCCAGAACACGCCAAGGGGCCCGCACGTTATATCCCGCGTCGTTGAAAGCTACGACTAGTTCACGAAGAAATTCCTGGTGCCTGCCAATTGTAAGGCCCTTGACGTTCTCGAACACGAAGGTCCTTGCACCAAGTTCCGCGACGAGACGTACGAACTCGAGAACCAGGCTATTGCGTGGATCTTCGAGAGACCTGTGCCCGATTAGAGAGAAACCCTGGCAAGGCGGCCCGCCGAAGACGCAGTCGACCACGCCCCCACCGATCCCGGCAGCCTCCCGGATATCGTCCGCAGTCAATCCGACGACCGACCGGGGAATAACAGCGCAGCCCGGAAAATTGAACTTGTGGGCGGCGCAGTGGACCGGGTCGATCTCAACGGCAGCGACCACGTCGAAACCGGCCTGCTCAAAACCTAGCGATAGGCCACCCGCGCCTGCGAAGAGGTCGACGCCAATCGGGCGCTGTGCGCTTCTCCGAATCTCAGTTCGAGAGGAACTCATTCAATCGTATCGTCAATCTGTCCGGTTTCTTCAATTCACACTGCCACACCGTCAACACCTTCCAGTCCATTCGTCTCAACTGACGCCTGACGATGCGGTCACGCACCACATTGCAAGCGAACTTCGCCTGCCAAAAACCTCTACGGGTTTTGGGCGAAGTCGCATAACGGCAGCGCGGGTGTCGATGCCAGAAACATCCGTGAACAAAGATAACTTTCCGAAGCGGCGGCAAGACCAAGTCAGGGTGACCCGGCAGTGAGCGTACGTGCAGCCGATAGCGGTATCCCAAGCGGTACACAATCCTTCGGACAGCGACTTCGGGCCCGGTGTCCTCGGAACGAACGGCCGCCATGATAAGCGACCGTTTTGCAGGAAGAACATGGTCAACCATGCGCTTGCGATCCCTGCAACATACGCGCGCGATCCACGCCTGTGTTGGCCTTTCCTTTCACTCGGGGAAGGTGTACTCTCACGAAATTCTATCACACGTCAGGGGATCGATTTTCGGTCTATGGGCGTTCCGCATCGCTCCGCAAGCTCGATTGCTTCGAGGGGTACTTCCACCGCACGGGGTTCCTATTGCGTCTTAGGCTCACTTGCCAGCTTCGATCACAGCCGCTTGGCGGAGATTTTGTCAACCTGTGCCGTTGCCCGGACAATGGGCTTAAGCGCCTAGAATTTCGATGTAGCGCGCCACTGCCTCAATCCCGCGGAAGAAGTTCGGCAGGTGCAGCTTCTCATTGGGGGCGTGCAGATTGTCATCCGGCAATCCGAAGCCCATCATGACGCTCGGAATCCCCAGGTGCTCTTCGAACGCGGCGACGATCGGAATAGATCCGCCGGAGCGAATGTACACCGTCTCCTTGCCGAACACCTGTTTCATGGCTTCGGCAGCGGCGTGAATGAAGCGATTGTCCGGATTCACCAGCGATGGCGGCGCGTTGTGTATGGTCTTGTACTCGGCCGTTACGCCCTTGGGACAAGCCGCGGCGACAGCCTTCTGCAACTGCGCCACGGCTTCATCGGGCTTTTGATCCGCCACCAGGCGCATGCTCACTTTCGCCAGCGCCCGCGCGGGGATCACGGTCTTCGCTCCTTCGCCGATAAATCCGCCACGAATACCGTGGACTTCCAGCGTAGGGCGCGCCCACAAACGCTCGAACAACGGAACTTCGGGCTCGCCCACCAATTCCTTGACGCCGACTTCCTTCTCTTTGTACTCGCTTTCATCGAACGGAAGCCGGGCCCACGCAGCCCGTTCCTTGGCGCTGGGCGGGACCACGCGATCGTAAAATCCTGGAATGCGAATATGCCCTTCGCGATCCTTAAGCGTGGAGAGGATCTCTGCGATGGCCTGCAGCGGGTTGGGCGCGGCGCCGCCATACACACCCGAGTGCAGATCGTGGTTTGCGCCTTCCACAATCAACTCCCCATAGATGATGCCGCGCAGACCGACGCAGATGGTGGGCAGCTCCGGCGCGAACATCTCGGTATCGCAAATCACCGCGGCGTCGCATTTCAGGCGCGCCGGTTTGCTCGCCACATACGCTTCGATGTGCTCGCCGCCCACTTCTTCCTCACCCTCGATCAAAAACTTCACATTGATCGGCAGCCGTCCGTGCTGCTTCAGCAGACCCTCCACGGCTTTGATCAGAATGTAGGTCTGGCCTTTGTCATCAGCCGACCCACGCGCATAGATATTGTCGTTGCGGATGTCCGGTTCAAATGGCGGCGTTTTCCATTCGTCCAGCGGATCGGGCGGCTGCACGTCGTAATGCCCGTAAAAGAGCAGCGTAGGTTTCCCCGGCGCGCCCAGCCATTCGGCGTAGACCAGCGGATTCCCTCCCCCTTCGATCAATTGCGCCTGCTCAAGCCCGGCGCGCTCCAACTCGCCGCGAACAAATTCAGCCGCGCGCTGGATATCCGGCTTATTCTCGGACAGCGTGCTGATGCTGGGAATGCGGAGGAAGGTTTTCAATCCTTCCAGGTAACTGTCATGGTGCTGCTCGAAATAATTCATCGCGTCCTTATTCATTTGGCGACCAGACCCACTTCGCTCACAATGATCCCTAACGTCCGTCTGTCGTCCGCAGCCGGCGGCAGCGCGTGATCCAGCGCAAACTCGATTCGCACCATTTCGCCATGCAACTTATCCGCGGGCACATCGCGGGTGTAAGTGAACTGACCGGACTTAGTGTAGATCTGCGGCTCCAGCTTATAGCCTTGGATGGCCGCCGACAACTGCACCGAAGTCAGTTTCTGAATCACCGCGTCTGGAACGGCCAGCTTCACCACCAGTTGAGCGCCCTTCTGATCGGAGTGCAGCGGCGGCGATAGATCCACGGCGAATTCCTGGTCGGTCCAGCGCCAGGCGTTCTGCTCCACGCCGTAGAAGCCTTTTACAAAATGGCTGGCTACGTTCGGATCGCCGGCGGAGACGTCGCTGGCAAACTGGCTTTGACTGGAAGCCTGGCGCCGACGCTTGCAGCTGGAGCCTGCCAGGAGCAGCGGAATCAAGATGAGTGTTAAAAGAAGGGATCGCATTAATTAAAGGTAACTAGCTCAGTCTCCACACTTGTCAATCTCCGCACTTCTCTACATCCACCAGGCAGCTGTAGAACGTGGCGCCACCGCCGATGTCGGTGAGTCTGTCGGAGGTCAGGACATTGATGTTGCGACGATCGGGGGCAAGTTTGTTCCAGCGGACCGAGGGCGCCAACACCACGCCCAGACGCACCACGCCGTTCACGCTGGCAATCAACGTACAACTGCCGCGATGGTTGAAAACTCGCACGCGATCACCATCCTCAATTCCGCGCGTCCGCGCGTCTTCCACATGCAGGAACAATGTGGCGGTCTGCCCCACCGCCGAAGCATCGTTGCCGAAGGTGGAGTTCATACTGTCGTGGCTCTTGGACGGAATCAATTCCAATGGAAAGCGCGCGCGCAGCTCGGGCGAGCCGAGACGCGATTCAGTGGGCGGCTCATAGTGCAGCGCCTCCGCGCCAAATTCGCACTTGACGGACGGCGTGCCGAAACCGCCTTGGGCGAAAGGCAGGAAAGGATCGGAATCCGGCGCGACGTTCAGACGAACGGAATGCTCCTGGTCCAGGCGCTCCAGAGTGATGCCCTGCAAAAAGGGATGGCCGGAATCGAGCAGGGTCCGGATCATGTCGTCTTCAGAATCCGCGAAGCAGGCCTCGTCGAAACCCAGGCGCTCAGCCAACAGCCGGAACACTTCCACGTTCGATTTGGCCTCGCCGGGCGCAGGCAGGGCGGGCCGGGCCAACTGCAAGTGGTAATGTCCGTACGCCAGATAAAGATCGGTGTGCTCCAGAAACGTCGTCGCAGGCAGCAAAATGTCGGCATGATCGGCGGTGTCGTTCTGAAACTGCTCCAGCACGACGGTGAAAAGATCTTCGCGACGCATCCCTGACAACACTAAGTTCTGATTGGGGGCCACGGCTGCCGGATTCGAGTTGTACACCACCATGGCCTTCACCGGAGGGCCCTTCAACTGCGTCAGCGCCTTGCCCAATTCCACCATATTGACGATGCGCGCCTCGCGTCCCAGCGGCGATCGCTGCTGCAATTCCGGCAACTCCAGCCCAGCCTTGTCGAAGTGAAAAGCCGAGCTAGTGGAGAGCTGCAAGCCCCCGCCCACTTCGCGCCACGATCCAATCAGCGCAGGCAGAGCCGCAACGGCGCGCGCCGCCGATCCGCCTCGTTCGCTGCGCTGGATGCCGTAGTTCATGCGGATGACAGCGGGCCGGGTGGTGGCGTACTCGCGCGCGAGCGAAACCACGTCTTCGCGCGGAATCCCGGTCAGTTGCTCCACTCGCTCCGGCGGAAACTGGAGGGCGCGTTCGGCCAGCGCGTCAAATCCGTTGGTGTAATTCACAATGTAATCCGCATCGTGCAATTTTTCGCCGATGATCACGTGCATCAAGCCCAGGGCCAGCGCCAGGTCGCTGCCGGGATAGATAGCAAAGTTTTTGTCGGCAAGTTTGACGGTGCGAGTGCGAATTGGATCGATGGCGTAGAATCGAGCGCCGTTACGCCGTGCCTCCACGATGAACGGCCACAGATGTACATTTGTGGCGAGCACATTCGCGCCCCAGGCGATGATCAGCTTGGAACGGCGAAACTGCTCGGGCTCCGTGCCATACCGAAAGCCGAGGGTCTGCTTAAGCGCCTCACCTCCGGCTGAGGAGCAAATGGTCCGATCCAGGCGCGACGCCCCCAGGCGGTGAAAGAAACGGCGATCCATACCGGAGCCGTTCAGCATTCCCATGGTGCCGGCGAAGCTATAAGGGAGAATCGCTTCGGGGCCGTATTCGTCCGACACCCGGCGTAACCGGTCGGCAATGGTATCCAGCGCTTCGTCCCAGGAAATCCGCTCGAATTTGCCCGCGCCCTTGGCGCCGGCACGCTTATGCGGATAGAGCAACCGGTCCGGCGAGTACTCGCGATCTAAGTACCGCGCCACCTTGCCGCACAGAAATCCGCGGGTTACCGGATGTGCCGGATCGCCGCGCAAGTGGCTGCCTTTACCGTTATCTACATTAATCAGGAGCGAGCAGGTATCGGGACAATCCAGCGCGCAGACGGAGTGTCGCACTTCCGGCATTCCTCGATTATAGAACTTCGGGCGATCTAGAGCTTCGGACGATGTAGAGCTTCTCCCTCGGGAAACCTCGGCGCTTTCAGCGGCGTCTGGTTATGAAACGGCTGGTACCAAGTGTGCTTTTGAGACCGGACTTTACAATTTTGCGGGCTACTTTTTGGCGTTATAATCGACCTTTGGCAGTAGAATAGAAGTGAGGAGTTCAGCCATGCGTCGCCTCGTCCCTGTGCTCTTGTTCGTAGGTCTGGCGGGACTTGCCTTCGGGCAGGGCCAGCCGGGCGGTTCTTGGTCCCTGGGCGGGTTCGGCAGCGTCTTGTACCCTGGCATGGGCCATGCGCCCACGGCGACTCCGCCGATCGGCCAATTTGCGAGCTCTGGTTTCGGGCACGGCGGCGGCTTTGGGGGCGGACATGCGTCGCATCCGCAACACGGCTCCGCGGTGATTGTGCCGTATCCGGTTTATTACGGCGGCTACTACGGCGGTTATGGATACGATCCGTCGGCTAGCGGCTACCAGCAGGGTTATGCACCCGGCTACGCCGACGACGGTTCGCAATCGGGCGGTCCCGGCTTGCCCTCCGTGGTGATCAATCAGAACTTCGTTCCTCCGCAAGCGAATCCCCAGGTGCGCGATTACAGTGGCGACCAGCAAGCGCAGCAGCAACAGCAGCAACCACAGGATCAGTCGGGGATGAAGGTGTACCAGGGACCTCCCGTGCACCCTTATCCCGAGTCAGCCGTCACTCAGCGCACCGCTGCCAGTGATCAGCCCACCATCTACCTGATCGCGCTGCGCGACCATACCATCGTTCAGGCGCTTGGCTATTGGATGGAGGGCAGCACGTTGCACTACGTAAGCGCCGAGCACACGCTCAACCAACTGAGTATCGACCTGGTGGATCGCGATCTTTCGCAGCGTTTGAACGACGAGCGCAACGTGGATTTCCGGCTGCCGCAACCGCGTTAAGCGGCTGTGTACTGGCGAAGAAACTCGGCGTCGCCCTCCAGGAAATCGTAGTCAACTAACCGCTCGCGGGGGGCCCATAGGATTTGCTCAAAGTCCAGATTCTTCGGTTCCCCTAAAAATTCCAGCACGCGATAGAACATCAGCATAATCGGCCAACGCCCCTTATATTGGAATTCGTAGCGCCCGATCTCCGCGCCCACTTGTGCGCGGATGCCCAGTTCTTCTTCGAGCTCCCGCACCACAGCGTTCTCCGGCGTTTCGTCCGGTTCCACTTTGCCGCCTGGAAACTCCCACTTCAGCGGATGCTGTCCGGTTCGCTTGCGCTGCGCGATCAGGATACGCCCGTCACGCTCGATCACGGCTGCGACTACGGTGGTCATTCGGGATCACATTGCATAATTAAGGTGAGACGTTCCATTGTACAGCGAGATCTTTCTCGATCACTTCAAAAATCCGCGCAACGTGGGGGAGCTTCCGGCGCCCGCCGTGACAGTGGAGATTTCCAATCCCGCTTGCGGCGACATTTTGCGATTGTCGGCGCGCTTCGAAGATGGCCGCGCCGCCGAAGTTGGCTATAAGGTGCGTGGCTGCACGGCGTCGATCGCCAGCGGCTCCGCGCTAACCGAATGGATGCTCGGAAAATCCCGCGCCGAGCTGGCCGCGCTGACCGCGGCCGATATCGATTCGGCCGTGGGTGGTCTGATCCCGGAATCGAAACATGCGGCAGTGTTGTGCGTGGACGGCGTGAAGGCGCTGTTGAAACAGAAGTGATGGCTTGCCGATTGTCCGATACTCCAGGCCGTTTACTGTTAGAATCCTCATAGATCCTACTTCTTGTTATGCCTGAATTACCCTCGACTCTCGGAGCCCTGAAAAGCAGCAAATTTGGCGAGCGGCACGTCGGAGACCGATCCGTCAAAAGCGAGCTGCGTGAGAACCTGATCTGCAAACTACAGCGCGGTGAGGAGCTGTTCCCCGGCGTGGTGGGCTACGAAGATACCGTGGTCCCGCAGATCGTCAACGCCGTGCTGTCGCGGCATAACTTCATCCTGCTGGGTCTGCGTGGACAGGCTAAGACACGCATCATCCGGATGCTCACTGGCCTGCTCGATGAACACACTCCCTACGTGGCAGGCTGCGAAATCCGCGACAATCCGTTTCACCCCATCTGCAGCCGGTGCCGCAAACTGATCGCCGAGCAAGGCGAGACTACGCACATCGCCTGGCTGGACCGCGATCAGCGCTACGTGGAAAAGCTGGCCACCCCGGACGTCACCATTGCCGACATGCTGGGCGACATCGATCCCATCAAGGCCGCTCGCGGCGGGCACGAACTCTCGAGCGAAATGACGGTGCACTACGGCCTGTTGCCGCGCGCCAATCGAGGGATTTTCGCCATCAACGAATTGCCGGATCTGGCAGGCAAGATCCAGGTGGGCTTGTTCAACATCATGCAGGAAGGCGACGTGCAGATCAAAGGCTACCCCGTCCGCCTGCCGCTCGACATCATGCTGGTCTTTACCGCCAACCCGGAAGATTACACCGCGCGCGGAAAAATCATCACGCCGCTCAAGGACCGCATTGGCAGCGAGATCCGCACCCACTATCCGCTCACGGTGGAACAAGGTTTGTCCATCACCAAGCAGGAATCCTGGGTGGAACGTCCCTCGCCGATTCGCCTCGAAGTCCCCAGCTACATTCGCGAGATCGTGGAGCAGCTCGCGTTCCTGGCTCGCGAGGACAAGCGGGTGGACAAGCGCTCCGGCGTCAGCCAGCGGCTGCCGATTTCAGCGCTTGAAAACGTGATCTCGAACGCCGAACGCCGGGCGCTCAAAGCCCGTGAAGATTTGGCTGTGCCTCGCGTGCTGGACATTTACGCCGCGCTGCCCTCCATCACCGGGAAGCTGGAACTGGAATACGAAGGCGAGCTGAAGGGCGGCGACAACATCGCGCGGGAATTGATCAAGACGGCCGTTGGCAAGGTGTATACCAATTACTTCGAAGGCGTCAACGTCGCGCAGATCGTGCAATGGTTCGAGCTGGGCGGGTCTCTGAAAATGGATGAATCGGTGGATTCGTCGAACATCCTGAAGCAGCTTTCGAAGATCCAGGGTCTTATGGAAAAAACTGGGGCATTGGGACTGGGTGCGAGCGAACCGGACGCGGTGCGCGCCTCGGCGGCCGAGTTCATTTTGGAAGGGCTCTACGCGCATCGGCGCATCAGCCGCAATGAAGAAGTAGGATTCACGGCCGGGGAGCGCAAGCGCGAACCACCCGAGGGGAACGAAGGCCGGCGGCCACCCCGGAAGCAGTTCAATTAATCATGAAATGGATTCACTACACCAAGTTCACCGGCGATGACTTCGGCCTCAGCTCCGAAGATCTTCTGAAAGCGCTCTCCGATTTCTTCCTCGAAAGCGGATTTCAGAACCAATACATGGGCTTCAGCGAGTGGAACCAGCACACGCTGGAAGATTTAAAGAACGCATTGCAACGGGCGCTGGAGCAGGGCGACACGTTCGATCCCGAGCAAGCCCAGCGCATCCAACAGGCGCTCGAAAACATGACGCCCGAGCAGATGGACGATCTGATGAATCGTCTGGTGCAGAAGCTGGTGGATGACGGCTATATCAATACCGATCAGCAGCAGGCGAATGAAAGCGGCCCGGGTGGCACGGGCAACGCGGATCGCAAAGTGGATGTCAAGATCACCGATAAATCCGTCGACTTCCTCGGCTTCAAAACACTCAAGGATCTGCTCGGCTCGCTCGGCAAATCGAGCTTCGGGGCGCACGATACGCGCGACCTGGCTACGGGCGTCGAGACCAGCGGCGCTGCGAAGCCGTATGAATTCGGCGACACGCTGAACCTCGACATTTCTCAAACACTGTTCTCCGCCATCCAGCGCGAAGGCCTGAAGGTCCCGCTCAACCTGGAATACTCGGACCTGCACGTGCACCAGTCCGAATATCAAAGCTCCTGCGCCACGGTGCTGATGCTGGATTGCAGCCACAGCATGATCCTCTACGGCGAAGATCGCTTCACGCCGGCCAAGAAGGTGGCGCTCGCGCTGGCGCATTTGATCCGCACGCAATATCCTGGCGACAGCCTGCGCTGCGTCCTGTTCCACGATTCGGCCGAGGAGTTGCGGCTGGGCGATCTGGCGCGCGTCCAGGTGGGCCCGTATTACACCAACACGCGCGACGGCCTGATCCTGGCGCAGCGGCTGCTGAACCAGGAAAAGAAGGACATGAAGCAGATCATCATGATCACCGACGGTAAGCCTTCGGCGCTGACGCTCGAAGACGGGCGCATGTATCGCAACGCCTTTGGCCTGGATCCGCTGGTGATCAGCCGCACGCTCGAAGAAGTGGGCCGTTGCAAGAAGCAAGGCATCCTGATCAACACCTTCATGCTCGCCAGCGATTTCGGCCTGGTGAACTTCGTCCAAAAAGTGACCGAGCTGTGCCGAGGCAAAGCGTATTTCACGACGCCGTATAATCTGGGGCAATATTTGCTGATGGATTATATGAACCGCAAAACTCGGACGATTCACTGAGAAGAGAACTCAGAAGTCAGACTCCAGAAGTCAGAATTCAGAATGAAGTTGGAGCGGTCACCCGCGAATATGTACGAAGACGATCCGGTCAGGGTCTTCCTGAATGAAATGGGCAACATTCCGCCACTCACCCGGGAGCAAGAAATAGAGTGCGCCCGGCATATTCGGGCACGCGATAAGCAGGCGGACATTTCCGAGAAGGACTTAGTGGAGGCGAATTTGGCGCTAGTTGTCCAAATCGCGAAACAGCATCCTAGCGAGCACGTCCATATTTTGGATTTGATTCAGATGGGCAATCAGGCTCTCGTGACAGCAGTCCAGGCGTTTGCGAACAGCGACGCGGAGTACTTTTCCGCCTATGCTGCGTCCTTCATTGAACGAGCCATCGAACACGCGGTAGCTACCAGCCGAAATTGCTGACGAAGAGATATGCCACGGGCAGCTAACGTTGTTGAAGTAATCTATCGCCGATCAGGCCGCCAATCGGGCCAGGGTGCCGGCATACCCATGCATCTCACATAGGCGATCATTTGTCCCATGTGCTCGTGCATATGTGCAAGCAATCTCAAGTAAACACGTCGAACAGTGGTTTGTTCCCCAAAGAATTCGAGCCTGCGTTCCAATTGGCCGTCATCGGATTCAGTAAACGGTTGCCGAACGGATTGGAGCGAGCGCTCGAGGGCGCTGACAACGGAAGCCTTATCGCGCAGGCTCGCACCCAGTTCGTCATTTTTGCGCACCAACGCCCACAAGCGCTCAGGCCCCTGCGCGATCACTTCGCCATAAAGGTCGCGGGGCGGAGGCGCGCCAATTACATCCAGCAACATGAAGTTGCCACTCGCAATGTGAACGAACACCTCGCGCGCTGAACGAGCAGTGGCGTCCGGCCGCCAATCATATTGCTCCTCTGGAATCGCATGCACCAGAGCGATCAATTGCCGCTCGACGATCTCTAACTCCCACAGAAACTCGCCATGGAATCCACCCGGCCGAGGACTCATTGACATGCCTCACCATCCAAAATTGCTGACCACGAAATATACCACCGGCAGCGCAAATAGACTGCTGTCCACCCGGTCCAGCCAGCCGCCATGGCCCGGCAGCAATCTTCCGCTATCCTTTACACCCGCGCCGCGTTTGATGGCCGATTCGCACAAGTCGCCGAGTTGTCCGGCAATGTTCGCGATCACCGTCAACCCCAAAGCTTCAGCCAGCGGCACCGTGGGTAGCAGCCATCGGAAATAAATTGCGCCATAGAGCACCGACGCGACGGTGGACGCAACGGAGCCTTCCCACGATTTTCCCGGG
>JBEKLB010000194.1:0-12165 GCA_050010415.1 Bryobacteraceae bacterium | reverse complement strand
ATATTTTGTAGCTCTAACCAACGCGGAACGATTTGTTCCTCCCCCATTTCGACCTTATACTCAAGTCCATGGTTGCATTAGTCACTGGCGGTGGACGCGGCATCGGACGAGCCATCGCGCTCCGTCTAGCTAAAGAAAGATGGGCCGTCGCAGTCACCGCCCGATCCGCGGATCAGCTCGCGGAAACCGTTAAGCTGGCCGAGGGACGCATGATCGCGCTGCCCGCCGACGTCGCCGATCCCATTGCGGTGAAGGCTCTGGCACAATCCGTGGAGCAGCAGTTGGGACCAGTCAGCTTGCTGGTCAACAACGCCGGGACGGCCGGTCCGTTCGGACCCTTTTGGGAATGCAATCCTGACGATTGGTGGCGCTGCGAGGAAGTGAACCTGCGCGGCCCCATGCTGTTTTGCCGCGAGTTGCTTCCGGGCATGGTTGCGCGCCGCGAAGGACGCATCATCAATGTGGTGAGCGGAGCCGGCTGCCAGGCTATCGCCGATATGTCCGCGTATAGTCATCAGCAAGACCGCGCTCATCCGTTTCAGCGAGCAATTGGCGATCGAGCTGCAGCCACACGGGGTCAGCGTATTTCCCATGGGGCCCGGATTGGTGAGAACCGAGATGTCGGAACAAGCGCGCCACCAGCTGCCGTTGATTCAAAAGCTTCTCGATGATGGACTCGAAGTCCCGCTCGATGCGCCGGCCAGCCTGGCTTTGGCCCTGGCATCGGGAGTCGCGGACTCGCTCAGCGGCCGTTTATTCTCGGTCAGCGAAGATGTGGCGGAAATCGTTCGCCAGTCTGAGCAGGTGCTCGACAAGGAGCTTTATCTGTTGCGCGTCCGGCCGCTCGAGGGGAGCGCCTTCAATCGAAATCTGAGAGAAGCCGAGGTCGCGCGTTGACGTCTATTTCGCTCCCGTCGTTGCCCGGATGTGGTATATACCTGGGGATTGCCCGATGGTATATAATCGGATCGTGAGCACGCTCTACATCAAGAACCCCGTCGCTCATAAGCTCGCTGAGAAGGTCAGCAAAAAGTTAGGTGTCACTCTGACGGAAGCCGTAATCCGCTCCTTGCAAGACCAACTGCGCGCCAAAGCCCGCCCGATCGATTGGGACAAAGTGGATGCCATCTCCCGGGAGATCGCTGCACTCCCAGTTCTGGACTCTCGCACAGACGACGAAATCCTCGGATACGACGAATTTGGTATTCCTCACTAAAGCGGGTCCCTCTGGTAATTGATACCTCCGCCCTGGTCGCAATCGCCCTGTTCGAACCCTCGAGGCCGGCGTTGCTGGCAGCCATCAAGAAGGCCGCAACTCGAGAGTTGTGTTCCGTTTCTTTGCTCGAAGCTGGTATGGTCCTAAGAGCTCGCGGAGGCGCACAATCGGTTCCGTCTTTGTACGCGCTGGTTGAGGAAATGGACTGCGAAATCGTTCCGTTTGATACGGTTCAAGCGAAGGCGGCCATCGGCGCGTTTGGACGTTTTGGCAAAGGCACGGGCCATCGTGCCCAGCTCAACTTCGGCGACTGCGCGGTCTACGCTCTGGCAGCGCTGCGAGGTGAACCAGTGCTCGCAACGGGTAGTGATTTCCGAGCCACCGACTTAATGATCGTGCCTCTTGGTGGAGCTCAAGAATAAACTGTCCGACTTACTTCGCTCCCGACGTTGCCCGGATAAACGCTGCTACATCCTCGTGGAATTGCTTCAGCGCGCCCTCATTCACGTAGACCATGTGCCCCGATTCGTAGTAGTGGTAGCTGATGTTGGCCTGCATGCTGTTCGGAACGGGCAGATGATGCATTTCGAAGATTCCCTCGAAGTAAGGCGTCGCCAGGTCGAAATATCCGCCCGCTACTAGCACCTTCATCTTCGGATTGGCCTTCATCGCGGTGGCCAAATCCGGAATCACGTTCGTTCCGCTGGCCGTACCTGCCGCCGGCGGCCCTCCCGGAGATTGATGCCGAAGATCCCATTGCACAAACGTCGGATCTGAGTCTAGAGAGATGGACGGCTTATAACTCTGGTCGGCGCCATACTTCAACTCCTTGCGCAGGTAATCGTTGATCGCCGTGGTGTAGGCCGCGCTTACTGCGTTGCTTTGCGGATCGTATTCCGCCTCTTCGCTGAGACGATTGTAATCGGGTCCCTGATAGCGCGTATCCAGCCGTCCCGTGGTGATGCCTTCTTCGTCCAACAGGTTCTTCGAAAACCCGCCGACACTTACGCGGAGGTTCGCTTTCAGCAGATACGCTACGGACAGGCCGGTGTATTGGTGCAGCTTCTCGGCCACGGCCTGCTTGCGCGCCTCGCTGAGTTCGCTCCCGTCCAGGAGCGCCGACATATACTCGCCCACCGCAAACTTCTCCACCGTTTTGAGGAACGGCCCCAGCGCCGCGGGCTGCTGCGGCAGCTTGTGATGATAGAAGGCCGTCGCAGCAAAAGTTGGGAGCGTCACCGCATAAGGCTGTTCGATTCCCGGATTCCAGCGTGGCGCATCGGCCCAGTTGTCGAAGCTCAAGGTCGCCGACAGTAGCACCATCCCGTTCAGATCCACATTGTGAAGCATCGCGCTCAGCACCGCGCTGCGCGGAGTGCCATAGCTTTCGCCAAACAGATATTTTGGCGAATTCCAGCGATCGAATTTCGTCAGAAACCGGCGGATAAATCGCTCAAAGGCGTGCGCGTCCTGGTCGGTGCCCCAAAAGGCCTTCTCTTTGTCCTTGCCCATGATCCGGCTGAAGCCGGTTCCAGGAGCATCAATGAACACCAGGTCGCTCGCATCCAACAAACTATAGTCGTTGTTGGTGATTTTGTACGGCGCAGCGGGATCGTGCTGCGTATCCGTGGTCGATACCCGCCGCGGCCCGAACGCGCCCATGTGCAGCCACATGCTGGACGATCCCGGCCCGCCGTTATACAGAAACGTCACAGGCCGCGTCTCGGAAGAAGCACCCTTCTTGAAATACGCCACGTAAAACATTCGCGCTGTTGCCGGAGCCTCTTCAGGCTTTGAAGGATCGAGTGGTTTCTCGCCTGTATCCGCCAGAAGTTTTCCGTCCAGCCCCAACATGGCGTCCTGCTGATCCGTCGCGCCCACAGTGAGGGTTCCAGCCACCGCGCGATAGGCGATCGCTTGGCCGCCAACCGTCACCGTCCCTTCAGTGCTGGAGTCTGGTTGAACTGGAGGCGCCGGCGGCGCTGGAATTGCAGGCGGGGTGGTCACCGTGGTCACCACCTGCGCGCACAGCGCCAAGCCACAGCAGCCAACTACTGCGCCCACCACCAACCACCGCGAAATAATATTCATTTGATCAATCGTACTTCACTCTAGTGCGCGAACTCGATGCCCCGGCCAAGCACAACGATGTAGCTGGCTCCCACCACCGTCGCCGCAATCCACCACCCCGGCGCTCGATCGACCAGCAGATTCCGCTCCGCCGGAGTCTTCGGCATTCGGCTATCGGCCCACATCAAGCCCGATAATCCGCCGAACGCGGCCGGAACGGTAGAGAGGAAGAACACTTTCAACCCCAGCGGATCTAGCGCACCGGCCGCACAACTGAAGAGGCAGGCGGCGTAATACGGGATACGGCACACGGTGTTGTACGCCGCTTCGTCCGGGGCGAATGGGTGGACAGCCACGGCCAGTAGCCGCATCACCCAAAGATATAGTGCAGCGCCGAACAGCGACATGGCGATGCGTAGCTCCACCTGGTGCGGCAAGCCGCGGATCACTTCGTTCCAGTCTCCTACGCCGATGATCCCGGAGAACAAAAAGTATCCAGCGCCAGGAAGGAGGTTGAGCGCGGCAAAGATGAACAAGAAATAGCGAGCGTTCGCCCGGCCGCCCGCACGGCGCGAAGCCATCAACAAGCAGGCTCCCACGATGAGATTGACGATGGTCCCACCTGCGTCCACCCAACGATCGGGCCGCACATCGGAGAGGTGATTGCTCGTGAGCTCCGTCACAATATCTCCGCGTAGCCAAGCCGTCACACCATGACCGACGCCTTCGTGCAGCAGCGTCGCCAATGCGGACGCGATCACGGCCATGCTCACAATGGTCGCCTTGCTATGCTGCTCAGGCATAGCTGTCACTGTAACATCGCTTTCTCGAGTCGCCTGAGGCCAATCTCCTAGTCAGAATCTAAGTATTTAGTTCTATTGATTGCTCGAACGTACTAGAACTACGATTGGCCTGTGTCTAGCAACCTACTAAAATTGACATTGGTTGCGCTCCTCAGCGCAGCCTCAAGCTTTGCGCAGAATCCAGCTACGTCGGTGAGCGTGGACGCTAACGCCAACCGGCATGCCATCAATCCCAATATCTACGGCATCGCCTACGGCAGCGCCACCGACATGACCAACTTGAACGCTCCTCTCAACCGTTGGGGCGGCGACGCCACTAGCCGCTACAACTGGCAGATCGACGCGCATTCGGCGGCAGCCGACTGGTATTTCGAGACCTACCCGGACGGTAACGGCACGCCCGCGGGATCGGCCGACGCATACGTTACCACCACGCGCGCCAACCCAGGCGCCGAGCCGCTGTTCACCATTCCGATGATTGACTGGCTGGCCAACCTGGGTCCGAATCAAAGCACGCTCGAAGGCTTCTCGGTGAAAAAGTATGGACCGCAGACTGCCACCGATCCTTATAACTCCGATGCCGGCAACGGCGTCAGCTCGGCCACCGGCCAGGACATCACCGGCAACAACCCCACCGACACCGGCGTGCCGAACAGCACCGCCATTCAGCAAGGCTGGCTGCAGAATTTCATTTCCACGTATGGCTCCGCCTCAACCTCCACCGGCATCAAATACTACATTTTGGATAACGAGCCATCCTTGTGGTATCAAACCCAACGCGACGTGCACCCCATCCCAGCCGACTACGCCGAGATGTACAACAAAATCGTGGCGTATGCCAGCACCATCCGGGCCGCCGATCCGGCCGCGAAAATCGTCGGTTTTGAGGAGTGGGGCTGGTGGGCCATGTATGCCAGCGGATTCGACCAGGCCAATGGATTCAGCGCGTCGAACTCGGACTACAACACCCACAATCAAACTTACTACTATCCCTGGTTATTGCAGCAACTTTACGCCTATCAGCAGCAAACCGGAACGCAACTTCTGGACGTCCTGAGCATTCACTGCTACAACCAGATTCCCGCCTCCAACGACGATTCTCCTACCGGCCAGAAGACTCGCAATCAGGAAACTCGCATCCTGTGGGACCCGACCTTTAAAGATCCCTCCTGGTATGGCGAACTCGGTATCAACGGCGGCGTCGTCAACTGGATTCCCACCATGAAGGCCATGGTCAGCCAGTATTATCCGGGCCTCCAGATCGGCTGCACCGAATACAACTGGGGCGATGAGCCGAATCTCAACGGCGCAACCACCCAGGCCGACGTGCTCGGAATTTATGGGCGCGAAGGCTTCGACCTGGCTACGCGCTGGACTGTCGCCGAGAACACTGGCACCACTCCCACCACTTACTACGTCACCTATCTCGCCAGCCAGGTCTATCGCAACTACGATGGCAAGGACTCCGCGTTTGGCGACACCAGCGTGGAGGCCACGGTGGCCGATCCCGACAACCTTTCCTCGTTCGCGTCGTTGCGGACGTCGGACGGCGCGCTGACCGTTATGGTGATCAACAAGCAGCAAGGCAGCACGCCGGTAACGGTCAGCCTCGCGAACTTTTCTACCTCCGGGACGGGCCAGGTCTGGCAAGTCAACTCTGCTTCGCAAACGTCCATCGCCCAACTGGCTGACTTACCCGTCGCGAACAATGCGATATCGGCCACCGTCCCCTCCCAAAGCATTACGCTGTTCGTCATCCCCGCCGGCAGCGTGCTCTCGCCTCCCACCGCGCCCACCGGACTCGCGGCCAAGGTCAGAAACGATGCCGTTGTCCTGAGCTGGATAGCCGCGGGCGGCGCGACCAGCTACACCGTAAAGCGCGGCAGCGTGAAGAGCGGTCCATTCACCGCAGTCGGCACGGTGGCCGGCACGAAGACCACGTTCACCAACACTGGCCTTACCGACGGAACCACTTATTACTACCTCGTCACCGGCTCCAACTCGGCTGGATCTGGCCCCAACTCCGCTGTAGTTTCCGCCACTCCGCTGGTACCGCCGACCTTCACTTCTTCGGCCTCCGCGAATCCCAACCCTGTCACCCAAGGCGTCTCAACCACCGTCACCGCGCAAGTCCACGACACCGCGAACACGTTGACCAACGGCGCTGTGTACGTCCAGATCCTCGATCCCACCGGCGCAACCGCACTCAAGAAAAACTTTCCCGGTCAGAACTTCACTTCCGGCCAGTCACACTCCTACCAGCTCAGTCTCGTCCCCGCGCTCGCCGGCACGTACACGGTGGAGATTGCCGTGTTCAGTTCCACCTATCAGTATTGGAATTGGAATCCCTCTGCCGGAACAATTACCGTCAACTCCAATCTCACCTTTACGTCCTCCGCCTCTCCCACTCCATCCACCTTCGCGCCCGGAGCCACCACTCAATTTGCCGTCTCTGTCACCGATACCGGTTCTGGCGGGCTCTCCAATTCCATTGTGGAATTGCAGGTCTTCAGTCAGTCGGGAGCGGCCGTGATGACAACTTACTGGACCGGCCAGAACTTCACGCCAGGCCAGACGCTGCAGTTTTCTTACACCTGGAACTCTCCCACCAGCCTGCCTGACGGCACGTACTCGGTTGAAATCGGCGTCTTCAATTCGACCTGGGGGACCAATTATTACTGGAACGGATCGGCCGGCTCCATCACTATCCCCTAAGACTGTCCCCTAAGCCTTTCATTTTCAATGGGACGGCGGCTTTTCCACAATCCGTTCGATGAGTGATATCCCCATCGGGACTGCAAATCGGCCTGTTTAACCTATTCGTGTAGCCTCCTTAATCCACCTGCCGTATACTCGGAATCACCCAAAGCGCTATGCACAAGCCCATAAAGTACGTCGAAAAAGCTGTCACCGTGGCTGCCGGAGCCGCCTGGTTTGCGTTTGACAAACTCAACCAAATCAATCAGAACGCGTCCTTCACGCCGGCCTGGTCCGACAAGCCGCTGCTGAAAAGCTACGAGAAGCAGAAGCCGACGCTCGGCTGGCCACGCGAGACCGATTCGCTGTGCCCGCGCTGCGTACCGGAGATCCGCCAGCAGATCGTGGACGGTAAACTGCCGCACGAGATCCTGCTCAATGAAAAGGTTGGCGAAATCAAAGCCACCATCATCGAGCGCGACGGCAAGATCCTGATGGTGAAGGAGTGCCCCAAGCACGGCCGATTCGAAGATCTGATGTCGATGGATCCGGCCTTCTTCAAGCACCTGGAAGACGTTTTCCCCGGCCGCGATATCCGCGCCCACGCCGACGAAAAGCTGCACAATCATGGAACCAGCACCATCAAGCACGGCCGCGGATCGGTGCTGACCATCGATCTCACCAACCGCTGCAACATGATGTGCGATCCGTGTTTCATGGATGCCAACCAGGTCGGCTTCGTGCATGAGCTGAGCTGGGAAGACATCCAGACCTTGCTGGATAACGCCATTTCCATCAAGCCGCGACGTCAGATGTCGGTGCAGTTCTCTGGCGGTGAGCCGACTCTTTCGCCCTACTTCCTGGACGCCGTCCGTTACTGCCGGAAGGTGGGCTATAACAGCGTGCAGGCTGCCACCAACGGCATCGAGTTCGCCAAGGACCCTGAGTTTTGCAAACAGGCCGCCGAAGCGGGCCTGCGCTACGCTTACCTGCAATTCGACGGTATCGGCAACGAGGCGAATTCGCATCGCGCCGTCGGCAACTTGTTCGACGTGAAACTTCGCGCCATCGAGAACCTGTGGAAAGCGGGCGTCGACATTGTGCCCGTGATCACCATCATCAACGGCATCAACAACGAGCAGGTGGGCGCCGTGGTGCGCTTCGCTCTCGATAATCCCAAGAAGATCCCGTTCTTGAGCTTCCAGCCCGTTTCGTTCACGGGCCGCGACGAAGCCGTCACCGACGAGCGCCGGCAGGCCCAGCGCTACACTCTCTCGCACCTGGCGCATGACGTGAAAAATCAAACCGGCCTCGGCGAACCCGTTCGCGATTGGTTCCCGATCTCCTTCATGAGCACCTTCTCCGATTTCGCCGACCTGGTCCACGGGCCGTCGGCCGATTGGGGACAATTGAGCTGCGGTTGCCATCCCAACTGCGGCATCGGCATGGCTGTGATGTGCGACAAGGAAACCAAGGAAGCGGTGCCGGTGACCGCGTTCCTGAATGCCGACCGCTTGGCGAAAGATATCGCGCGCATCAACGACGCTGCGCGAACCAGCCGTTGGATGAACGTGATGGGCGTCAGCCTGGCGCTGCTGCACAACTACAATCCCTTCAAATCGCCCACCCATTTCAAGCTCACAGACCTGATCGCCAAGTTCGACAAGTGCTTCGGCATGACGCCCAAGGCGCAGAGCGGCGGCTACGGCAAGGTAACCGGCGACCGCACGATGGATGACATCACCAAACGCCGGAATGACCGTTGGAACTTCCTGTTCGTCGCCGGCATGTGGTTCCAGGATCTATTCAACTACGATTTCCGCCGTACCGAGCAATGCATCATCCCCTACGCGACGCAGGAAGGCGAAATTTCCTTCTGCGCTTACAACACTGGCGTGGGTTGGCGGAACATCATCGAGAAGATGCACATGACCGCGACGCTCACCAAGTGGTACGAGGAGCATGGGCGGCATGAAATCATCGCTGGCGGCAAGGCTGTGAATCTGAAGAGCGCCGACCACACGCTGGTATTGCGCGCCGAAGATGTGAATCACGCAAAACAGCACGATCTGGACGATCTGGGCATCGCCAAGACTGCGCGTGAGGAGAAGAAGCGCGCTCGCGACGAGAAACAGAAGCAGGCCGAAAACGAGCGCATGGCCAAGCTCTATCGCGAGCAGATCCTGAAGGAAAAGCCCGCCCCGGCCGACTTGGTCCAGATGATCATGCCCGCGCCCAAGCCCGAACCGGCCGCCGATAAGGAAGAAGCAGTGGGATCGTTCGGCGACTAATTAAAACAACGACAGATCAGAGGAGAAGGCCGCCCGGGCAGTTGGGGCGGCCTTTTCATTGGGTAAAATGATCCCGTGGACGGACGAGTTGCCTTGGTGGAGGCGCTGTTTCTAAGCATCGGGCCGCTTTGGGCGCAATCCGGCAGCCTGAGAATCCGCGTCAAAGACAGGACGGGAGCGGTGATCCCGGGTGCATCAGTGCTTCTGTTAGAAATCGACGGCCGGATCGTCAACACCAAGACGGCTGATGACGGCAGCGGGATCATCTGGACCAATCTTCCGTTAGGCTATTTGCGCGTCAAGGTGAGCGCGCCCGCATTCCACTCCCGCCAACTCACGGTCAACATACGTCCGGGCGTGGAAGAAAGCCTTGAAGCGCGGCTTGAGGTCGCTCCCATTGAAGACGTGCCAGACGTCGACACTGTGCAGATGCCGTATTCCGAAACGCTGGATCTTGCTCCAGTTCCACTGTTACCACCGACCAAACCCGCCAAGCGCAGGTGGTGGCAAATCCCCTTCAGTTGAAGAACTGAACATCCTTCATTAGAAAATGCTTACGGTTTTGTGTCCACAACTCCAGATCGTGAACCGACGCAGTAGCGGCGATCAGCGCATCGCCCAACGCAAGTGCGTGGCTAGCGTGAAAGGCACGCAGATAGTCTCCCGCACGCGTTGCAATCTCGATCGCGATGGGTACGCACCTCATCCGCGAAAAGGCGCGTTCGATCAATTCTCTCTCCCTTTCGCGCATCCCATGCCGGATTTCAGCGAGCGAAACCGGGGAGTAGAAGACCAGTTGGCCCGTATTCATCAGATCCATCCACCGCCGATCAACTTCAGGCTTCCGCTGCCGCAATACTTCTATAAGGACATCGGAGTCCACCAGCACGCCGCTCACTTTGAGAGTCGCCGCAAGCGGTTATCCCGCCGAAGGTCCCGGATGTATTTCTCGGTGTCACCCAGGTCGGTCCTATCTTTCCAAATACCCACTATTGACAACAGTGCCTCTTTGCGTTTTGCCGCATCGTCGAGGTACTTTTCGCGAAGAGCTTTTCTCACGAGCTCTGAAATCGTAGAGCCGGACTGCCGCGCGAGAATATGCAGCGTCTTCCACAGGTCGTCTTCGAGGTAGAGTTGCGTACGCCTCATGATGTATAGTATACATCACTGAACGGCGGGCCTGGTGCGCTATATTCAGACATGCGAACGTTCTGCCTTCTTCTTGTCGTCCTCTGCGTCTCCTTCGCCCAGACCCGCTCCGTCACAGACGCCGAAGTCCAGCGCGTCCATCGTTCAGCTCTTCTGATCGACACCCACAACGACATCACTAGCCGCACCGTCGACGGCTACGACATCGGCAAAGCCAAGAATGATGGCCATACTAACGTCACGTCGCTCAAGGAAGGCGGCGTCGGCGCCCAGTTCTTCGCGGTCTACGTTTCGTCCAGCTACGTGAAGGACAACCGCTCGGCGCATCGCACGCTTGAAATGATCGATACTGTCCGGCATGGGATCGTGGAGCGATACCCCAATGACTTCACGCTCGCCACGACCGCCGATGACATCGAGCGCATCCACAAGCAGGGCAAAATCGCCGCGCTCATGGGCATCGAAGGTGGACACGCCATCGAAGACAGCCTGGGCCTCCTGCGCGACTACTTCGATCTCGGCATCCGCTACATGACCCTGACTCACACCAACACGAACGGTTGGGCGGATTCCTCGGGGGATATCGACAAACCCGGCGTCCAGCATCACAACGGGCTCACGCCCTTCGGCAAGCAGGTGGTGCACGAAATGAACCGGCTGGGCATGATGATCGATATCTCCCACACCGCCGACAAAACGTTCTTCGACGCACTGGCGGAGAGCAAGGCGCCCATCATGGCTTCGCACTCTTCATGCCGCGCGCTCTGCAACGCCCCACGTAACATGACGGACGAGATGATCGCGGCGCTCGGCAAGAAAGGCGGCGTGATGCAGATCAACTTCAACTGCGGGTTCCTGTCGGAGAAGTCCAGGGCGGCTGAAAAGAACGTGCAGGAGAGCACGCTGCCGGGAGCGGCCGGCGAGGACGCCACGATCGCCGAATACAAAAAGAAAGTGCCGCCCGCGACGCTCGAAGATGTGGTCGCGCACATCGAGCATGCGGTAAAGATCGGAGGAATTGACGCCGTGGGTATCGGCAGCGATTTCGATGGCGTGTCGTGCACGCCGAAGGGCCTGGAAGATGTTTCCAAATTCCCGAACCTCACTCGCGCGTTGCTCGAGAAAGGCTATTCAGCCGAGGACATTCGTAAGATTTACGGTGGGAACACGCTGCGCGTGATGCGCGCGGTCGAAGCCGAAGCGAAACGCGAACAGACTTCTCCTAACTAGAATTCCTGGACCGGCGCGGGCTGATCGGCGCCCACAGTCCCGATCGCAATATTTGCAACGTAATAGTTCTCCGCGCGCACCGGCGCTTCCGCCAGCCGCCGCAACAATGCGATCTGCCCGATGTGCGTCAACGCATCGGCGATCGGCGCTTGAAACAGCTTTTCTGCCGGCGCACCGAGCGGGCTATCCGATGCGAGATACGCATCGAATGCTTCGAGCGCGGCGAAAAAGCGGGGAACTTCGCCGGCCCAGGGAAGCGGAGTCGATTCGTGCCACTTCTGCTGTCCGCGCGCGGCCGACAGAGCCCAATCGAAAAGATCGCCCATGTGAGCGAGAATCTCAACCGGCGTACGAGCGTCCGCCGAAGCTTTAAACTTGCAAAAGCTATCCGGCGCGTCGCGCAGCGGCTTGGCGGCGCGATAAGCAAGTGTTGCAACCATGTGTCGAAGAAGTTGCCGGGCAGGATCCATCTCCCCAGCGTACTTCACTTCGCGGTGAGCGGCTTAATCCCAAACTCGATATGCAGCCGGATGGATTCCACCCACACCGGACCCCGATCGTGATTGTACGCCGGGTTGTTATAGTGCTGCGCATCGAAAGTAGCGTAGAAGCCGCGCACCACGCGCGCGGTGTAGTAAGTTTCCCAAAGATATTCGGGCGCATAGTTGAGCGCGCCGTCGCCGATCAGGAAGTCCGACCCGCCTTCGGC
>JBEKLB010000193.1:0-12173 GCA_050010415.1 Bryobacteraceae bacterium | reverse complement strand
CAGGGCGACGGTGCTCTCGTGAACGTCGCGGCGAGAGCCGTCGAAGCCGCCATTGCCCATCAGGCCATTCGCGGCGTCGAGCGGTGTGCGGCCTTTTTTGTCTTTGACGTCCAGCTTGGCGCCATGATCAGCGAGGAACTGCACCACCTGGTCGTCACCTTTCTGCGCGGCGCCATGCAGAGCCGTATCGCCTTGGTTATCGACTGCATTGACATCCGCTCCAGCAGCCAGGCAAAGCTCAATGGCCGCAATGGCCTCAGCCTCAGTTTTTTTGCGTCCGGTGGTGTCTTCTTCCTTGGTGCCGAGCCCGGAGGCAGCCATGATGGGCGTCATGCCAAATTTGGTGGTTAGCTTCGGATCGGCGCCTTTAGCGAGCAGCACCTTGACTACTTCGGTATCGCCGGCTTTGGCCGCGCGCAACAAGGGCGTGGTGCCGGTGCCCAACATAGTGTCTGCGCCGCGGTCGACTTTACTGCGATAAGGCTGCTGTTTCTTCAGTTGCGCATTCACGTTGGCTCCATGCGCGAGCAGCGTCTGGATCAGGTCCAGACTGGTGAGCTTGTTATTGAGCTCGCTCGGCCAAGGCAGGTTCGAATCCGGCAGCGTATGCATGTCGACCGCGGCGTACAAAGGCGTGCGGCCCACTTCATCGGCGATGTTCGCATCCGCGCCCTGGTCGAGCAGGGACGCTGCAAAATCGTAATGGCTGTTGATGATGGCGAGCAAGATCGGGCTGAAGCCGTTCGGATTGGTGGCGTTGATGTCGGCGCCGGCCTTGACCAAAACGCGCGCGCAATCCACACAGCCCTGGCGCGCGGCGAATAGCAGCGGCGTCAGGCCACCCAAGGGCATCCATTTTTCGCGAGGTTCCATGGTGACTTGCCGTTCCCAGTTCCACGTCACCTGCCGCGCGTTTACATCCGCGCCGTGCGCGATCAACTCCTGCGCCATGTCGGCATGCGACTCGGCCACGGCCCACATTAGGGGTGTTTGCTGCCGCCATTGCTCTCTGGAATTCACGTCGGCCCCGTGCGCCAGCAAAACTCCGGCCGCTTCCACATTACCGGTCCGCGCCACCGTCATCAGCGCCGTTTCGCCTTCGGTGGTGGCGGCATTGGCATCCGCACCAGCCTCCAAAAGCTTCTCAATCATCGGAGTGCTGCCGTTCACGCAAGCGAGATAGAGCGGCGTGACTCCATAGCGATTGGCGGCTTTCACATTTGCGCCCGCCTTGATCAGACGGCCAGCCATCTCGCGATCGTCCTGCCGCACGGCCCAGTGCAAAGCCGTGGTTCCGTCCGGCTCCGGCAGATTCACGTCGGCGTGCTGCTTCAGGAGCGCTAGAGCCGCTGTGGTGTCACCATCCTTGACGGCGTCGACCACCGTGCCGGCCCACGCCGACAGGCATGTGACCCCCAGGATCAGACAGAAGCGCATGGCTAAATATTGACGAGTTCGCCGGTGCTATCGCCCAGGGCGTCTTGTGGAATGCCGCTCTTATCGAGCATGGTCAGCAACAGGTTCGAAATCGGCGTGTGATCATCGTAGCGCAGGTGCCGGCCACCTTGCAGCTTTCCGCACGCGCCGCCCGCCACCAGATTCGGCAACGGGAAATGATTGTGCAGATTGCTGTTGCTCATGTTGCTGCCGAACAGAATGATCGAATTGTCCAGCAGATTGCCGTCGCCATCCGGCGTGCTCTTCAGCTTCCCGAGGAAGCGCGCAAACAGCGTGACGTGATAATTCTGGATCTTCACCAGCTTCTCGATCTTTTCCGGCAGGTTCTGGTGATGTGACGTAGCGTGATGCCCGTCGTGCACGCCCACCTGCGGATAAGTCTTGTTGCTCTCTTCGCGCGCCACCATGTAGGTGAACACGCGCGTGATGTTGGCCTGATAAGCCAGCACCAGCATGTCGTACATGATGTTGATGTGCTCTTCGAAGTTGTAGGGGATGCCCACTGGCTCGACGGGCAGCTCGAGAGACGCAGTGGAATCGAAATTCGCCCGTTGGATGCGCCGTTCGATCTCACGCACGCTGTCCAGATAGTCGCTCACCGTGGCCTGATCGCGCGGGCCCAGCTTCAACTTCAACGCGCCGGCTTCAGCGGTGATTTCATCCAGAATGCTGCGATCCTGCTGGGCGCGCAACGCACGCTCGGCCGCCGTTCCGCCTTGCCCGAACATCCGTTCGAAGGCTTTCCGCGGATTAATTTCCATCGGCATCGGGGTGGTGTGGGTACGCCACGAGAGCGTGTTCATGTAGATGCAACCGTAGTCGCGATCGCAGGCGCCCAGCAGCGCCGAATGATCCTCGGTGGCCAACTCAATGGACGGAAGCGGCGTGTCCTGTCCGATATGCTGCGCTGCAATCTGATCGGCGGTGATGCCCGCGTAAGCGTCCACGCCTTGGGTCGGTTTCGGACGCACTCCGCTTAACCAAGTAGTCGGACTTAGAGAATGCACGGCCGTGCTGTCGGCCGCGCGATTGCCCAGTCCGCTGACAACATTTAAGCGATCGCGAAAGGGCTCCAGCGGCTTCAAGATCGGAGAAAACTCGAACGCAGTTCCTTCCGCAGCCGGCGTCCATCGATCCATGATCGCGCCGTGCGGAACGTACACAAATCCCATGCGCGGCGATCCGGCGGCCGCAGTCTTCTTCAGCAGCGTCTGGGCCGGCAGCATCGCGTCCAGCAAGGGCAGCGCCAGAGTCACACCCATCCCACGCAAAAAGGTCCGCCGCGGAAGATGCTTTTTCGAGATGAACATTATCTACCCTCTTGAACAGACCGCTGAATTGCCGCCGTGGTTACTCCCGAAGGCTCGCTTTCGACCGCCCGGCGCATCTCAAAAGGCTCGCTCTTCACGATACCGGCAATTAACGATGAAAACCGATAATCGTTACCCGCGGCGCCCTCGACGATCCCGCGCACCACCGGCATATCATAGTATTCCAAAGGCCTTCCCAGTGCGTAGGTGAGCAGTTTCTCGGTCAAGGTGCCGACGAAGTATTCGGGATGTTTCAATAGCGCCTGGCGCAGTTCCACAACCCCGGCGATTTTGGTCCCATCGGCGAGTTGCCCGGACGAGTCAATTGGCCCGGAAGCGTCTTTGGTCCGATATTCGCCCACGCCGTTGAAGCTCTCGAGCGCGAATCCGAGCGGGTCCAATACGGCATGGCAGGTCGAACAAGGCGCGTTCTTGCGATGCTCTTCCATCAACTGCCGGACGGAAAGCACCTTCCCACCCTGCGCCTGATCTTTCAGCGCAGGCACGTTGGGAGGGGGAGCGGGCGGCGGGGTGCCCATCACATTTTCCATGATCCATTTGCCGCGCAGCACTGGCGAAGTACGCGTGGGATAGGATGTCACGCTCAGAATGCTTCCCTGCCCGAGCAATCCGCGGCGAGCATCGTTGGTAAGAGCTACGCGCCGGAATTGGCTGCCATAAACGTTCGGAATGTCGTAATGTTTCGCGAGGCGCTCATTGACGAAGGTGTAGTTGGCCGTGATCAGATCCATCGCGCCGCGATCTTCCCGCATGACGCTCTCAAAAAACAGCTCGGTCTCGCGCTTGAAGGATTGCCGCAGATTGTCGTCAAAGTTGGGGAAGGTGGCCTCGTCCGGCAACACGCTCTGCACATTGCGCAGGAACAGCCACTGTTCGGCGAAATTGTTGACCAGCGCTTCCGCTTTCCGATCGGCCAGCATGCGCCGCACCTCGCGATCCAGCACCGCGGGATCTTTCAGCTTGCCCTGCACCGCCACGTTCAGCAGCTCATCGTCGGGAATGCTGCTCCACAGGAAAAACGAAAGGCGCGATGCCAGGTCCAGATCGCTCACATGATAAACGCTACCCGCAGCCACGCGCGCCGGATCGGTCTCGGACCGAAACAGAAACTTAGGACTTGCCAAGATCAGCCGCAGCGCGTTCTCGATCCCCGATTCGAAATTGCCCTGGTTCTTACCAGCTTGATAAAAGCTCAGCAGCGTCTCCAGGTCGGAATCCGTCACCGGACGCCGGTAGGCCCGGCGCGCCAGGACTGCGAGAATCTTTTTCGCGCAGGGAACTTCGTCTTGCGTACTGGCGGGAGTGCAAACGAAAATCCGGCGCCGACTGGGCGTGTCTCCGGGGCCGGTAGCATTCAACGGTCCGGTGATCTGCACGTGATCGATCAGCGGAATGCCGTTCATGTTCTGCAAATCCAGGTCGCGGGTGAACGGCTCGAGCGGTTCGTCCGATTCCGCCGAATCACGGCGCAGGAATGAAACCGCAACATCATGGGGTCCGGCGTTTACGTGCACCTTTGTCTTCAAGCGCGCGTCCAACGTGTCGCCGGCGAGCGCGAGGTTGGTATCCACCAGCTTCAGGTCTTCCTCGCCGCCCACGGGAGCCAGAAAAACCCGCCGGCCATCGATACTGACTTCGAGCTGATGGGGAAACTCCATGCCGGTCAAATACCCGACGATATTCCGCAGCAGAATGACGTTGAACTCATAGTCTGCGTCCAGCGGAAAATTATGATGAATCAGAATCCCACCGCGCGTGCCTAACGGCAGCCCTTCGATATGCTCGCCTTGCGCTAAATCCGGCGGCACCTGAATGCTCTGGCTGATGGGCCCGATTTTCGGATCGCCCACCGCCAGGCTGCTCACCTCACGGGAGGCAGCCAGATAAGCTTCGAGCAACGACGGCGAGACACGCAAAACCTCGGCGATGTTGTCGAACCCGTTACTCTCGTCGTCGGCCGGGAGCAGCGCCGCTACGTCAACTTTGAGGCCGAGCAGATCGCGGATCGCATTGGCGTACTCGGTCCGATTCAGACGATGGAGCGGAGCGCGCCCGGGCTCCGGATGCGCCGCAGCGGCTTGATCGAGCGAGGTCTGGAGCCAGGTGATCAAGCCGTCGATCTTGGCCTGCTCCGGCCGTGGCATGCCCTGAGGAGGCATCATGCCACCGCGCAATTTGCGTACAACTTTTTCCCAAGCTTCGGCATGCTCACCGGCATGATCGATATCCAACTTGTCGAGCATCAAGCCGGCGGTTTTGGCTTTTTCGTTATGGCAGGTGACGCAGTACTGATTTATCAGTGCGTGCTGTGGAGAAGGCTGCCCATAAGCGCACGACCAAGCCAGAAACAAGCCGCTTGTGAGCAGTCTACGCACCAACGCCCCCTCTGTCAGGTATATCGCATTCGACCCGGAGCGTCAACCAGAAGGCTAATGTTTCGTGTCAGTTGAGTGGCGTCCGCAGAGGCTGAAACGTTACTCGCTGCACTATGCTAACTATGGGAGCAGACCGTGCGCCTGAGCGTCGTAATCACCTTGCTGACAGGCTCCGGGTTTTGCCTGGCCTTGGTCCTCCTCGCCGGTTGCGGCAACGTCCCAGAGCCACCGGACCACCCGCGGCTCAGCCCGGGCGTTGCGCTCGACGATGTCACCTTTCACAGCGCCGCGCTGAATCGCGAGATGCAATACCGTGTGATTCTCCCAGCTTCCATCGAGCCGGGCCGGAAACTGCCCGTGGTCTATCTCCTCCACGGAGCGGGAGGTGGTTTTCGTGACTGGTCCAACTATTCCGACGTGAGCCGCTTCGCCGAGGCAGGCTTGATTCTGGTGATGCCGGAGGGCGACTATTCATACTTCATGAATGCGGCCGAACGCCCTCAGGATCGATACGAAGACTACATCGTCCAAGACCTGGCTCAGGACGCCGGGGCCAAATTCCCGGCGGCGTCTGGCCGGCGAAACCACGCCATCATCGGAGTCTCCATGGGCGGCTTCGGCGCGATCAAGATTGCACTCAGCCATCCCGATCTCTTCGCGTTTGCCGGCGCGTTGAGCCCTGCGATCGATGTGCCTCGCAGGAGGTTTTCCATCCGGCGCATCCAGCAGTCTCAAGCCCTCAACTCGATCTTTGGGACCTGGGGCAGCGCCACGAGGCGTGCTGACGATCCGTTTCTGATTGCGCGCTCCGTGTATCCGGCCGAGGCGCCTTACCTGTTTCTGACTTGCGGAGACGCGGAGAGCCTTTTATCGCCCAACCGCGAGTTTGCAGCGGTCCTGGAGCATCAGCATCTGCAACACGAGTTTCACGTCGTGGCCGGCGGCCACGATTGGAAGCAATGGAATGCGCAGTTGCCCACCCTGTTTCAAGCGATGCTTCGCCGAATCGACTAGAAATTGTACTTGACGGCGAACTGCATGATCCTCGGGCTCACGTCGGATTGAATCTTGCCGAACGTGCTGCTGTTCAAGGCCGAATTGGCTGTGCCGCCCGAGAGACCAGCGGTGCCCGGATTCAGAAAATTCGTGCGGTTCTCGATGTTGAACGCCTCAGCACGAATCTCCACGTACTGATGTTCCTTGATCGGGAATCGTCTGGACAGGGAAAGGTCGACATCGAAGTAGCCGGGGCCCAATAGATTGTTGGCGCCCATGTCACCCAAAGTACCACCGGCCGGCGCGGAAAACGCATTCGCATTGATATAACAACTAATCGTTCTAACGGCGCAGTAGGGGTTCGAGTTTATTTGGTTGGGGCGCTGGCCGGCGGTGTTGACGTCGTCCAGAGCGCTGTCCACTCCAGTGAAGATGGAGAAATGGCTGCCGCTGTGCGCTCCAACGATCGGGGCGAGTTGCCAGTCTCCAGCAATCCATCGCAGCGGCCGTGACGCGTAGTGCGGCGATTGGAGCACGGCGGAGAGATTGAAGTTTTGCCGAACGTCAATCGCGGTACAGTTGCCGCGATCGTATCTCCGGTCGGCGGGATCGTTGTAAGGACCGGACAGTTCGGTGGTTTGCGGATCGCCGATACAATGCGACCAAGTGTAATTGGCTAGCATGGAGAAGTGGTTGGATAGCCGGTGCTCCGCGGACACAATCAGCGCGTTATAGCTAGCCGTGCCGCCGTCATCCAGGTATTCCAGGGCGCCGTAATACGGTCCTTGGGAAGGATTGATCTGTGTAAGCGTGCGGCGCGCCTGCTCGTTGCCCAGAGTGGAGCAGGGTCCAGGTTTCGTCAGGCCGTATTGCCCCGCCACACAGTTACCGGGGACGTAAATCGAAGGATTCAACTCCTGGTCGGTCCAAAGGTGGGCAGTGTCGCTGCCCAGATAGCTGGCCTTCAACAACCAGCTGGATCCCAACTGCCTCTGCAGCGTTAGATTCCACTGTTCCACATAAGTGTTGCGAACGTGCAGAGGAACGGTCTCATAGTAGCCAGCGGTGGGGTAAGTGGTGTTCGGATTTTGAGTGGTCGGATAGGGATTTCCGCCCGGGTAATTTAGCCACGGGTTGCCGAACCCGCCCACCGGGTTGCTGAGCGTGATGGATTCGCCCCAGAGCGGTTGGGATGACGCGTTGTAGTAGAACAGCGTCTGAGGCATATCGTAGAAAATGCCCCACGATGCGCGGATGAGCGTTTTGCCGTTGCCGGTGGGATCCCACGCCAAACCTACGCGCGGCGCCCAATTGTTCCAGGTGGTGAGGTTCGGGCGTCCGCCTGTTTGGAAGCCCGGGTCGCCCGGATAGAGCGTGCCGGCGGGTGCGTTCGGGTAGATCGTGGAATGCGTGTCGGAGAGAAAATCCGCCATGACGAAATGCGTGATCTTGTTATTGACGATGCGGCCGTTGAGATACGGCTCCCAGCGCAGACCGTAGTTCAGCGTCAGGCGCGAACTAATCTTCCAGTTGTCTTGCGCGTACAGTCCGAGATATGCCCATTTCTCATTGTCGTGCGAAACGTTGGCGTCGGTGAAGGAATCCAGCTCCCCGGCAATGAAATCCGACATGGCAGTGCCGGTATCCTGACCGGAAAAGGTAAACAGCCCGTTGCAATACACACAAAACGTCGTGGCTTGCATGGGACGAATAAAGCTCGCACCGAACTGCATCTGGTGAGAGCCTTTGATCAGGCTGAAGTCGTCGGCGAACTGGTACGTGGTGGTGTTCACCAAACCGGGCGTCGCGAACCCGCCGGCGCTGGAGAAGTCGCCGGTAATGTTGATGTTCGAAAAGTTGGGTAGAGCGACATAGATGCCTTGAACACCGATGTCGGTGGGGGTGGGAATCGGCACCTGAAACTTGGTGATGCCGTCTCGATTGACCGTGGCGTGGAATGTGTTGAGAGCGCTGGGACCGAACACGTAAGTGTCGCCCAAAACCACAGAGTTCACTTCGTCATCCGTACCCGCGTTCTGAACCGACAGCTCGGTCCCGGTAAAACTGGACGGCGTCAGACTATGCGTGCCATAGTAGCGCGCGAAGACGGACTGCTTGGAGCTGATCTGGTAATCCACCTTCGCCAGGCCCATGTGCTCGTCTTGATTCGCGACTTCTGTATAAGTGGTGTTGCCGCAAGCGTTGCTGGTCACCACCGGAAAATGACTGGCGAAGTTGAGGGCTTGCGGACTGATGAGCGAGGCCGGGAGCACGTTGTTCACGTAAGGCGCCAACAAGGTTTTGGGCTTGGCGAAGCACTGCGATGCGTAAGCCTGGAAGTTGCCCAGGAGTTCAGCCGGGGTGGGAACGACGGCGGGCGTTGCGGCCGGCGCGGACCGAATCAAAGTGCCCTGATAGCCCAGGAAAAAGAAAAGCTTGTTCTTCTTGATGGGCCCGCCCACCGTGCCGCCAAACTGGTTGCGTTTCAGGTTATCGCTCTTCGGCGCGAAAAAGTCCCGCGCGTTGAAATCGCCGTTGCGAACAAACTCGAACGCGTCGCCGTGAAATTCGTTGCTGCCGGACTTGCTGACAACGTTCACCGCGCCCGCCGAGTGCTGCCCGTATTCGGCCGGCAGCGAACTGGTTTCCACTTTGAACTCCTGCACCGCGTCGGGGAACGGCAGCGGAAGGTTCAAATTATTGAACGGATCGTTGTGAGTTCCGCCGTCCAGCAGGTAGGTGGTTCCATTCAGCATCCCGCCGGCGACGCTTACCAGCGCTTCGTTGGGATAGTTCTTACTGGAGATAAGATTGCCGGAGGACGGTGCCTGCCCAAAACCATACTGCACGGTGTTGGATGCGCCGGCGAGCGTGATGAGCTGCGTGATCTCGCGCCCATTGAGCGGCAGTTCCACCACGTCTTGCGAATTGACCACCTGCCCGACGCCAGTGCTATGAGTTTCTACCATGGCCGCAGCGGCTTCCACCTGGACGGTCTCGGTGAGGGCGCCGATCTTCATCACGGGATCAATGGTTGGAGCCGTGTCCACCTGCAAGACGATGCCGGACTGAACGTAGGTAGAAAAGCCTTCCTTCTTCACTTCCAGCCGGTAGGGTCCGAGAGGCAAACTGGGGAGGGAATAGACGCCACTAGCGTCGGTTTGAGCGGTGCGAGTGACGCCGGTGTCGATTTGCGTGACGGTGACTTCGGCGCCAGGGATGGCCGATCCGGTGGCATCCTTGACGGTCCCGGAGATCTGAGACAACGACTGTGCAAACAGAGCTAAGCACAGTCCTAGACATAAAAAAGCCGACACGAACGACCTGGTCGCGATCCGTTGCATGATTTCCTGCCCCCTAATTCTTACAGCTGCCTGAGCGAGTGTAACCAAGCAAAGCTCTTGGTTACATATATTTACCTAGATGTGTGGAATTATATCTTCGAGGAACGAAACTGTCAAGAAGAGTAATTTGACGCCAATTTGCATGCAGGACATTTCTTTGCATGCAAGACATTTTTTGGCTGCGATCCGGGCGAACTCCTATGGCAGGGCGCGCGTACCTGATTGCATGGCGCCAGTATTACCCAAGCCGCATAAAGACCGAGGCATGGAAGGCCTGGTCGCAAAATGGTACACCAGCAACACTGGCCAGTCGATGGGTGAATTCGCCAAACTCGCCCGGCGAATCTCCAACCAGCTCGCGCCCGGAAGCGCGGTGCTCGAAGTGGCTCCCGGCCCGGGCTATTTCTGCATCGAACTGGCGAAGCTCGGAGACTTTTCCATTACCGGCCTCGACATCAGCCACACCTTTGTCGATATCGCCAGCAAGAAGGCCAGCGAGGCGGGCGTTCTGGTCGATTTCCGCCAGGGTAACGCCTCCAGCATGCCGCTGGCCGATAACACCTTCGACTTTCTGCTGTGCCGCGCGGCTTTCAAGAATTTCGGCCAGCCGGTTCGTGCGCTCGAGGAAATGTGCCGCGTGCTCAAGCCCGGCGGCCGCGGGCTGATTGTCGATCTCAGGAAAGATGCAAGCATGGAATCGATCAATCAGGAGGTGAACGGCATGGGATTGAACGCGGTCAATCGGGCGGTGACGAAGCTGGTCTTCAGGACTTTCTTGCTAAGGACTGCCTACACCAAACGGCAGTTCCAGCAAATGCTCGCACAGGCGAAATTTCAAAGCGTGAATATTCGCGAAGAAGGCATCGGCTTCGAGATCTCAATGACGAAGTAGGCGCGTCACCAACTGCCGCCCTTCCGGTGCGATGGCCGCGCCAATCAGCAGATAGACGACGCTGAACGGCCCCAGCGTCGCGATGGCGCCATAAATGGGATGCGAAGCGAACGGCGCCAACCTTCCGGCGCTACCAACGGCGACCGCCAACATCGCAGCAAGCCAGAGCTTGGCGACGAAGCCAGAGACCGACACGCCAGCTCCCAGCTTCTGGTGCATGCCGCGCCGCAGGAGTGCGAACTCCACCCAGCCGGCGATTCCCGCCGATGCTGTCAATCCCGCTACGCCCCAGCGAGGATCGATCCCGATCCACTGGGGCAACGGTTTCGCGCAGATGTATCCCAGCACGGTGGTGAGCGCCACGCGCAAAACAGCGAATCGTAGCGGCGTGCGCGTGTCGCGGAGCGCGTAGTAGGCTGACGAATACAATCGGCCCATGGTGGATGCCAGCAGTCCCACGGAAGACCCGGCGAGGATGCCCCAGACATATTGTGCGTCGGTGTGTGTGAAGCGGCCGGTCTGCAACAGCGCGCCTGCGATCAAATCGCCGAATGCGAGAAACGCCGCGGCCGACGGCACAATGAAGAAGGCAATGTGCCGCAAACCAGAATCGATCCGCCCGCGCAGGGCTGCTTGAATTTCCTCCGCGGTTCCGGTTGCGCTCGACATCACCGGCAATTCGGCCGCCGATACCGACATGCCGAATAAGCTCACTGGCAACACGTAAATCAGCTGGGCATTGATCAATCCGGTGACGGCGCCGGTGGGAAGCAGGCTGGCGAGCAATGCATCGATGTACGCGCTGATCTGCACCACACCCCGGCTAACGAAAACGGGCGCAAAATTTCGAAGCACCTCGCGCACGTGCGATGAGTCCAAAGCCAGCCGCATCCGCAAATGTTTGGCCAGCTTGAGCACCACCGGCAACTGGATGCCAAACTGCAGCGCGCTGCCAGCCACCGATCCCCACGCCAGAGTGATCGCCAATTGCGACAGCGTGGATCGTCCGCCGAAGATCCCAAGCGTCGCGATCATGGCCGCGCTCCACATCACCGGCGCCGCATAGGACAGGAACAGCTTGCGGTGGCTGTTCAATATCCCCAGGCACCAGGCTGAAAATACCAGCAGCCCCGCGCCTGGAAAAAGAATGCGCACCAGGGAAATGGTGAGATCGCGCTTCGATCCGGAGAACCCGGGCGCGATGACGTCGATCAGCCACGGCGTTATCAGCACGCCGATCAGGCACAATACCGCGACCGCCAGTGATAGTGTCGCGCCCACCGCGCCTGCTACTCTCCCCGCCTCTTCCTCCTCACCCTCCGCCAGCAATCGCGCATAGACCGGGATAAAGGACGCCGACAGCACGCCCTCGCCAAACAGGTTTTGCAGAAAATTCGGAATTCGAAATGCGGCGTTGAAGGCGTCCGCGGCATCCGAGCGCAGTCCGAAATAATGCGAGAAAACCCTCAGACGAACCAGGCCGACCAGGCGGCTGAGCAGAATACCGGCGGCTACCAGAAACGCGAGCCTGCCAGTGCTTTCTCTTTTGCGGGCAATCAAGCTGCTATTATCCAACGCGCCCTCTCGCCCGAGAAATGCTTCGCCGCTAGCCCAGAATCCGTTCGTAAAGTTTGGTGCAGCTTGTGGCGCACGTTCTCCTGCGTGCCGTGTTCGCACCGTCGAAAACACTCCGCTCAGGGATGGCTCGGGTTGATCGGAGTGAATTGAACTTGGAAGCCGAGCTTGCGAAATTCCGCTGTCAGTTTCAGTTGCCTGC
>JBEKLB010000192.1:0-12177 GCA_050010415.1 Bryobacteraceae bacterium | reverse complement strand
ACGCTGGTGGTGCTCGCGGCCGCGGTTGGATTCGTTCTACTGATGGTCGCGGTCAATATGGCCAGCCTGCTGGTCGCGCGCTCGTCGGCTCGGATGCGCGAGTTGGCCATTCGACAGGCCCTGGGAGCATCGCGGATCCGGTTAGTACGGCAGCTCCTAACCGAGAGCGTGCTGCTATCGTTAATCGGTGGCTCGGCCGCGATGCTGGTTCTAGCGCTAACCAAAGGGTCGCTGCTCGCGCTGATGCCCTCCGACCTTCCCCGTCTCTCGGAGGTACACTTCGATACCCGAGTGGTGATCCTGGCCTGTGTACTCTCGCTCGCCACGGGAATTCTGTTCGGCTTGACTCCGGCATTGCACGCCTCCGGCACGGATCCGAATCGCGATCTGAAGGAGGGTACCAGGGGTGGCACTTCCAGCCTGCGGCAGAACCGTTTTCGGAGCGCTCTGGTGGCTACCGAGATCGCCTTGTCGGTAGTGTTGCTGAGCGGCGCGGGACTCCTGGTGCATAGCTTTTGGAATACGCTCCGAGTGAATCCCGGTTTCGATCCGAATGGTCTGATGGTGGCTCGCATTTGGATTCCGAATCCGAACAATCCCGCGATGAACCGCTATCAGACAGCCCCGGCGATAGCCGGTTTCACCCGCGAGATATTGCGCCGCGTGAGGGCTCTGCCTGGAATTGAAGAAGCCGCGATGGGAGGCGACAACAGCGTCCCCTTGGTGAGGAATACCAGGAATCAAACTGCATTCTCGCTGCCAGACCAGTCCGATTCCGCTGCGAAGCAACGCGCCGCCGAGTTAGCCTCTGTCAGCCCGGAATTCTTCCAGATCTTGCGAACCCCTTTGCTGCGCGGGCGCTTCTTTACCGAAGCGGACACGGACAAATCCAAGCGCGTGGTCATCGTCAACGAATCCTTCGCGAAACAATACTTACCTGGTCACGATTTGGGGCAGCGATTGCGGTTTCGAGAGAGCAGAACTATCCGATCAATTGACGTCGACTGGGAGATTGTCGGCGTGGTGGGAGACGTGCGCGATCATGGATTGGATACGCCTGTCGCGCCCCGCTTTTACCGCCCGCTCTATCAAACTGGAGCCAACGAGATGGCAATCTTCCTGCGTGGCGCGGACTCAAGCGGGCTCAAGCAAGCAGTCGTAAGAATCGTTCAGGATATCGATCCGGGTCTGCCCGTTTATGGCGTGCGAACTATGCGGGAAATGATGGCTGATTCACTCGGCCGCCGCCGGTTTTCGCTCTCTTTAATGGCCGGGTTCGGTGCGCTCGCCTTGTTTCTGGCATCCATTGGAATTTACGGCGTCATGGCCTATGCCGTCAGCCAGCGAGCGCAGGAGTTCGGCATTCGGATGGCTCTGGGCGCTGAGCCGCGCGACATTTTACTGATCGCGCTGCGGCCCGGCGCCGTCCTTACGCTCACTGGCGTTGCCGTGGGATTGATCGCCGCGCAAGGCGCGACGCACCTGATGGCCAGTCTGCTGTTTGGCGTTTCGCCCGCCGATCCTCTGACCTTCGTTGGTGTGCCCGTCACTCTCGCCTTGGTCGCGCTACTCGCCTGCTGGATCCCCGCCCGGCGTGCGGTGCGCATTCCAGCGGTGGCCGCTCTGCGCTCCTGACGGGATGGCGTTCTGAATTCTGACTTCTGACTTCTCTTTTATCAACCCGCGTGTTCCAGCACCTTATGCTGGCTCGTGGTGGCGCCATCCGCGCTTTTTAGTCCCCCAAAAACAATGGTGGATATGACCGTAATTCCTCCCAAGACGAAGAACGCGCGGTGAATCCCGTGAATCATCTGTCCTGGATTGGAGTGAAAGCGATCGGGGATGAAGAGGGCCGTCAACAGCGACGCCGTTGCAACGCCAAAGCTGATTGACATCTGCTGCGTCGTGCTGGCGATGGAACTCGCGTTGCTGGTTTGTTCGGTGTTCACATCGGCGTAGACCAGAGTGTTCAAACACGTATATTGCAGCGAGCTGAAGAACCCATAGCAGAACGCCAGGGCGGCGATCTCCCACACCGGTGTTCCCACGCCAATGGTGGAGAAAAGCAGAATGAGCACGCCGAGGATCAAGGTATTCGAAATCAGGACGCCGCGATAACCCAAGCGAGCGATAATCCCCGGCATGGTCATCTTCAGGCTCATGGCGGCAATCGCCTGCGGCATGATCAGCAGACCGGATTGAATGGGACTGAATCCCATTCCAACCTGGTAGAGCAGCGGAAGGATGAACGGGATTCCGCCCAGGCCAAGACGCGTAAAGAAGCCGCCGCTTACCGCCGCGCGGAAGGTGCGAATGCGAAAGAGGCTGAGAGTTAGCAATGGAAACGCGATTCTCTCCGCATGCAGTCCGTAGCCCGCCAGCAGCACGATCGAGATTGCCAGTAGTCCGAGTATCTCACCCACTCCCAGCGTATGTTCGCCGAACACCTCCAGCACATACGACAGCAGCGCGATACCGGAGCCAAATAGGATGAGGCCGATCATATCGAGTGGGTTCGATTTTTCGCGATAGTCGGGCAGATGCAGATATACCAGGTACAAACCGATAAGTCCGATCGGGAGGTTCACGAAGAATATGACTCGCCAGTGAAAATATCCGACGATCAGGCCGCCCGCGATGGGGCCCAGCATCGGGCCAACCAGACCGGGAATCGCGACGAAACTCATGGCGCGTATGAGTTCGCT
This sequence comes from Bryobacteraceae bacterium, assembly GCA_050010415.1. GTDB lineage: Bacteria > Acidobacteriota > Terriglobia > Bryobacterales > Bryobacteraceae > Palsa-89. The sequence continues at coordinate 9,472 of JBEKLB010000192.1, read as the reverse complement.
CTTGGCGAACGTCCGTACAATCGTCAGCCGTCCCACCGGCACCATCATCGCGCCTCCGCAGCCTTGCAGAATGCGAAAGGCCACCAGCACATGGATGTTGTTCGAAATGCCGCAGAGCAACGAACCCAGCGTGAAGAGACCGATCGCCGATGCGAATACGCGGCGGGTCCCGAATCGATCCGCCATCCAGCCGCTGATCGGGATGAACACCGCCAGGCTCAAGGTGTAGCTGGATAACACTGCCTTCATGCTCAACGGCGCCACCTTCAGCGCCGCGGCTATGGTTGGCACCGCGGTATTGAGAATGGTGGTGTCGAGCGACTCCATGAAGAACGCGACTGCGACAAGCCACGGCAACAGTCGCTTTGCGGAGCTACTCACTTCCATGAGGTCACGGTAGCAGACTCGCCTAATTCAAGATTGAAAATCCAGAGTAGAAGACACTGTTTGTCCACCCCTGATTCACGGGGCTGGAACGAAAATTGATTGGTCACGTCTAAGATGAAAGCTAAGCATGTGGCGCCGCTGTTCGTTTCTCACCCTGCCTGTAACGTTACTGCTGTGCGCCGGAATCGGCGCTGCCCAATCTTCCACTGTAAACGTTCAAATTAGCAATCAGGTCAATTCCTCGGTGGGAGTGAACGGACGCCTGCAGCTTGCGATGTCCACCTCGTTTCAACTCGCCAGTTGGAGCTACCAATTCTTCGGCCAAACGCCGCTCGCTTTACCCGCTCTGAACGCGCTCCAGCCGCAGCACACTCGGATGCAGTTGGTCCCAAGTCTTGATCCGCTTACCAGTCCAGGCGTTTGGGATTTCTCCCAGATCGACGCCTTCCTTCCGCCTATCCAAAGTTCCGGCGACCACAGTCCCGAATTTCAAATCGCCGGCGCTCCTGCTTTCATGAGTGATTCGAACGGCGATATCCTTCCCAGCAGCTATGCGGACTTCGCCAGCATGAGCGCCAATCTGGTCAGCTACTACAACACCGGCGGCTTCGATGCCGGCGGCACTCATTTCCAAAGCCCCAGTCCGTACCCCATCACCTGGTGGGGCATCTTCAACGAGCCGAATGGCAACGGTCTCACGCCGCAAGCCTACGTCAATCTGTATAACACCATGGTCCCGGCCATGGCCCAAGTGGATCCGTCCATCAAATTCGCCGCCGTCGAGCTTTCCGATTGGGTGCCCGACGCGGAAAGCTTCATGCCCACTTTTGTTTCCGGCGTCACCGCTCCCGTAAGCGCGCTCGCTACCCATTTTTATTCCACCTGCAACCAACAAACCAGCGACGACACGATTTTCCCCACGGTTCTCAAATTTGGAACCGAGGTCAGCTACATCTCTTCGGAGCTTGCCACTCAGCCGCAACTAGCCGGCGTTCCGGTTTGGGTCACTGAGAACAACGTCAATGCCGACTACGCGCTCGCCAATGGTTTGAGTAGTTGCAATGGCACGACGTTCGTTCTGGACCCGCGCGGCACCAGTCCGTTCTTCGCCGCGTGGCGTTCGCTGGTGTTTGAGACGCTCGGCGACGCTGGTGCGCAGGCTCTCTACCACTGGGATTTTTCTTCCAACGCGCAATTTGGCGAGACCGATTCGTCGGGCAATCCCTACTTGAGCTATTGGGTCGATTATTATCTTTCCCACTGGCTGCCTTCTTCGCCCGGTCAGGACATCCTCCAGACCAACACTTCGGGATGCTGCCTTTGGATCACTCATACGGGCGGGTTGTACGGTCTGGACACGCGAAGCATGGCGCTTCGAAATCCGGATGGCTCCCTGGTGATCCTCATGTCCAATCACGCCGTGCAAAATATATTCACGGACAACAACGGCGCCGGTGTGTCCCGCACTTTCGCGCTCGACCTTTCGGCCCTCCCCAACTTCACTTCCGCAACGTTAGTCACGCTCGACGCTGCAACGCCGCCCGGTGGTCCAGTGCTTCAACCGGTCTCGCCGGCCGCGCAGATGCAGGTAACCATTCCCGGCTACGGCGCGGCGCTATTGCGCCTGGCCAATACGGCTCCCATCGTCGCGGCCGTTGTGAGCGGCGCGACGTTTCAATCCGGCCCGGTGGCTCCGGGAGAAATCGTTTCGCTGTTCGGTACGGCAATCGGCCCTCCCACGCCGGCTTCGCTCGCTCTCACCAACCCGCGCTTAGTGGCCAATTCGCTCGAAGGTTTACAAGTTCTTTTCGACGGTGTGCCCGCGCCTCTGCTCTATGCCTCCGCCGGACAGGTGAACGCGGTGGTTCCTTTTTCCGTCGCTGGACAATCCGTTACCCAGCTCCAGGTGGAGTACTTGGGCGTGCGCTCGAACACTATACCGGTGCAAGTGGCCGCCGCCGTACCCGGCATCTTCAGCATCGCCGGCTCCGGCCAAGGTCAGGGTGCGATTTTGAATGCACGCGACGGAAGCGTGAACTCCGCCTTGAACCCGGCCTTGCGCGGTGATTGGGTGAGCATCTTCGCTACAGGCGCCGGAGTAACCACGCCCGCGAGCGTCGATGGAATCCTCGCCTCCGCGCCATTGCCGGTGCCGAACGCGCCGGTCTCGGTCACCATCGGCGGCCTGCCCTGCCTGCTGAACTACCAAGGCGCGGCTCCTGGATTAGTCTCCGGCGTCTTGCAGGTGAACGCGCAAGTTCCCGCCGGATTGTCGCCCGGCTCCGCGGTGCCCGTCCAGCTAGCCATCGGAACCGTGACTTCGTCAGCACCCATTACTCTGGCCGTTCAATAACTCCCGCCGTCAGCGGCTCGAAAGCGGCGCGGTAACGGACTCCAGCGGTTTCCGTTCTGCTGCCACGCCGTATCTCCATTCCATCGCCGCAGCACCCACCATCACCGCCGCCGCAGACACTCAAATGGTGTACTATTTGAATGTGTACAGGGATTTAAACAGGAGTCGCTACTATGCCGAGAATCGCCGTTGAGGACAACAGCCGGATGCAGTTGCGAATTCGAGCTGAGGAAAAAGCGCTGCTCTTGCGCGCTGTCGCGCTGAACCATACTGACCTGACAGATTTTGTCCTTCGTCACGCCTTGCTTGCGGCCAAGGCCGTTATCGAGGAGGCGGATCATGTCAAACTGTCCGGGCGGGATAGCTTGCGCGTTCTCGATCTGCTGGAAAATCCCCCCAAGCCGAATGCGAAATTACTGGCCGCCGGGCGGGCGCTGCCAAAGCGGTCGTAATCGTGGCCTCATGGCATGAAGAGGCGATCAGCAAGAAACATGATCGAGACGCGTTCGACTGCGGAGAAGAGGCGCTGAATGAGTTCCTGCGCCGTTACGCCCGAAAGAGCCACGATCTCGGCGGCGCGAAAACCTTCCTTGCGATTGACGATGAGAACAATAAAACCATCCTCGGTTTCTACAGCCTGAGCCCTGCTTCGGTTGAATATGCCAGAACGCCCGAGATTGTAAGACGCGGATTGGCCCGTCACGACATTCCGGGCTTCCGCCTGGCGCGGGTGGCTGTGGATCGAAAGCTGCAAGGGCAGGGAATTGGCGGACAACTCTTGCTTGCGGCCGGTAGACGCTGCCTGATGGTGGCGGCTGAGGTGGGCGGCGTCGTGCTTGTCATCGACGCCGAGAATGAAAAGGTGGCCGGATGGTACGCGAGCTATGGCGCGGTGCCGTTGCTGGATGCACCGTTATCTCTCCTGCTGCCACTTGCAACAATTAAGGCTGCGCTTAAAAAGGCTGGTAAATAGCGGGAGTCTCGCTCGAGGCGAGCCCATCGCAAAGCAATGCAGAGAAGGGAAGCAGCGGGCTTGACATAGGATTAGGTCAGGGGGGACATGTCCCAGCATGGTTTCCAGACCATCGAGCAGCCACGTGATGCTCAAAGCGATGACGATTCGCCGATGCCACCCGTTTCGCTGAGCGTGACAGTACCGTTATCGCGGAGCAACCGCATGCAGCTGGTCTGCCGTTACAGTCGCCTCGATTGCGCGACCCACCACGGCCAGCGCCTCGCGCAGCATGGCCTCCGGCATATTCAATGGCGGCAGAAAACGGATACAATTGCTGAACAATCCGGCCCGAATCAGCAGCACGCCATTGGCTACCGCGTGGCGCACCACGGTCAGCGTGTCTGCGGCAGCCAGCGGCGTTTTAGTCTCCCGGTCCGTCACCAGTTCCACCAATAGCATGGGACCCAGGCCGCGCACATCGCCCACCACGGGCCACTGCCGCTTCCAACCTTCCAGAACCTCGCGCATCACCACTCCCAGGCGATTGGCATGCGCCAGAAATTCCGGCTGCCGGATCATTTTGAGCGCCTCAATCGCCGCCACACACGCCACCGGACTGCCGCCGTAAGTGCTGCCCACGCCTCCCAGGTGCGCCGAGTCCATGATTTCTGCCCGCCCCGTTACCGCTCCGATCGGCATGCCCGCTCCCAGCGATTTGGCGGACGCGATCATATCGGGCACAATGCCATGGTGCTCTACAGCGAACATGCGGCCGGTTCGTCCCGATCCGCACTGCACCTCGTCGGCAATCATCACGATGCCGTGCCGCTCGCTCAATTCACGAATGCGTTTCAGAAATCGCGGAGGCACCGGCAGGAAACCAGCCTCGCCTTGAACGGGCTCAATCAAGATCGCGGCAACGGCCGACGGATCTACTTGCGCGGTGAAAGCGTGCTCCAACTGCTGGATGCCAAAATCGACGTACTGCTCCTCCGTCATGCCCGCCGGCGTGCGATAAGTGTTGGGGATCGGCAACCGCACAATCTCTGGTGCGAAGGGGCCGAAGCCGCTCTTGAAAAGGCCGTACTTGCTGGTCAGGCTCAGAGTCAGCAGGGTACGGCCATGATAGCCGCCTTCGAAACAAATCACGGTGGATCTGCCCGTATATTTGCGCGCCAGCTTCACCGCATTCTCGATCGCCTCCGCCCCGCTATTCGCAAACAGCGTCTTCTTTGGGAAATCTCCCGGCGTCACTTCATTCAACAATTCCGCGAGCGCAATATACGGCTCATAGGTGGCCACCAGCGAGCAGGGATGAATGAACTTCTCCGCCTGTTTCTGGATCGCCTCCACCACCGGCGCGGGCGAATGGCCCACCGCAAGCATTCCGATGCCGCCCGCCATATCGATCAGCGTGTTGCCATCCACGTCAAAGACCAGCGAGCCTTCAGCGCGTTCCACCACCACGTCGGTGGCTTTGGCAAGTCCAGAGGGAACTGCCGCGGCGCGCCGGGCCAGGAATTGCTTGGCTTTTGGGCCGGGTATCTCAGTGTTCAATCGAATATAAGACATAGCGTTCTTTCTGTCTGCGCCTTTTACGTTCTTCGTTGCGTCCAGCACCAGCAGGACACTGTAGTTGTCGCAGACCGGATCGTTGAGATAATTCTCCAGCAGGCCGCGCGCCTCAAATCCAGCATTCATCTGCATCGACAGCGTAGAGTCGCGGATCTGGCCTGAAAGCACGCCTGCGTAGTATTCCTGGGCCGTCATCTTCTCTTTGACAGCGCCGTAACCGGGAATCATCCCTGCGGTCACCTGTCCCTTGAGCCCGAGCCGCCAAACCACTTCTTGCCGCGCGGCGTACAGAGCGGTGGCGATTCCTCGTCCCCGGTACTCAGGGCGCACACTGAGGTCTGCCCCGTAAAGCCATGCGCCGTTCGGCTGGTGCGAAGTAAGCCAGCCGCCCTGGATGATTTCGCCGAAGGTATGATCCACATGCTCGAAGTCGAAGTCCAGACGCAGCGTGCTGCTCGCGCCGATCACCCGATCGCCATCCAAAGCCACGAACTGTCCGCTGTCGAACAGCTCCATGTGTTTGAGGTAGTGGTAGCTCTTGAAGCGCTCTTCTTCAGCCAGCGTAGGGAAGCAAGTGCGCTGCAATTCTTCCAGTTGCACGGCGAATTCCGGACGCGCTTGCGCGATCACCAGGCCGTCAGGAAGTTTTCGGTAATACCAGCGCACCAATCCTCCCGGAAGATTGCAGGAAATATGCAGGGTAGCATAAACCTACAAACCCGCACGGAGTCTGTTCGACCGTTGATCATCTGGGAGACGTCGACGGCTCTATAACTCGATGCGCGTTCCCAGCACCTTGAGGAACTGCGCGAGCCAGGCCGGATGCGCGGGCCACGCAGGCGCCGTCACCAGCTTCCCGCAGGTGTGCGCTTGATCCATCGCAACATCCACGAACGTGCCTCCCGCGCGTGTTACGTCCGGTCCCACGGCTGGGTAGCAACTGCAAGTCTTGCCCTGCAGCACATCCGCGGCAGCCAGCAATTGCGCGGCGTGGCAGATGGCCGCGATCGGTTTGTCGGCGCTGGCGAAGTGCCGCACGATTTCGAGCACCCGCGCGTTGAGGCGGATATACTCGGGGGCGCGCCCGCCGGGAACCACCAGCGCGTCGTAGCTCTCCGGCCGGATGTCGTCGAAGGTTGCGTTCAAAGTGAAATTGTGGCCGCGCTTCTCGCTGTAGGTTTGGTCGCCCTCGAAATCGTGGATGGCGGTGCGCACCGAATCGCCGGCCCGCTTGTTGGGACAAACTGCGTGAACCGTGTGTCCCACCATGAGCAGCGCCTGGAACGGCACCATCACTTCGTAGTCTTCCACGTAGTCGCCCACCAGCATCAGTAATTTCTTCGCAGCCATTCAGCCTCCCGATTTCATCGTCGCATGCTGTCGCGCTCGCGCTTCCATATACATTTGCACCGCGGTCTCGAGTGGCGGAAACGGTTCGATCCCCGAGCGTTCCATCTTCGCGTTCGACAGCGCGGAGTGCTTGGGCCGGCGCGCGGCGGTCCGGAATTCGCGCTCGCTGGTGGGTTTCACTTCAGGATTCGCTCCGGCGATTCGAAAAATCATGCTGGCATAATCAAACCACGAGATCGCCTGGCCGCCGCCAATGTGGAACACTCCAGTCAGACCGCGATCCAGGATATCCACGGAACGCGCGGCCAGCAGCGGCGAGTAAGTCGGGGACGCTACGTGATCGTCCACCACCCGAATGGGCTGTGGATTCGGGCCGCTTTCCTGATTGGCCGCAAGCCGCAACATCAACTCGATGAAATTGCCGCGCGCCGTCTTCAGCCCACCCGGGCCAAACACGCCCGAAGTGCGGATGATCAACGGATGATCCAGGTAGGCCTGCGCGTAAAGCTCGCCGGCCAGCTTCGAAACCGCGTAAGCGCCCAGCGGGTGCGTTGCATCTTCCTCGATGTACGCGCGGCCGGCCGTACCGTCGAACACGTAGTCGGTCGAAAAATGCACGAACTTCGCGTCGTATTGCCGGCAGCACATCGCCAGATTGCGCACCGCCAATCCATTGGCCAGCATCGCGGGCGCCGGCTCCTTCTCGGCGACGTCCACGTGATTGTACGCGGCCGCGTTGATGACAATCGCGGGATCTTCGCGCGCGAAAGCTTGCTCCACTTGCGCGTTATCCCCGATATCCACCTGCGAACGGTCTAACCCCGTCACCTGATAGCCGCGTTGCGCGAGCACAGTCACCAGTTCCATGCCCAGCTGGCCGCGGCATCCAAACACTAAAGCCTTTCGCGTATCCATCTCTACATCTGCCAGCGCCACAGGTTCGCGCCCACCGTATAACCGGCGCCCACCGCGGCGAACAGCACCAGATCCCCCTTCTTGAGCTTCCCGCCGCTCAGCGCGTCGCGTGTCGCCAGGGGAATGGTCGCGCCTGTAGTGTTTCCGTACTGATCGATATTGATGACCACCCGATCGCAGTTGATGCCTAGCCGCTCCGCCGTGGCCGCGATAATGCGCCGGTTGGCCTGATGCGGAATCATCACGCCCACGTCTTCTATTCCTAGATGATTGCGCTCCAACAGCGCGCGCGAACATTCTTCCATCTTGCGGACCGCGTATTTGAACACCTGCGCGCCATCTTGCTTCACGTAATGCAGCCTTTGGGCCACGGTCTCGGCGCTGGCTGGCATGCGGCTTCCACCCGCCGGTTGCTTCAAATAGTCGCCGCCCGAGCCGTCGATCTGATTGACGAAATCGATGAACCCGGTTTCGCCGTCTTCAGTCGGTTCCACCAGCATCGCTCCGGCGCCATCGCCAAACAGAATGCACGTCGAACGATCGGTGTAATCGATGATGCGCGACATCGTGTCGGAGCCAATCACCAGCACCTTCTTGTGGGAGCCTGCCGAGACCAGATGCGCGGCCGTAGTCAATCCGTAGATGAAACCCGAACACGCCGCCACCAGATCGAAGCCCCAGGCTCGCTTTGCACCCAGCCGGTCCTGCACCAGGCAGGCCGTGGACGGAAACAGCATGTCGGGCGTTACTGTGCACACCAGAATCGCATCCACTTCAGATGCATCAATCCCGCGCTGCTCGAGCGCAATTTTCGCCGCTTCCACCGCCATATCGGAGGTTGCTATCTCCGGCGGCGCGATGTGCCGCTGCAGGATGCCGACGCGCTGGACGATCCACTCGTTGTTGGTGTCCACCATCTGTTCTAAATCCTGATTCGTGAGCACTCCAGGCGGCGTGTAGCAGCCGAGCGCGGTTATCTTCGCTTTGTACAATGCTTCTCCCTAAGGCGTTGAGATTCAGATACAGAATATACCACTACAAACAGGGAAACCCTTCGTCTCGGGGTGGCTTGCCGGGCCGGTCTATTTCTCCGGCCTGAATCGCAGGGCCATCGGACCAGCCGGTCCTTTGTAGTGCAATTCCAGATCCTTCGCTTTCACTTTTCCCACGATCTGAAAAAATAACAAACCTGAAGTCGGCTCTGTGATTTCCTTTTCGGGCAAGGTCTTCGCGGTGAGCGCGGCCAGCAGCGGATTCTCTTTTTCGCTACGCGTTTCCTCCGCTTTCAGATCCGGGGCGGGCGGGGGTGTGCCTGGCGAGCCGATTCCGATCCCGCCCAATCCGATGCTCGGCCGGTGCGAATGATCCCCCAGTCCCCGGCGCGCTCCGTTAGGCGTCATCGTCAGGCTATCCGATCCGGCCAGTTGCCCCGGCGCGAAAGGTTGCGAGCGCTGGCCGTCTTTGCCCGAGATCAGCAGGAAGTCATCCAGGCTTAGCCGAACCGGTTTGTCGCTCACCGGCCGCGCAGTCAGCCGGATCGCGACAATGTCGTCGCCCAGGTCGGACCCCAGCTCCTGCTTGATCTGATCTTTATCGAGCGGCGCCGAAACTGAAATAGCCAGCTGATCGTTGGACGTCTCGTCGATGGGAAGCTTCTTGTCGGCGGCGAAAAGCGTCGCAGCGGCGCAAATCAGGAGCAGGCGGTAGGACATAACGGCCTCTTTCGCATTATACTGAGCCACGGCCTATTCCAGCGGCAGCCCCACATAATTCTCCGCCAGGCTCGTCATCCCGGCTCGGGAACTGGTGATGTAATCCAGCTCCGCAATCTGGCGCCGATGGTCGAACCCGTCGCCGCCGGGAAAAAGATGCAGCATGGATGTCATCCACCAGGAGAATCGCTGTACTTTCCAGATCCGGCGCAGACATGTCACCGA
>JBEKLB010000191.1:0-12221 GCA_050010415.1 Bryobacteraceae bacterium | reverse complement strand
AGACGAACTCCCCCATCTCCCTACTTTTGGTCCCAAGCGACACTGGACCGACAATCGTGACAGTGGCGTTAGCTATTACAGCGCCCTCCATATCCACGACTGTCCCGGTGATGCTTCCAGGACTTTGCTGCGCAGCAGCGCTCACCACCCCAAGCAGTACAGCACACGTCCATCTCAGCCCCATACGTCTCATCAGCATATCCCACACGCTACAATGTAATTTTCACGGAGGCTGAATGGCTGCACTTCCTCGGCGCACTTCTGTGCCCGTCAAAATCGGCGACGTTTGGGTGGGCGGCGACCACCCCATCGTGGTCCAGTCCATGACCAATACAGACACCGCCGACACCGCCGCTACGGTAAACCAGGTGATGGCGCTCGCCCAGGCCGGCTCCGAGCTGGTACGCGTCACCGTAAACACCGAAACCGCCGCTCAGGCCGTCCCAAAAATCGTCGACACTCTCGACAAATTCGGCGTCCGCGTCCCCATCATCGGCGACTTCCACTATAACGGTCACATCCTCCTGAAGAAGTACCCCGACTGCGCCCGCGCCCTCGCCAAATACCGCATCAATCCTGGTAACGTCAACATCGGCAAGAAGCACGACGACAACTTCCGCACCATGATCGAAGTGGCCATCGAGCACAATCGGCCGGTGCGCATCGGCGTCAACTGGGGGTCGCTCGATGGAGCGCTTCTCACGCGCATGATGGACGAAAATTCGCGCCTCGCCGAGCCGCTGGACGCGATGGAAGTCACCATGAACGCGATCGTCGCCAGCGGTCTGCTGGCCGCGCAGGCCGCCGAAAGCTATGGGCTCGGCCGCGACAAGATCATCCTCAGCGCCAAAGTCTCGGGCGTCCAGGATCTCATCATGGTCTACCGCAAGCTGGCCGCCCAGTGCGATTATGCCCTGCACCTCGGGCTCACTGAAGCCGGCCTCGGATCGAAAGGCATTGTCGCCACTACTGCTGCGCTGTCGGTGCTGTTGCAGGAAGGCATCGGCGACACCATTCGCGCGTCGCTTACTCCGCTCCCCAACGGCGACCGCACCGAAGAAGTGATCGTCTCGCAGCAGATCCTGCAAGTCCTCGGGCTTCGCCATTTCACTCCGCAGGTCACCGCCTGCCCCGGCTGCGGCCGCACCACCAGCACATTCTTCCAGGACATGGCCGATCAGATCCAGAATTATCTGCGAGACCAGATGCCCAACTGGAAGGAGCGCTACGCCGGAGTCGAGGAGATGAAGGTGGCGGTGATGGGCTGCGTGGTCAATGGCCCCGGCGAATCCAAGCACTCGCACATCGGCATCTCATTGCCCGGCACCTTCGAGGAGCCGGTGGCGCCCGTCTACATCGATGGCAAGCTCTCCTGCACGCTGCGCGGCGACCGCATTGTGGCGGAATTTATCGAAATTCTTAACAATTACGTCGACCGCCGCTACGCCGGCCAGGTGGCCGAAACCACGTCGGTCTAAGTGGCGCTCCTCCAGCACGTTGACTCTGTACGGAGATGTACCGTACAGTATATTTGGAGGGAGCCTTGTGCCTGCGCCCAAATCCAAAACCTACCGCTTCGACGCCCGCCTCAACGCGGAGCAAAAGCTGCTCATTCAACGCGCCGCAGACCTTGAGGGCCGCTCGATGACTGACTTCGTCCTCCACAGCGCCGAAATTGCCGCTGAGCGAACCATAGAACGTCGCGCCAGCCTGGTTCTTACCGCTCGCGAGACCGAGGCTTTTGTAGACCTCGTCCTGAACCCGCCGAATCCCGGTCGCGTCCTGCGCCGTGCCGCGCGTGATTACCGGCAAAAGACTGCCTCGCGGTGACCGGCGCATCGCGCCTCGAATACGTCGTAGAACCTCTGAACTCCTCCCACGACCGGCTCGCCTTCCATTCGGGTGTCCCAGAGTTGGATCGCTATCTACATCAACAGGCCGGTCAGGACTCTCGCCGAAAGGCCGCCGCGCCGTTCGTCATGCTGGACAAGAACGGCTCCATCGTCGGCTACTATACGCTCTCAGCGTACAGCATCCATCTCAGCGAACTGCCTGACGCGGTCGCGAAAAAGCTTCCCCGCTATCCTCGCCTCCCAGCCACAATGTTGGGCCGGTTGGCTGTGGCCAGTTCCCATCGCGGGCAGAAACTCGGCCGTTTTCTGCTCACGGACGCTGTTCATCGCAGTTGGAAAGCCACGGCGGAAGTGGGTTCCATCGGAGTCGTCGTGGAAGCCCTTGACGAAGGTGCTCTGGCCTTCTATCGCCATCATGAATTCCAGTCGCTCCCCGGTCACCCCGACAAACTGTTCCTCGCGATGGCCACCATCGAAAAAGCGCTGAACCGTTGACTCACCTGACATTCACCCTTCCAGCTCCAACCCCAGCGAGGTCCAGGAGGACATCGCCTCCCCAATCCCTAATGCTTTCAATGATCTCGGTCGATATTCCGTGCAGTGGCGGAATCCCCAAAACAACCTAGGCGCTCTATCGTCATCGCCGCCCGCTTGATCGCTCTGACCATCGGCCTCGCAGGCGCGGAGGGTATTCTTTGGTTTGGCGGCTACCCAAGTTGGTGGCAGACGCTCCACATCTCTCGCGACGATTCCGAATATGCCCCCGATCCCGATCTGGGATGGAGGAACCGCGAAGGCAAGTTCGACCTGGTGGATCCCGAACGCAACACTCCCTTCCGCTACACAAACTGGAGCCAGGGCCGCCGCGCAACGTCCGATCGGGAGGGTGCTCGGGATCCGGCCACCAGCCCCCAAGTGCTCTTCTTCGGCGATTCTTACGTGCAAGGTTTCGGGCTTTCGAACCAACAAACGTTCGCGTGGCTGGTGCAGAAGAACCATCCCGAGCTGGCGATTTCCAATTTCGGCACGGCCGATTATGGAACCTACCAGTCGTACCTGGCGATCCGTCTTGCGATTGCCAAATACGTCCGCGGCCCATGCTCGGTCTTTTATCTGTTCAATAGTTTTCACGAGGGCCGGAATGTCGCCGAACCCGATTGGATTCGAATCGTGAAACAGCCTCCGCCCGGTTTGTTCTTCCCATATGCGGACCTGAGTCAAGGCACACTGCGCGCGCAATTGTCGCCGGGCGAAATGGTATGGCCGGTGAGCCGCTGGCTGCGCACCGCCGCTCTCGCGCAGGATTATGTGGAGCGCATCGCATCCTATCCGCGGGCGCACAACAAGCGCGCGATTACCCAAGCTTTGCTCCAGAAAATGAACGAAACCGTACAGGCAGCGGGCGGAAAGTTCACCGTGATCCTGTTCGATATGGCGCCCGAACAGCGCCAGGATTATCTGGCATTTGTTCGATCGCGCGGCATCCGCTTCATCGATTGTGACCGCCCGGAAATGAAGGACAAACGCTTGCGGCTATCGGACGGGCATCCCAATGAGCAATTGAATCGCTTGCTGGCGCAGTGGATTGAGCCGCTGCCCCTAGCCGTAGGAGGAAACAATGAGCGCGCCGGCAAACTCTGATCGCGCCGCGCTCAGCGCCGTCCTGAGTCCGGTACCGGAGGACGCCGTGGAGTCTTCCTCCAACCGGACCTTCGGACTGGTCTTCGCCGCGGTCTTTGCACTCATCGCGCTGCTCCCTCTGTTGCGGGGGCATTCCATGCGCCGTTGGCCCTTGCAGTTCAGCGTCCTATTTCTCGTGGCTGCGCTGGCCGCGCCGAAACTGCTCGCGCCATTGAACCGCGCTTGGACTGGTCTCGGTTCGCTGCTGCACGCAGTTGTCAATCCACTGGTCCTCGGCATCTTGTTTTATCTCGTCTTTGCGCCGTTCGGTTGGGTGCTGCGCCGGATGGGGAAGGATTTCCTCCGCTTGCGGCCCGATCCTGGAGCGCCCAGCTATTGGATTCCAAGGCAACCTCCGGGCCCGCGGCCCGAAAGCATGTCGAGGCAGTTTTAGGAGGTCATCTTGAGGGAACAGCCGTGTCCACATTAATCGAGCTTTGGTCCTTTATGCGCGAGCGGAAGAAATTCTGGTTGCTGCCCATTTTTCTGATGATGATCGTCCTGGGCGGTCTGCTGATCCTCACCAAGATTTCAGCCGTCGCGCCCTTCATCTACACCCTGTTCTAGCCCCATGAACATTCTGGGCATCTCAGCGTTCTATCACGACAGCGCGGCCGCGCTGGTGGTGGACGGTGAGATCGTCGCGGCTGCTCAGGAAGAGCGGTTCAGCCGCAAGAAGCACGACGCACGTTTCCCCGCCAACGCCGTCCGCTATTGCCTGGAAGCTGGCGGATTCAGTCCCGAAGCTCTCGATTCCGTCGTCTTTTATGACAAGCCATTTCTAAAATTCGAGCGCTTACTCGAAACGTATCTGATGTTCGCGCCTTCCGGATATTCCTCCTTCCGCATGGCAGTGCCGTTGTGGATTCGCGAAAAGCTCTTCCAGAAGGATCTGCTCCAGGCCCGTCTCAAAGACCTTTCTACCGACGTCGACTGGGCCGCCAAGCTTGGTTTCACCGAACACCACTTGAGCCATGCCGCCAGCGCGTTCTTTCCGTCGCCGTTTGAAGAGGCTATCGTCCTGACCATGGATGGGGTCGGCGAATGGGCGACAACTTCGGTCGCTCATGGCCGCGGCAATCGTCTGGAGATCCTGAAAGAGATCCACTTTCCTCATTCGCTCGGGCTGCTCTATTCGGCGTTCACTTACTATACGGGCTTCAAGGTCAATTCCGGCGAATACAAACTGATGGGCCTGGCGCCCTACGGCGAGCCGAAGTTCACCAAACAAATCTTCGATCACTTGATCGACCTGAAACCCGATGGCTCCTTCCATCTCAATCTGGACTATTTCAATTACTGCGCCGGTCTGACGATGACCAATGCTCGTTTTCATCGACTCTTCGGTTTTCCGCCGCGCAAGCCGTCCGAGCCGCTCACCCAGCAACACATGGATATCGCCGCATCCATCCAAGCCGCACTCGAAGAAGTAATCCTTCGTCTAACGCGATCGCTCGCAGCCGAAACCGGAGTTCCCAATCTCTGCCTGGCCGGCGGCGTGGCGCTGAACTGCGTGGCCAACGGCAAGGTGCTGCGCGACGGCCATTTCAAAAACATTTGGATTCAGCCCGCGTCGGGCGATGCCGGAGGCGCACTTGGCGCCGCGCTCGCCGCACATTACCAATTCCACAATCAGCCGCGAACCGCCAACGCCTGCCACGACAGCATGCATGGGGCTTACCTCGGCCCCCAATTTTCGCAGGACGAAATCGAGCAGCGCCTTCGCACCGCCGGCGCACGATTCCAAACGCTGTGCGAGTGCGAACTTACCGCAAAATCGGCGGACGCATTGGCCGAAGGAAAAGCGCTCGGATGGTTTCAGGGACGCATGGAATTTGGCCCTCGCGCGCTCGGCGCCCGTTCCATTTTGGGCGATGCCCGGTCGCCCTCCATGCAGAGCGTGCTCAATCTCAAAGTGAAGTATCGCGAGTCATTCCGGCCTTTTGCGCCGTCCGTGCTGCGCGAACGCGTGGGCGATTATTTCGAACTCGACAGCGACAGCCCCTACATGCTGCTGGTGGCGGACGTCGTGGAGCGTCGCCGCCGTGCCATGTCGGAAGAAGAGCGGAACCTCTTCGGCATCGCGAAGCTCAACATCCCGCGCTCCGATATTCCCGCCGTCACCCACGTCGATTATTCCGCTCGCATCCAGACTGTGCATCGAGAAACCAATCCTCGTTACCATGCATTGATCTCGGCTTTCGAACAGCGCACCGGTTGTCCCGTTATCGTGAATACCAGCTTCAATGTGCGCGGCGAGCCCATCGTCTGCACACCCGAAGACGCTTTCCACTGCTTCATGGGAACGGAAATCGAAACGCTGGCGATCGGCAATTGCTTCCTGCGCAAAGAGGACCAGGACCCGAGCCTGAAGCGGAATTACGAAACTGCTTTCGACCTCGATTAGACCGCCGGTCAATTATACTTGTGGCATAGTGAAGAATGTCTCTCGAAGACGATTTGTACGAGCAGCGTGTCCAACGCATCGCCGAAATTGAAGCGCTCGGCTTCCAGCCGTATGGCCACCGGTTTGATTTCACCCACACCATTCCGCAAGTCCTGGCCGAATACGCCGAAAAGCCTGCTGAACAGCTAGAGCCACGCGTACAGGTTCGCGTGGCCGGCCGTGTCATGACCGTTCGCCGCATGGGCAAGGCCGGCTTCGCTCACTTGATGCAGAATGGCGAGCAGCTTCAGATCTACGTGCGCAAGGATGCGCTCAGCGAAAAGGAGTATGCGCTCTATCAACTGCTCGATCTGGGCGACCTGATTGGCGTGGAAGGCTACCTGTTCCGCACCAAGACCAACGAATTGAGCGTTCACGTCGAGCGCCTGTATTTCCTCGCGAAAACGCTGCTTACGATGCCCGAGAAATGGCATGGCCTGGAAGACGTGGAGACGCGTTACCGCCAGCGCTATCTCGATCTGATCTCCAATCCCGAAGTGCGCAAGGTGTTTGTCACGCGCGCGAAAATCGTCTCTTCGCTGCGCAGGGAGCTGGAAGCGCGCGGCTTCCTGGAAGTGGAGACGCCGATGCTGCAGTCCATCTACGGCGGCGCCGCTGCCCGGCCGTTTACCACGCATCACAACACGCTCGACATCGATCTGTATCTGCGCATCGCGCCTGAGTTGTATTTGAAGCGCCTGGTGGTGGGCGGCTTGGAACGCGTCTACGAGATCAACCGCAATTTCCGCAACGAAGGTATCTCGCCGCGCCACAATCCGGAGTTCACCATGCTGGAGTTTTATCAGGCCTACACGGACTATCACGGCATGATGGATCTCTCCGCGGACCTGTTACGTCAGGCCGCCATCGACGCCACCGGCGGTACCGAAGTGGAGTATCAAGGACGGAGGCTGGATTTTGGCAATATCCGCCGGCATTCCATGCGCGAAGTGGTCGGCGATCCGAGCCTCAAAGGCCTTGCGTTGGTGGAAGCTTTCGAGCGCGACGTCGAGCCGAACCTATTTGAGCCGACCATGATCTACGATTATCCGGTCGAAATCTCGCCCCTTTCCAAGAACAAACCGGACGATCCGGAATTTGTGGAGCGTTTCGAAATCTTTGCGGCAGGCATGGAAATCGGTAACGCCTTCACCGAACTGAACGATCCGCGCGAGCAGCGCCGCCGCTTCGAAGCGCAGCTCGCCATGCGCGAAAAGGGCGACACGGAGGCGCATCAAATGGATGAGGATTACGTCCGAGCGCTGTCCTACGGCCTGCCGCCCACCGGTGGTGAAGGCATCGGCATCGACCGGCTCACTATGATTCTGACCAATTCGCGCTCCATTCGCGACGTAATTTTGTTTCCTCTCCTGCGTCCAATCGAATAGCCGGATGAGCGCACAGACCTTCGAGCTCTTCATCGCCAGCCGCTATTTGCGCGCCAAGCGCAAGCAGGCGGTCATTTCGGTGATTACCGTAATTTCGATCGCCGGCGTCGCGGCCGGAGTGGCCGCGCTGGTCATCGGCATCGCGATCAACAATGGATTTCGCGATACGCTGCAGCGCAGCTTGCTGGGCGCCACGGCTCACGTCATGATTTTGGAAAAAGATCCGAGCAATGGAATTGACACCTGGCGCGCTCTCGATCCAAAGTTGCGCCAGCTCCCGCACGTGGTCAGCGTGGCGCCCAACCTCTACGGTACGGTTCTGCTGCTCGGCCCGCTTCAGGCCGGAGGCGCGGAAATCAAAGGCATTCCGCTGGACGACCCTCCGGACATGCTGAAACATTTGAAGCAAGGATCGTTTGAAAGGCTAAAAGACACCAGTGGATTGCCCGGCATTATCCTTGGTTCCAAACTGGCGCAAAGCACCGGCATGCTGCTCAACAGCGTGGTAAGCATCATTTCCTCCCGGCCCGAATTTTCCGGACCGGAGCTGCGCATTCCCCAGCCATTTCGATACCGCGTGGTGGGTATTTTTGAATCGGGCTTCTATGAGGTGGACTCCTACTGGGCCTTCACCTCTCTCGCTTCCGCGCAAGTGATCTTCAGCGAGGGCAACGTGGTCAATTCCATCGAGCTGCATCTGGACGATATCTACCAGGCCCCGGAAGTAGCCAGGCAGGCTGAAAAGATCTCGGGCCCAACGCTCGTGGCGAACACTTGGATGGAGCAGTATCACCAGATCCTGGACGCTCTCGCCACCGAGCGCAAAGTCACCATCGTCACCATTAGCCTGATCGGAATTGTGGCTGCTCTCAATATCCTGATCACGCTGATCATGATGGTGATGGAAAAGAACCGCGATATCGCGGTGCTGATGTCCATGGGCGCCACGCATCGTCAGATCCGGCGTATCTTCATGCTGCAGGGTGTGCTGATCGGAGCCGTGGGAACCGCCATCGGCCTGACGCTCGGCTATTCGCTCTCGATTCTCGCCGATCATTACCGCTGGCTCCGATTAAACGAAGATGTATATTCCCTGAGCTATGTTCCCTTCAATCCGCGCTGGGAAGACGCCATCTGGATCGCCATCGCGGCCATATTTGTGAGCTTGATCGCGACCTTGTATCCAGCCAAAGCGGCAACATCGATCGCGCCGGTGGAAGCTCTGCGCTATGAGTAGGATCTAGCCGCTGGAGTGGTTGCTATGCCGAGCAAAGTTGGGGCCACCCTCGGCTGCGGCAGCCCCTGGCGATCGACCCGATCACTATCGCTGATATCAGTGGCTCTCGCTGTTGTGATTGACGTCCGTCGATCCGGAAGCTTGCTTACTGAGCACCACCGAGTCTTGCGGGTCTGGCTCGTTCTTCTTCTGTGTTTGGATATTTTGCTGCTGGTGCTGCTGGGTTTGCTGCACTTGCGCGGTTTGCGCATTGCTGGTCACGCTGTTGATCATGAAATTCTCCTGACGCCTGGCTTATCGGGCAGCGGGAGAAAAGTCTTAGCCGGGAGTTGGCAGGAAGCGGTAACCTACGCCATGCACGGTGAGGAAGTGGCGTGGCCTGGCCGCTTCGGGCTCCAGCTTCTGGCGCAGCCGCACCACGTGTGCGTCCACAGTGCGTGTATTCGGGCAATAATCGTATCCCCAGACCGAATTCAAGATGGTTTTGCGCGTCAGCACGCGGTCGGGATTTTGGAGGAAATACGTCAGCAGATTATACTCGGCGCGGGTGAGCTTCAGTTCCCGGCCCGAGCGCTGGACGATGCGCCGCGTGAGGTCCACTTCCACTTGCCCGAACTCGAGCACTTTGGTGTCTTCAGGGGACGTGCGGCGCAGCACGGCGCGGATGCGGGCCAGCAATTCGCGCACGCCGAACGGCTTCACCATGTAGTCGTCGGCGCCGATTTCAAGGAGCTGCACTTTGTCGATCTCACGCGCGGCTGCGCTCAACACGATGAGCGGCGTGGTCATTCCGTAGGCGCGTAGTTGCTTGCAGAATTCGGCTCCGCTCCAGCGGCGCATGCGCAGGTCGAGCAGGATCAGCTGGGGCTTCAGTGTGATGGCGCGCTCGAAACCGGAGTCGCCGTCATCGGCCAGCACAGCCTCAAACCCCTCGCGCTCCAGCATGACGCACAGTGTGTCGCGCAGGCACTGGTCGTCATCGATCACCAGAATAGTTTCCATGCCGACCTTGTCGAAACTTTAGCAGAAGGCGGCCGCACCGGTCTGTGAAATGGTTAAGTTTGGCGAGATGTTTACAACTTTTTTACAAGTAAGCCGCGGATGGTCCGGCAGCGGGTTGGGGAGTGCGGCGCGATAAACTAAGCCTTTAGGCAACTCGATGGCTTGGCCGGTGTTGTTGCTGGCCCGCGAGCTGGATCTCGGGGGCAGCGAACGCCAGATGACCGAGATTGCGAAGACGCTGGATCGTTCGCGATTTGTCCCGCACGTTGCATGCTTTCGCCCGCAGGGGATCCGCAACGCGGAGCTCGCCGCCAGGGGTGTGCCGATCGTCCACTTTCCGGTGGACGCGTTCACGTCGTTCGGGGCGATTTCCCAAGCCTGGAGGCTCGCGGACTACATCCGGCAGCAAGGCATCCGGCTGGTGCACACCTTCGATTATCCAACGACGCTGTTCGCCGTTCCCGTTGCGCGCTGGCTGACGCGCGCGGTGGTGGTGTCCAGCCAGCGGTCCCATCGTTCGTTAATACCGCGCAAATACCTGCGCTGGATTCGTATGACCGATCGTATGTCCGACGCAATTGTGGTGAACTGCGAATTTGTAGGCCGCCACCTGCGGAACAACGAAAGCGTTCCGAGCGCGCGGATTCGGCTCTGTTATAACGGCGTGGATCTGGATGCCTTCGAGCCTCGGAAGACGGAGCGCGATGCGTCGCCGCAAAATCCACTCACCATCGGCGTGGTCTGTGCGCTGCGGCCGGAGAAGGATTTAGGAACCTTGATCGAAGCCTTCGCCCGCGTCAAGCGGCCGGGATGGCGGATGCTGATCGTGGGGAGTGGTTCCATGCTCGCGAACCTGCGTTTACGGGTGGACGCCAGCGGCCTGGCTGACGATTGCAGGTTCGTTCCAGCCACGGGTAACGTCGCCCAATGGCTGCGCGCGATCGACATTTTCGTGTTGCCGTCACGCTCGGAAGCGCTGTCGAATTCGCTGCTGGAAGCCATGGCGTGCGGCTGTTGTCCGGTGGCTTCCCGAGTGGGCGGCACTCCGGAATTGATCCGGCACGGCCGGAACGGCATGCTCTTCGAGCCGGGCGACGTCGACGGATTGAGCACTGTGCTCGAAACGCTGGCCGAGCTCCCGGTGTTGCGCGAGCAACTGGCTGAGGGAGCGCGCTCAACAGCCCAGCAGTTCTCCATGGGAGCGTCGGCACGCTGCATGGAGGAGATTTATACGGAATTGATAGAGTCCGTGGAAAGGCGACGATAGAACGCCATCCATTGCGGGCCGATTCGCAGCCACGAATACCGTGCGCACTGGGCACGGGCGTTCTCCGCCAGACGGGACGCGAGGCCGGGCTCTTCGAGCAGGCGTAGCGCGCATACGGCCATGGCCTGGTGATCGTCCGGGGCGAAAAGCAGGCCGTTCATTTCATCCCGGATCATATCGGGAACACCGCCGGCATTGCTCGCAACCACAGGCAGCCCGGCGGCGAAGCATTCGAGCAGCGAGAGCGGCATGTTGTCGGCATTGGGACTCATCAGGTAGATGTCGGCGGCATGATACAGCGCGGCCATTTGTTCCCTCGAAACGGAACCGACGAATTGTGTTTGACGCAGGCCGAGCGTTCGGGCCAATGTTTCGAGCTGTGCGCGCAGCGGTCCATCGTGCGCGACCGTCAGCCGTGCAGTAGGGTAGCGTTGCTGAATGATGCCGAACGCGTGCAGCGTGCAGGCCGGATTGTACTCGGCGGAGAGGCCGCGATTGTGGAGGAAAAAAGGGCGGGGCAGGCCCCGGTGGCGATAAGGCAGCCATTCTGTTTCGGCGACATTGTGAATGCGGGTGGCGCGCAGCCCGAAGCGAGCGAAGACCTCGACCAGATAATCCGAGGGCACCACGATTGTGGTGGCAAGCTGCATCAGGCGCCGCGCGATGGGCCAATGTGCCAGGTGATCCCCGGCGCGTCCGTCGTGATAGTTGAGGATGGTTGGCTTCCCCAGAATGCGCGCCAGCAGCAGCGCGGGAACCGGAGCCAGATAGAACGCGAAATAACCCGGCGTAAAAATATGTAAAACGCCAGCGCCGCGTATGCAGAATGCCAGCCGCGCGAGATAAAGAACGAGAGTAATCAACGTTCGTACATACTTCATGCTCAGCGCCCGGTGCAGCCGGGGATTCACGGGAAGAAACTCAATTGCAACGGAGGGCTCATTTGCGAGGCAACCGAGCAACTGGCCGGCTTGAACGGATTGACCGCCGATGATGTCGAGCGTTGGCGCGATCAACAGAACGCGAACGCGGCGTGCCGCCTGGGACGCCGAATCGCTGACCTGGCGGGTATCCTGGCTGACTTTCGCCAAAACCGTGGGCTTCGCGTTCAGCATCGCATTACCGTTGTTGCTGGTCCGCCGCCTGGATCGAGAACAGTATGGGCTGTTTAAGCAAGCATTTCTCGTGGTAACGACGGCCATGACGGTGCTTCCGCTGGGCGTCCCCATGAGCGCGTTCTATTTCCTGCCTCGGGAGAAGACCAGGCAGCGGGAAACTGTCCTGAACATCGTGCTGTTTCATGTTGTGATTGGCGCGCGGGCATGCGGCGCGCTGCTGCTCTATCCCT
>JBEKLB010000190.1:0-12284 GCA_050010415.1 Bryobacteraceae bacterium | reverse complement strand
CCAGCGGTATGGGACGGAACAGCCCGGTCTCGGCGTTGCTGATCACGTCCATTTTCTTGGTTTCGAAATCATAGCGGAACAAATTGGACGCGCCCGTGTAATAGGATGAACCGAATAAATTGCGCCCATCCGGCGAGAAGACGAAGTTGCCGGGCGAGTTGTATTCAAAGTCGTAGAGCGTTTCAGGCATCGCTCCGCCCTTCCTCAAATCTTCGATTCGATATCGAACCAGCTTCTGCTTACCGCTCACATCGGAGATCGCGCCAGTCAGATACTGGCCATCCGGGGAGACGTCGATATCGAAGATGTCGTTGCCGTATTCGAAGTCGCGCCGGACCGTCAACTTCTGATATGGGGCCTGAAACTCCACTAATGTCGACAAGCCATTGTCGTGCCGGACGCCCCAGATGGAGCCATCGGCGGCATCGAATGCCAGGTCTCCGGTACGAATGTCCTTCAACAATCGTTCCGAGTGGTGCGTCTCCACGTCATAGACATTCAAGTCGCGCAGATCGTTATTGTCGGTGGTGTAGTAAAGTTTGCGGCCGCGCGCATCCCAGGTAAGGGATGTCACGTAATACAGCGCTGGACCCTTGATATTCTTCAATTCATCGATCTTGCCGGTGTCTACGTGAATTGCCGCGAGGCTGGCCATGTGCGCCGGATAGCGAATGGCCGCATAGATCACGTTGTCCTTCGCGTCGAAGTACGAGCGCGAGACCGAGCCCAGCGTATTCGTGGTCAGCCGTTGCGGCATGGTCACCGGATATTTCCGAATGTCAGCGAGGTTGGCCTCCTGGAACTTCCGTTCGTCGCCAATCCACATTTTCCAGGCTTGATCCAATCCCATTCCGTAGACCTGCTTAAAGCGCGCCGCAAAATATCGCTTGGTGTTTTCGCCCCGAGTAATCCATTGGAGCAACTTGTCCGGGCCGTAAGTGTAGCAGAGCCAGGTCATGAAGCGCGTGCCGTAAAGGTAAGAGTTCGCGCCGCTTTGAAAGTCGGCGGACGTTCCTTCCGATTCCAGCCCAACCACATCGTAGATGTAGGCGTCGTCCCGGACCATGGTCCGAAACACCATTTCATCCCACCCGCCCATGGCGCGCCCCAGCCCGCCCGCCATCCAGGTCTCCATGAAGGTTGCGATGCCTTCGTGAAACCAGCGCGTGGCGTAATGCCTCGGGCTGGTCATCGAACTGTAGAGAATCGAAACCGGGTCGTCGTCGGTCGGCATCACTTTTCCGAAGAATAGCGAACGGAACCGCCGATCCGTCAAATTGGAATTGTCGCCCATCACGATATGGATGGATTCGTGATTCATGATCCAGGTCATGCGCTCATTGGCTGGCAGCGTTTCGTAGGTATAGCTGAAGGGTGCAATGCCGACGTCGATGAAGTTGGAGGGCACCGTTCCGGCGGCGCCGTGCCCGTAATCGCCAAAATCTTCGAGCAGAACGCTCAGCTTCTGCGACGGCGTGTAATGAAACAGATTGTTTTCGAAGGCCAGCGCGTTTTCGTAGGAGCGGATGAGATGGGTGACCAGGTATTCATGCGCAGGGCTGTAGTAAAGAACCTCGACGTGGGCGGAGGACTGGACGAAGATTTTGGGATGAGCCGCGAACGCGGGCGCGCACAGCAGGCCTAAAAAGAAAAAGAGTCCCGCGATCCAACGCGGGACTCGGATCAAAAATTCTTCTATCAATGGTTGTTGCTTGCTCGATCCTCTGGCGTCAACGCAATTCCAACTGATGGGCGAACATGCCCGAGAAGTCTGACCGTTGGATCAAAGCGAGGAAGGCTTCGTTTTTCAAGTTCTCGCGTAGCGCGCTGGACGCCATCAGGTTGTGGAAAGCTTGCTCACGCGCCAGCCGCAAAAAGGCTTCGTTTTTCAAGAGCATTCTCAACCCGTTGCTGTCCATCGCCTTAAATTCCGCCTGTTCTTTCAGCGCGTTGAACAGATCGGAATGGTCTCTCAAAGCCGTTTGGAAGACTGCGGAGTTGACCAGGGCCTGAAAACGAAGGTCCTGCGCCGCCGCTCGAAAATCCGAATTGGCCAACAGGTCCGCGAATGCCTTTCTGTGGCTGCCGTTGAACGCATCGCTGTGCATCAATTCCTGGAATGCCTGGTTCTTGGCAAGCGACTTAAACTCGCTGCTTTCGAGGATGGCCTGGGTTGCTATCGGCGCCGAGCCTGGCGTGGCGACATCGGCAGTGTTCACTTGCCCATCGCGATAAACGTCGCGCTGGCCAATCGCGCCCTGCGTCTTATCCGAACTGATGTGCGTCTTGGAGAAATAGAACAAAACACCCGCGGCGATCAGGCCGCTCCCAATCAATATGGGGAATCTCCATTTGCGTAACGAAGTCATCGAATCCTCCCTCTTCCCTTTTGCGTCTGCTGCTTGCGTTGCTTACGGTATAGAGTGACACATTTTGGAGAGATGTTACACAGCGCCCAAAAAAGTTTCTTAGATAATAAGTACCAGTCGTTTTAGCCGACCCGGCCGGGGTCCAACGGAAAGGTGAAGGATAGGACGTTCCGGTCCCCTTCGCGGCGGTAGGCGATGGAATCCACCATGCTCCTCACCAGGAACACGCCCAGTCCGCCGATGGGCCGTTCCGCCAACCCACGGGAGAGATCTGGTGGGTCAGCTTGCAAAGGGTTGAAAACACGTCCGAAATCCGCAATCTCCACCAGCAGCTGGTGCGGCCCCGCCGGGGTGAAGGCAACCTCCACGGTTCCGCTCTCCGGTGAGTAAGCGTAGCGGGCCACGTTCACCAGAATCTCTTCGAGAATCAAATCCAGTTTCCCGAACTCGTTCTCAGCGACCCCGGCCGCAACCGCTCCGCTGCGCACAAACTGGCTGAAGGCCGCAATCGACCCGGCGATAGCGGGCAAAGTGAGGCGTTTCATGGGAGGGTCCATCAGAGCTTGTGATCCATCAAAGCGTGGCGAGGGCCTGCTGGGTGGTCTCGAAAACCGGAAACACGCCGATGAGCCGCGTCATCTCAAAGACTTGGCGGGGCAATCCATGAAGCCCGCACAGGATGAGCGATCCGGAGGCCGATTGCAGCTTTTGCGCCACCGAAAGAAAAGAACGCAGACCCATGCTGCTGACGTACTGCAGGCCGTCGAGTTCCGCAATCAAATGCTTTGTGCCGTGTGTGATCCAGCGCTCACAAGCCTCCTCGAACTCGTGGGCGTTCTCAGCATCCATCCGGCCGGTCACCTTCAGCAGCACGGCTTTTTCGAGTTCCGTGGGTTCGATTTTCATACGTCTCTGGCTATCATCATTCTAAGTACAGTATGTTACGATAGCGCATTCGACAGGCCGCGACGTCCCGTAATCCGAGCATTTGATGAATTTTTCCGGTGAGGACTTAGAGAAGCTTCGACCGAGGCTGCGTTTCAAGGTCTGCTACGAACTGGGCTTCTATTGTCCGGATGTAGATGATATCGTTCAGGAAACCATCGCGCGCTTCCTGGTCGCCTCCAACCAGCAGCATATCCACAATCCGTCCGCGCTGGGTGCATTCCTCAATGGCGTATGCCGCAACGTGATCTCCGAGTATCGCCGGCGGAATATGCGGGACGAGCCTATGCCGGAGGTTGTACCTGAGCCACCGGGCAAAGGGATCGGGGAAGCCGATTTGTTCAATCTGCGGCAAGCCATCAGCCACGGCCTGGAGCAACTCTCCGAGCGCGACCGGCGCGTCCTGCGCTCTTTCTATCTGGAAGAAAAATCAAGGGAAGAGATCCTGAAGGAGATGAACATGACCGACGAAAACCTGCGCGTTGTGCTGTGCCGCGCCAAAGAGAGATTTCGCACAATTTATTTGGAGCAGACGCAACATCGGGGTCCGTCGCGTCACTAAATGGTATGAGCATGGATTTCCATGGCGATCCGGTCCAGCGCGAGTTGCTCATAACCCGCTATCTGCGACATGACCTGTCCGCCGAGCAAGCCGAGGGATGGGAAATCCATTACCTGGGATGCAACGATTGCTTCGAGGAGATCCGTGCCACGGAGTTGCTGATTCGCGGGCTGGGCGAGCTGGTAGTGGAACGGAAGCGTGTGAACGACGTCACGGTGCTGAAGTTCGCGCGCGGAACCGAACTGCTGGCCGAATCGCTGGAGTTGACCGAGTTGTCCAGAGCTATCCGCTTGGAGAACGATACCAAGGTATTGATCGATCTGAGCAGGGTCAGCCGAATCGACAGCACCGGCCTCGGCGTGCTGATGAATTGCTATTGCCACGCTGTGAAAAATGCGGGCGTCCTGAAGCTGCTGAAACCCGATGCGCCCGTGCGGCGCGTGCTGAGTGTAACCAAAATCGATTCGCTGCTGCAAACTTTCGAAGATGAGACGACGGCCATCGAGAGCTTTGGAATCGCGCAGGCCTGACGAAGTTCTTTCAGTCAGTTATTGAACGTGCCGTTGCCATTCGGGACTTCTCGCTTCAATTGTCCGCAGGCCGCGAAGATGTCGCGCCCTCTTGGCTTGCGTACAAAGCAGGGCATGGCCCGCCGCACAATGGATTGAAACGCGAGCACGCGCTCTGCGTCGGGCGTCTCAAAAGCGATTCCCGGTCCGGGATTCAGCGCAATCAAATTCACCTTCGCGTTCAAGTGAGCCAGCAGCTTTACCACCCGCCGAGCGTCGGCGTCGGTGTCGTTGACACCTTTGAGTAACACATATTCGAATGTCAGCTTTTCCCACGGGCGCAGCGGATAGGCTTTGCAGGCCGCGAGAAGATCTTTCAGCGAGTACTTGCGCGTGATCGGCATCAACTCGCGCCGCTGCTCTTCGTTTGATGCGTTCAACGAGATGGCGAGCTTCGGCCGCACCGGCTCGCGCCCCAATTCGGCCATCTTGGGAACGATGCCGGCCGTGGACAGGGTGATGCGTTTGGGCGACAGGCCGATCCCGGTAGGGTCGGTCAAAATCCGCGTGGCTTTGATCACGTTGGGCAAATTGAGCAGCGGCTCGCCCATCCCCATCATCACGATATTCAAACGATCCGTCGCAGTCGAAATCTTGTGTGCCCGCATCACGAACATCACTTGACCCACGATCTCGCCCGCCGTCAAATTTCGCTCCAGGCCCATCAGGGCAGTCAGGCAGAACTGGCAATTGACCGGGCATCCGACCTGGCTGGAAATGCAAATGGTGTCGCGGCTGCCATGAGGACCTTCCTCCGGCATCAAGACCGTCTCAACCGTCCGATGGTCATCCAGTTCCAGCAGATAGCGACGCGTTCCATCCGCGCTCCTAAACTCAGCCGAAACTGCCGGCAGCCCCACGGCCAGCTTCGAAGCCATGTCGTTTCTTAAACTTGCGGGCAGACTCGTGATCTGAACCAGGTCCGCTACTCTTTGCCGATACACGGCGTCGTATACTTGGCGGGCGCGAAACGCGGGTTGTTCTGGTCCAAGGACCGCCTGTAGATCCGGAAGTTCAAGACCTACAATAGCTTGCGCCATATCTCCAGTATAGTGGACGGCGCAGTATAGCACTATATTTGAACCCGGTTTTTGGAAGATCCGCGATAAAATAGAGACAGGCAAAATGGCGAACGCAGTTCAAACTCTCCGCGATATCGAGATTGCAACCCTGAAGAACGGAGTCCGGGTGATCAGTGAGGAAATGGGCCATGTCCGGTCGATTTCGATGGGTGTCTGGATCCGCACCGGCTCGCGGCGCGAAACATCGGAAGAAAACGGGATCTCGCACTTCATAGAGCACATGCTCTTTAAGGGCACCAAGAACCGGTCAGCCGAGGAAATCGCCCGCTCGGTGGATTCTATCGGCGGCGGCCTGGACGCTTTCACCGCTAAGGAGATGGTGAGTTACAACACCAAGGTTCTGGACGAACACCTGCCCATCGCCTTCGATGTCCTGGCCGACATGGTGCGCAATCCCCTGTTTCGCGAAGAAGACATCGAGAAGGAAAAAGGGGTAATCCTCGAAGAGCTGAAGATGGAAGTGGACAACCCCGAGTATCTTCTGCACGATATCTTTTCGAGTAACTTCTATAAGGATCATCCGCTCGGCAAGCCCATCATCGGCAGCAAGGACACCATTCGCGCCTTCGATCGCGGCATGATCGACACGTATTTCGAGCGTTACTATTCGCCGTCGAATATATTGATCACTGCCGCGGGAAATCTGAAACACGCGCAATTGGTGGATTTGGCCAGGCAATACTTCGAGGATCTTCCGGTGAATGGCCAGCTGGCTCCCGAGATCGCGCCTACGCCGCATGCGCGCCTGGTCTTTCGCGACAAGAAATCGCTGGAGCAGACTCATCTCTACATGGGCGTTCCCGCTTATCCTTTTCCGCACGAGCAGCGCTTCGCCTGCTATACGCTGAATACCATTCTGGGCGGCGGAATGAGCTCGCGCCTGTTCCAGAACATCCGGGAGAAGCAGGGCTTGGCCTACGCGGTCTACTCCGAGCTTTCAATGTATCGCGACGCGGGCTGCATGGCGATTTACGCGGGAACGGCGGTCGAAACCTGCGGCAAGGTGATCGATTCCATCGTGAAGGAGTTTCGCGAGCTGAAGGAAAATCTGGTGCCGGCGGAGGAGTTGCGGCGGGCCAAGGACAACTTGAAAGGCTCCTTTATGCTGGGACTGGAATCCACCTCCAGCCGCATGGCTAATCTGGCGCGGCAGGATCTCTACTTCCAGCGCTTCTTCACTTTGGATGAAATGCTGGAGAGCATCGAAGCGGTCACCGCGGAGCAGGTGCAACAGATCGCACGCGAGTTCTTCAATCCGAAGAATATTACTCTCGCCGTGCTCGGCAACTTAGGCGACTTCCGGATCAAACGCGAGGAGCTGGACTGCTAAATTCAAGTTTGGGCAAACTGGCACGAGCCGTCCTGGTTCTATCGAGTGTTAGTGCGTCCCTATTTGCGCTCGATCTAAAATCGCTCAAGCCACAGGGCTACGTGAGCGACTTTGCCAACGTTCTGGATCCGCAATCGCGCGCGCGGCTCGAAGCCTACGCGGGCCAAGTGGAACAAACCACCGGTGTCCAAATGGCGCTGGTGACTCTCAAGTCGCTGGACGGCCAACCGATCGAAGACGTCAGCAACACGCTCTTCCGCCAGTGGGGCGTCGGCAAGCACGGCAAAGACGAAGGGATCATGTTGCTCCTGGCAGTGGAGGAGCATCGCGATCGCATCGAAGTGGGCTACGGGCTGGAGCCGATTCTTCCAGACGGATTCGACGGCAGCATTTTGCGCGGCATTGCTCCGTTGTTAAAGCAAGGCGCGTACGGACAAGCGATGATCTCGGGCGCAGTGCAAATAGCCTCCGACATCGCCCGCGCCAAGGGCGTCACGCCTGGGAACGCGGACCGTCCGCGCGCGCGTGAAACCCGCGGGCGCCAGGGCCTGCCGTGGCCGGTTATCATCATCGGGATTGTAGTGTTATTCTTCCTGTTTCGCGGCGGTGGCAGCGGCGGAGGTTTCCTGGCCGGCATGCTACTCGGTAACCTATTGGGAGGCGGCGAACGGGGACGCGGCGATTGGGGCGGCGGAGGCTTTGGCGGCGGTGGTGGTGGAGGCTTCGGTGGTTTCGGCGGAGGAGATTCAGGTGGAGGCGGGGCTTCCGGAAGTTGGTAACGGCATAAATGGCAACGGCATAAATGGAAGATAAACTCCTAGAGCTGGTGGATCGCCTCAAGCAAGCCCAGGGCGAACGTTTACGCTCCGTGATTTTGTACGGTTCCGCTGCGGCCGGCGAACACAACGAGCACTTCTCCGATCTGAATGTTTTGTGCGTGCTCACGCACGTCACTCCCGCCGAACTGGCTGCCTCGGCTTCCATATTCGAATGGTGGCGTAAACTCGGAAATCCATCACCGTTGTTGCTCAGCGAAGAAGAACTCCGCACGTCCACTGACTGTTTCCCCATCGAGTTTCACGATATGCAGGAGCGGCGTCGAGTGCTGTTTGGTCCGGATGCGATTGAGGATCTGGTGATCGATCGGACTTTCTACCGCGCGCAAGTGGAAATGGAGTTGCGCACCAAGCTGCTGCGATTGCGGCAGAAGGCCGCCGACGTACTCTCCAACAAGCCTGCTCTTCTGCGGTTGATGATCGATTCGGTTCCGAATTTCCTGGTGCTCGCTCGCCACGCTTTGCTAGTCTCTGAATTGCCGTCGGGATTTCGCAAGCGCGAGGTGGTCCGGCACCTTCCGGACATTGGCGTGGATGCAACGCCGTTCGATGCACTGCTCGACTTACGGGACCAAAGCAAGCTGGCCGGAGATGTGGATCCAGCCACGCTGTTTGCGAGCTATCTGAAACAGATCGAGGTATTGGTCGGTCACGTGGACCAACTGGACAAAGGGTGAGGAAATGAGGGGGATTCGATGAAAATTGCACTGGTAGTGATTGGCGTTATCGTCTTGGCCGTGCTCTGCGTCTTCGGCTGGGCCGCGGGCTCGCGGAACACGCTGGTTACGGAGCGCGAAGCGGTGAATGCGTCCTGGGCTCAGGTGGACGTGGTTCTGCAGCGCCGCGCCGATTTAATTCCGAACCTGGTGGCAACCGTCCAGGGGTTCGCCAAACAAGAGCAGGCCGTGATCAAGGAAGTTACCGATGCCCGTGCCGCCTTGGGCGGAGCACGCAACCCCGCCGAGAAGATCGCAGCCAATGGACAATTGGATGGCGCTCTCAGCCGTTTGCTGGTGGTGGTGGAGAATTATCCGCAGCTGAAATCGAACGAGAACTTCCTGCGCTTGCAAGATGAGCTGGCTGGCTCGGAAAACCGAATTGCTATCGAACGCCGCAAGTACAACGAGACCGTGCAGCGCTATAACACGGATATCGAGCTGTTCCCTAACAACATCGCCGCATCCATGTTCGGTTTTCAGCGCAACGACGCTTACTTCAAAACGGAGCCTGGCGCGCGTAACGCTCCCAAGGTTTCCTTCTAACCGGTCGGTGGTTAGAAAATGGCACTTGACGTGCCGCTAAGTGAGGGAGGTATTCGCGTGCTTCCACGTTTCTCGATTGTTACTTGCTTGATACTCGCGGTGGCTCTGGCAGGCTGCAATAAATCGCAAGATCAGGCTGCTCAGAATCAGCCAGCGGATGTTTCCAACGGTGATCCAGCGAATGGAAATCTAGCGGCGGCCGATCAGTCTGGTGATCAAGCAGCGGGCGATCAATCCGCTGTGCCGCCAGAGCCTGCGCCCGCCGCGCCCGATGACGCTCAGGATGCTTCCTACCAACAGCCGGTACAAGCTTCCCAACCCCCGCCGCCTCTTCCCGTGTACAGCCAGCCTCCCGCTCCCGGCGACAATTACATTTGGACGCCCGGCTACTGGAGCTACGCGAACGCGGGTTATTACTGGGTGCCGGGAGCGTGGATCCTAGCGCCGTACGTGGGTGCGCTCTGGACGCCGCCCTGGTGGGGCTTCGATGATGGCTACTATCATTGGCACTCGGGTTACTGGGGTCAGCACATTGGTTACTACGGCGGGATCAACTACGGCTTCGGATACACCGGCCGCGGCTATTATGGCGCTTATTGGAATAATGGCGCTGTCTACTACAACCGCACGGTAACGAATGTGAACGTTTCGATTGTTCACAATGTTTACAACTATAACGTCCCCAACAATCAGGGCAGCAGGGTTAGCTTCAATGGCGGGCGCGGCGGAATCGATGCGCGGCCCACGGCCC
Organism: Bryobacteraceae bacterium; assembly: GCA_050010415.1. Lineage (GTDB taxonomy): Bacteria > Acidobacteriota > Terriglobia > Bryobacterales > Bryobacteraceae > Palsa-89. The sequence goes on along the minus strand of JBEKLB010000190.1, from coordinate 2,578 downwards.
AGGAGCTGGCTGCGGCGCATGATTCGCGAACGCTTCCGGTAAGAGCTCAAGGTGAGCATGCGCGCGAAGCTTCGTCCAATCGCGCGCAATTTGCAGCTCCGGACGGGCGGGCTCCGGCCGCACTGGTAGCCCCTCGCCCCATCGCCACTGAATACCACGCTCCGGCAGCGCGTCCGCCGGTAGCCGCCGCTATCCGGACCCCGGCGCACTCAGTCCCTGAGAGGCCCGCAGAGGCGCCGCGAGCTCCAGAAATCAAACCGGTACCGCAGCCAGCTAGGCAGCCCGAACAGGCGCAACATCCTGCGGCGCCAGCGCGTCCGGAGGTCCGTCGAGAAGAACCGCGGCCCGCTGCGCCATCGCGTCCAGAACCCCAGGCTCGTCCGGAGTCTCGTCCCGCCGCTCCGCCGCGCCCTGCGCCAAAACCGAAGGAAGAGGAACATAAGGAACACTAGAAAGATTCGGTAGAATAGGAACACCGCGCCCATTGCCTGTCAGGTCAGGAGTGTGTTCCGATGCGACGTTTTTGCTCGATTCTGGCATTCAGTATGTCCCTCTGCTGGGCGCAAGCTCCGTCAATTGTGGGCGCCGGTTTTTCCAATCCTTATCCCGTCGCCGTGGCCCCCGGCCAGTTGCTCACACTGTTCGTCGCGCCCGGCTCTGGATATGACACTTCGCTTCCTCTGCCCAGCATCGGCGCGGTTTTTTGGAATGGATCGGTTTCTGAAGGGATGCCTATTGTGGAGACTAATCAAACAAACGGTGGCTGTAGCGCTCCGCCGTCGGCCGGCTGCACCAACCTGTTGGCGGTGACGGTTCAGGTTCCATTTGACGCCCCGATCGCTCCGTCGCCGATGACCGACATTGCGATCCCCCCAAGCAGCGTCGCGGTTACAATTGGCGGCGTCAAGACTTCCTATTTTGGCGTCCAGGTCTTACAGGACCATGTGCATTTTCTGACGGCGTGTGATGCGATCGCTCCCCCATTGCTTCCCGCCAGCTTTGGCCGCTCGCCCTGCCCGCCGATCGTTTCGCACGCAAACGGAACATCCGTCTCGCAAACAAGTCCCGCGATGGCAGGTGAGGAGCTGGTCGCTTATGCCACTGGCCTGGGGCAAACCAATCCTTCATTAACCACTGGCCAGCCCGCGGCCCAAAGCAGCCCGACCGTTGCCACCTTCCACCTGGATTTCAATTACCGGCCCAACGCGCTGGCCACCTGGCCGCTGTCCGCTTCCGCCGTTGCGCTGTTTAGCGGCGCTACCAAAGGCTTCATCGGTCTCTACCAAATCAATTTCATCGTTCCCCCGGCTCCTCAGGGATTGGCAGCGTGCGCCTCCGCCGGCGTAACGCCCGATGTCGCGAATGAGATCTTCTCGAACCTCACTGTCAGTGTCGGTTCCATTTTTTCGGTCGACGGCGCGGGCATCTGCGTTGCTCCGAGTGGCGGCTGATGCGGCTAATAATGAAGAGACGCCTGCTGCTGATCGGCGCCACCACTGGCTACCAGACGCGCGCGTTCGCCGCCGCGGCCGAGCGCTTGGGTTATGAGCTGGTGCTGGCTACCGATCGCTGCCACGTTTTGGACGATCCATGGGGCGACGGCGCGCTCGCGCTGCGCTTTGAAGATCCGCTGGGTGCGGCAGGCACGCTAGCCAGCGAAGCGCGTGTTCACGGCTTAGTGGCGGTGGGCGATCGTCCGGCGTACATTGCAGCCTTGGCAGCCGAACGCATGGGCATTCGATACAACTCGCCCGATGCCGTTGCGGCCAGCCGCAACAAATTTGCCGCGCGCGAGCGATTTCGTGCCGCTGGTCTGCTGGTCCCGAGTTTTTTCCGGATCGCGCTGGCGGAAGGACCGGATGGCGCGGCCGAGCAGGCGCAATACCCGTGCGTGCTCAAGCCGCTCGGTCTTTCTGCCAGCCGTGGCGTGATTCGCGCGAATAATCCAACGGAATTCATCGCAGCTTTCCAGAGGATTGAAAAACTCCTGGCCGATCCCGATATCGCGCGCCTCGACGAAGAGCAAGACCGCTTTCTGCAAGTGGAATCTTTCATCGGGGGCCGCGAGTTCGCGCTCGAAGGCATCCTCACCAATGGAAGCCTGCGCGTGCTCGCACTTTTCGACAAGCCGGATCCGCTGGATGGTCCGTTCTTCGAAGAGACCATTTACGTGACGCCGTCGCGCGAATCGAACGCGACGCAGGATGCGATGGTCCGCACCACGGACGCCGCAGTGAAAGCTCTCGGTCTGACGCATGGTCCCTTTCATGCCGAAATGCGCGTGAATCGGCACGGGGTTTGGATGCTGGAAGTGGCCGCGCGGCCAATTGGCGGGCTGTGCGCGCGTGTATTGCCGGGATTGGAAGAGCTGATTCTCGGCCACGCCGCCGGTGAAAGCATCGTCTCCATTGCCATGCCCAGCGCTGCATCGGGCGTTATGATGATCCCCATCCCGCGTGAAGGCATTTACGTGGATGTCGAGGGGCTCGATCGCGCGCGATCCGAACCTGGCATCGAAGACGTGATCGTTACCGCGAAGCCGGGGCAAAAGCTCATCCCGCTTCCGGAAGGCGCAAGT
>JBEKLB010000189.1:0-12302 GCA_050010415.1 Bryobacteraceae bacterium | reverse complement strand
ATCTCCCGCTCGGCGCGGTCGTGCGATACCTCCAATTCCCTGGCCTTGAGCTCCTCCACCACCCGGCCGTTGTCTTCCTGAATGAGCCTCCGGCGCATCAGAGCCTGGATCCGCGCCCGCAAGACGGCCAGGTCGCTGGACTTGCTGACGAAGTCGTCGGCTCCGGCTTCGAGCGCTCGATTCAGGTCCCCGGGTTGCGCGGCGCCGGTGACTATGATGACCGGCACGCCGCTGTTCAGGGTCTGGATAGCTGCGATCCGCCGGCACACTTCCACTCCGTCCATCTCGGCCATCTGCAGGTCCACCAGAACGCAATCGAATTTCTCATGCACCAGACGGTTGAGCCCCTCCATCCCGCTGGACGCCGTCTCTACCTCGTAGCCTTGATTCCGCAGTTCTTCGCCGAGGAAAGCGAGGTAAGTGGAGCTGTCGTCGATGGCTAACAGGCGGGCCGGGCCGAAGGCCGAATCCTGGGGATTGAGAGCAGTCCCCTGCGCCGGCGCTTTCCGCAACAGCGCTCGGATCCGCACAATCAGGATTTCAATACTCTCTGACTTGGAAACGTAGCCGTCCGCGCCGCTTTCCAGGCTCTGGATCTCCGCCGCCTCCGGGGCCGAAGCGGTGATCATCAGAATCGGTATGCCCCGCGTGTTCAAATTCATTCGAATGCGCCGGCAGAACTCGTCCCCGCGCATTCCGGGCAGGTTGTAGTCGCACAAAATCAGGTCCGGGAGAGGATCTCCCAATGCCGCCAGCGCCGACTCCGCCGCTCCGGCAATGGAGACCTCCCAGCCTTGCTCCTCGAGAAGCATACGCAGCCTGAAGGCTTGCGTCTCCGAGTCCTCCACCACCACAATGTGGAAAGCGCGTTCCATCAGTGAACCTCGCGCCGCCGAAGTTCTTGTTTGGCCGGCACCAATTCCAAGATTCGCGGAGCGATGGCCGGCAGCGGCAGGGACTCGCAAACCGCGCCCAGCAGCACCGCCGCCGCCGGCATTCCATAGACCGCCGCGGTGGATTCATCCTCGGCGATGGTGTATCCTCCGGAGCGCCGGATGTCCAGCAGACCCGAAGCACCATCGTCGCCCATGCCAGTTAGCAGGACACCCAGCGCATCGGCGCCCAGACACTGCGCCATGGATTGAAACAACACCGTCCCCGACGGACGCTGAAACGATATCGGATTTCCGGCATCCAACCGTAATTGCCCGGCATCCAGCCGCAGGTGCCGGTCGGACGGAGCTATGTGTAGCACGCCGGGAATGGCCGCCGTGCCGTCTTTCACTATCGCTACCGGAAACGGACTAACATCTTCCAGCCAGGCAGCGAACCCCTCAAGAAAGGTGCCGGTCATGTGCTGGACCAGCAGGATCGGCAAGGGGAAGGCCGGCCCCAGCGCACCCAGCAGCTGTACCAGGGCGCCCGGACCACCCGTGGAGCAGACGATTCCCAGCATTTGGAACGCGCCGGGGCGTCCGCGCGGAACGCGGCCCTTTGTGGCATGCGGCGCGTCGAACCCGTTGCGGCGAACCAGCTTCACCTGGCTCATGATCACCAGTTGCGTGCATAGGCGTTCGGCCAGCGCCTGATACTCGGCGTTACTGGTTCCGGAGGGCTTTTCGAGCACCGTCAGGGCGCCGGCCCGTAGAGCTTCCATCGGGATGGTGTTCCATTTTCCAGATTCAATGGAGGCCGCGACCACTACGATGGGGACCGGCTTTCCCGACATGATCCGCCGGGTAGCTTCGAGCCCGTCCATGCCGGGCAGCCGAATGTCCATCGCGATCACATCCGGCAAGACGCGGTCCAGCATTCCGAGCGCATCCTCGGCGCTGGGGGCCGTCGCGCAAACCTCCAGCCTGGGGTCGCGCCCGATGCTGTATTCCAGCAGCGCACTTACCACGGCCGAATCCTCGACGATCATTACCCGGATCTTTTTCATATCCCGTTCTTCAAATCATTTGCCGGATCGCGTCCAGCAACTCCGTCTGATCGAACTTACGCTTCACTACGTAGGCATCCGCTCCGAGCAAGAGACCCCGTTCCTGGTCCTCGGTCTTCTCGAGCGAGCTGACAATGATCACTGGAATCCCTTTCAGCTCGGGGTCCGCCTTCAGCGCCTCCACCAGTCCGAAGCCGTCCATGCGCGGCATCTGAATATCGGTAATGATCAGGTCGGCAATTTCGGAGCGCAGCAACTCGAGAGCTTCGAGCCCGTCCACCGCTACTCGAACGCGGTAGCCATGCGCCTCCAGGATGCTTTTCTCGAGCGACCGGGATGTAATTGAGTCGTCCACCACGAGAATGCCGTGAGCCACTGCCTGGACCGGCGCTTGGACTCTGATACTCGGTATGGCAGCGGCCGCCGACGGAGTGCAACTGGCGGCCAGACCGGCCGGATTCAAGACCACGAAGACCGTCCCTTCCCGCAGCAGCGCGCCGCCTGAAATGTTGCCGCTGGCAGGGCTGGGCATTCCCAGGTCCTGAATCAAAGCGTCTCGCTCCATCAGGAACTCGTCCACCCATAACGCGAAACGCCTGGCCCCCGATTTCAACACCATCACCGGCAGCATCTCTCCGGGCAAGGCCTGGGACGCGTCTCCGATTTTCAGCAAATGCGCCAATCCGTATAAGGGGACCGCGTGCCCCTCCAGATTCACCACCGGTTTTCCTTCCTGCGTTTCCACCCGTTCCAGAGGGATGCGGAACAGCCGCTCAATTCCATGCGTGGGGATTCCAAAAGTCTGTCCCGCAGCCGAAAGCAGCAGCAAGTGGCTGGTGGATACCGACAAGGGAACCGACAAAAGAAAGGACGCGCCTGGGGTCTGCTTGGGCTGCAGGTTCACGTCGCCTTGCAGGCGATGCACGGCTTCGTAAACCACCGAGAGCCCCATGCCCCGTCCGGACAGGTGGTTGACGGTGGGGGAGGTCGAAAAGCCTGGGCGGAATATGGCTCGCTCCAGCTCTTCGGCCGAGTGAGCCCCAGGCTCAGCTTGGGAAAGCACCTGGTCCACTTTCTTGAGATCCACTCCCCGGCCATCATCTTCTACTTCGACGATGAGACGTCCTCTTTGGGAATCGAGACGCAGGATCAGCGAAGCTACCGTCCGTTTTCCCGCGCTGGCGCGCTCGGCGGGCGCTTCAATTCCATGGCTGATGGCGTTGCGCAGCAGGTGCATCACTGGATCCTTCAAGGCCTGGAGCACGACGCGGTCCGCCCGGACGCCGGACCCGCTCAAGCGGAAGTCGATTTCCTTGTTTTCCTCGCGCGCCAAGTCCCGCACCATCTTTCGAAAGCCCTCGAATAAATCGTCCGCGGGGGCCATGCGAGCGCTCCAAACGTCCCGCTGGAGTTGGTCCGCCGAACGCCGCGTGTTCCAGGCGCTGCGTTGTTGCAGCAGACGAGAGGTCCTCGACTGGACGGCTAGGGAGCGTACCTTTTGTTCCATCAGTCCGATATGCCGGATCACCGCGGAATACTCCGGCTGGCTCGCCAAGCGCCACAAGGGCGCGGTCGCGGCCTTGCGAAACCGGACGCATTCCGCCGCCACTTCGGCGATCTGATGATCCAGAACATCCAGTTCTCCGCTGACACTCGACTGCCGCAGACTTTCGCTGAGGATCTGGCCGGTCGACCGCACCAGCCGGTCCAGATTCTCGGCCGGCAGCCGCACCATCTCAACCGGCTGCTGGGCCGACGAGGTGGGTGCCGCGCCAGCCGTCTTGATCGGCGGATCCAGCATCCCCTCCTTTGGGGCGCCTAGCAGTTCCTCCATCGCCCGCAGCGCCGCCACCGGTTCCTCGGGAATCCGGTTTTCCCGAAAAGCGCCGACGCATTCCTCGCTCGCGTCCAGCACCTGATGGATCACGCGAGTGGCCTGCGGGTCTAGCGTCAAGGTCCCTTCGCGCACTCGCGAAAACAGCGTCTCGAGCCCGGAGGCCAGCCCCTCCACCGCGTCCAGATCCACCGCCCGAGCCGCCCCTTTCAAGCTGTGCGCGCGGCGGAACGCTTCGTCCAGTTCGGTCAAGGCGGAGCTTCCCGCCGCGCTCTCGGCCAACGCCAGGATGGAGCGGATATGTTCCAAGTGCTCGGCGTGCTCGCCCTGAAAAATGGCGGCCAGCTTTTGGCGAATGTCGGTCAAAGCCGATACTCCTCCGTGACGGCGCGAAGTTGTGCCCCTAGCTCCGTGAGATTGGCCGCCGCCTTTTCGGTCTGCCGAGTGGTGCTGGTGGCCTGCTCGCTGCCGCGGCTCAGATCTTTCATGGCCTGCATCACGTTTTCAAAACCGATCAGTTGCTGGTTGCTGCCGGCCACGATCTGCTGAAAGGCCTGCACGCTCTGGCCGATGTTGGCGGCCATATTACGAATCGCCGAAGCCGCCATATCCGCCTGTTGCTTGCCCAGATCCACTCGCTTGACAGCTTCCTCGGTGAGCATCACGGACGTGTTGATCTCCTTCTGGATGTCTCCGAGGATGGTCTTCACCTGGACGGTGGCGGATTTCGACTGGTCGGCCAGATTCTTGATTTCGCTAGCCACCACCGAAAAACTGCGGCCATGTTCTCCAGCGGCGGCGGCCTCAATCGCGGCGTTCAGGGCCAGTAGGTGCGACTGTTCCGCGATATCGTTGACGGTGGCCAGAATGTCACCCACCATTTGTGTCTTCTCGCTCAATGACACGATGTTCTGGGCCACCGCCTCGGCTTGCTCGTGAATGGCTTCCACGCTCTGATTGGCCTTCTGGACTGCATCCAAGCCGGAAATGCTCGCGATGGAAACGGCTTCCGCGGTGGCGGTAACTTCCTTGGCTCTTTCAGCCATCTGCACGCAGGACTGGCTCACCTGCTGCATGGTCGCATTGGTTTCCTGGTAAGCCGCCACTTGTTGTCCGGTGACAGCGGACTGTTCTCTGGCGGAAGCCAGTATTTCAACCGCGGCGGAGTTGAGATCCTCGGTGGTGGCCCGCGTCTGTGTAGTGGTGCTTCTCAGCCGGAACACAACCTCATTCAGGCCCCGAGCGAGTTGTCCCAGCTCGTCACTGCCTTCCCGCGCCGATTTCTGCGTTAGATCCCCCGCTCCGATGGAGGCCACGAATAGCTGGAGTTCGCTCAAGGGCCGCGTGATGGAACGGTAGGTCGCAAACGCAATCGAGGCCAGCAATAAAACCCCAGCCGCAGTTCCGTACAGAATGAGCCGGGAGGCGCTCTGAGCGCCGGCGCTGGCGGCCTGCTGACGCCCTTTTAAGAGATCGAGTTCCTCGTTCTCCACCTCCCCGAGCAAATTCACGATCTGTGCGGTGTGTGCTTCGCTTTCGCTATTGGCGTTGCGCCCCGCCACAAGGGCGACCGCAAAGCCCTGCTCTTTGCGGATGTTCGCGATGCGCGTCATATCGGCCAGCCTGCGGTCAATCAGTGGTCCGAGAACCGCAAGCCTGCGCTGTTGACGGGGATTATCGGCGGTCAGCCATCGAATTAACTTCTGGCTGTCGGTCAGGCGTGTCGTCAGGTCCACGCTCGATTCCAGGAAACTGGCATCGCCGGTGATGATGTATCCGCGGCGTGAGTTTTGGAACTGGAGCAGAAGCGCACGGATGTCCTTGGTCTCGCCGATCGCCTGAAAAGTATGCCCTACCCAATAGTTGGCATCGAGCAGGTGTTCCATGCTCCGGTTGGCGGCGATTCCGGCCATGGCGAGGAACAGAATCGCCGAACCGAAGCCTAGAACGATCTTTTGTCCAATGGTCAATTTCAAGTGGTAACTCCTGTATGTGTATGCAACTCCGCGAATAGCGCTTCGGTTCCAAGCAACATCAGCAAATCCTTGGTCGATCCCCTCACATGCTGGGAGCATCCCGGATCCAAGCTTCCGGTCGCATCGAGATCTTCCGGGCCAAGCTCCCCGGGGCCAAGCTCCCCGGGGCCAAGCTCCCCGGGGCCAAGCTCCCCGGGGCCAAGCTCCCCGGGGCCAAGCTCCCCGGGGCCTAGCTCCCCGGGGCCTAGCTCCCCGGGGCCAAGCTCCCCGGGACCAAACTCCCCGGGACCAATCCAGCGGATGTGCTCCACGCTGTCGATCTGCAGCCCCAACTCGCGGCCGTCTTTGCGCAGTAAAATCACTCGCGCATGGCCCTCCTCGGCTGCCTGCATACCCAGAAAGCGCCGTAGATCGATCACCGGCCGAATCTCGCCGTGAACGTTGATGACTCCCGCAAACACCGCCGCCGCTCCTGGAACGGGCGTGGGGTGCATGACCGGCAAAACTTCGGCCACGTCCGGAAGATGGATGCCGTAGCGCTCCTTTGCCACCCCGAGTACCAGCACCGGGAAGGCGTTTTGCGCGGGCCCGGCGGAAACGGGCCGTTGGGAAAGCCGCAGGGCCCGCTCTTGCCATACCGCCTCCACTGCCTTGGCCTCTCTCATACTCGGCTCGGAATTCCCAGATGCATTTTCGCGAGCTCCTTTAGCCCGGTCACCGTGACCCCCGGCCCGGCCGTAACGATCGCGACATCCGGCAATCCAGCCAGGACTTTCAGAACGTTCCCGAAACACCGCGCCGCCGCGGCCGCTTGACCGCCTCGTTTCAAAGCGAGGCCGAGGTGATAGTGCGCCAGCGCGAATTTCCGGTCGAGGTAGATGGCGTGCCGCAAAGATATCTCCGGCTCGTCCACGATCCCCAGCTTTTCGAAAATCAGCGCGTGATAGAAATGGACCTCGGCATTCAGACCGTTTTGAGACAGCAATTGTTTTCCATACTCGGCCGCGCCCTGCCAATCGCCGTGATCGGCCAGCTGGCGCAGGCCATCCAGATCAGCCGGAACTACCAGTAGCGGGTCGGCCGGCGACTCGCCGGAAGGCGCTGGTGCGGCCACTGTGACCTTCGATCGTGGTTCCGGCGCCGCTTCCCGCGCTGCATCCAAAGGTCCGCTGAGAAGTGGCATTTTTTGAAACAACCTGGTGCCGGCGGCTTTCACCCCGTGGAAGATCTTGAGGTTGTCCATGTTGGACTCGGCCGCCCCCACCACCAGCCAACCCCCATCCCCGAGAGCTTGGTGAAATTGTCCGATCAAGCGGTTATTGATTTCCCGCGAGAAGTAAATCATCACGTTGCGGCACAGAATAAGATCGAAACGAGTGCCGGCGGGAAACGAAGTGGAGAAATCGCTATCCATCAGGTTCATCTGATGAAATGAAATCCACTGTTTGTATCGCGGGTGAATGGCCCAAGCGAGTCCATCCTTCACGAAGCATTCGCGCTTCACCGCATCGGAAGTGGAGCGCAAGGCCCCTGGACGGAATTTGCCTTCCTCTGCCTGCATCAGAAAACCGCGGTTTAGGTCGGTGGCATGAATGTCTATCTGCCAGCCGCCAATCCGATCGCCCAGCGCGCGCGCCAACAAGATCGCGAGAGAGTAAGGCTCGGCTCCCGTAGCGCAACCGGCGCTCCAGATGAGCAACTGCCTCGAGTGGCGCTTGCGCGCCAGGATGTCCGGAAGAATAACGTCGCGAATCGCCGCGAATTGCTCTTCGTCACGGAAAAAGTAAGTTTCCCCGATGGTGAGTTGGGCGATCAGAATGTCCATTTCGGCGCAGCCAGTCTCGCCATAGGCCAGGAACTCGGCATAGGAAGAGCAATTGCGCAATCCCAGAACGGCAAGTCTTTCGGCGACCAATTTGGTCAGTGGTTCATCCCGGTCCGTATAGAACGACAGGCCGGTCGCTTCGATCAAATGGTCCTTGAGCTGGTTGTAGCCCGGATCCTGCAATACACGGTTCAATGCGCTCCCTCCGTGTTTTGCTCGGGCCAGTGGAGCAGACGGGCCTGAGACACTGCCCCATAATCGGCCAGCATACGATCTTCGTTGGCGTTCAGAAGCGCGGCCGGTGAAAGCACATGAATCAGCTCGCCGTTCAGTTCGAGCGCGGCCGACGCGCAAGCTTGAAAAGTGCCACCTTCTGGCAGATCCACACGCCGCGCGCAGTGCTCGGGCACGATGCCACGGACGGATTGCACCAGGATGCCGATCGGGCCCAGGACTCCGCGCAAGACAATCATCGGCGTATGCAATCCCGGCTTCTGCTCTGGAAGATTGAAGAGCCGATCCAGACGAACAATCGGAATGGCGGTTCCTCTTAAATCGAGAAAGCCCAACAGCCCCGAAGGCAGCCCCGGCGGAGACGAGAGCCGCGCCATTGGCACGATTTCGCGCACCGCCTGGAGCGGAAAAGCACAGTTCAATCCGCTCGTGTGAAAAACCAAAAGATTTTGCGCGCGCTCTTGCGAATCGCCCATGTCATACAGATCGGCACGTTTTTCAAAGACGCGGAGGAAACTAAGAATCTCAAACGATTCGGTACAGGATTATATAACCGGCTATTCCATTGGGTCCATCTTCGAGTTGAAGAAATAGCCGATGAGAAGTGGTCACCGCGAATGTCCCCGCAAATGCACAAGACTCTGACGGTTCTACTGATCGAAGACAGTCCCGACTATGCCGCGCTGGTGCAGCAATGGCTTTCGCTGAGGACTGACATCGCGTTTATTCTGCACTGGACCGATTCTTTGCAAGCCGGCCTGTACCGTTTGAAGCAGGGCGGCGTGGACGTGATTCTGCTGGATCTCGGGCTGCCGGACAGCAGCGGAGCCGACACCTTCGGAAGAACCAAACTGCACGCAGCCGGAGTGCCGGTGATTCTGCTGAGCGGCGATGATAGCGAACAGCTCGCGCTTCAACTGGTGCAGGAGGGCGCGCAAGATTACCTGGTCAAGGGCTCGTGCAACGGCGAATCCCTGGCCAAAGCGATTCAATACGCGGTGGTAAGAAACGCCAGCCGCCCGGCAAACCAGGCTGGCTCCGCGTTCGAACAAGCCGCCATGATCGGTGTGATGGGCGTAAAGGGTGGTGTGGGCGCCACCACCATCGCCTGCAACCTGGCCGTCGAGTTGCGGCGGCAAACGGAGCGGGAAACGCTTCTCGTGGATCTGGATCTGGACTGCGGCATGGTTGGATTCCTAATGAACGCGGAAACGGAACATACCGTTCTGGACGCCGCAGCGAATCTCGAGCGGCTGGACGCTTCGTTTTGGGGAGGGCTGGTGGGCCATTATCCCGGCGGTCTGGAGGTCTTGCGTTCTCCCAGTGTGCCGGGCACTGCCGTGCCGGACATGGGGAATCTTCACCAGGTGCTCGCGGTAGCCCAAAAGCTGTATCGCTGGGTGGTGGCCGATCTCGGGAGGCCTTCCAAATTTTCCCTCGATCTGCTCGACAAACTCAACGAGGTGTTCTTGGTCACCAGCACCGGCGTCCCCTCGCTTTACGAAGCCAAGCGGGCCATCGATGGATTGCGGGCAGCGGGCTTCCAAGTGGACCGAATCAGGATCATCGTAAATCAATTTTCCAATTATGAGGAAATGCCCGAAAGCGAGCTGCAGCGTCTTTTGGGACTACCGGTTTACGCCAGGTTTGCGCCGGCCGGACAGGAACTGCACGAAGCCTGCGTGCAAAGAAGACTGCCCGGAAAGAATAGTGCCTTCCGCCTGCGGATGTCGGATTTGTCGCGGAAAATGGCCAAGCTTCAGATCGAGCAGCCGAGGAGCAGAGTTTCGCGGATGTTCTCATTTTCTGAAAAACGTTCCGCCAAGAAGATTGACAATTCGGCAAAGGCGGCCGCCCGCCCTTCGCCCGCGGAGAGCCTTTAATGGACGGCTACAATCCATTCGTTCTCCTGATTGAGAAAGATCCCGCGGAGGCCGCCCTCATCCGTCAGTCTCTCGCCCAGTGTGGGGGCGGCGCCTTCCAGCTCCAATGTGTCGCAGGCACGTCCGTCGCGCTGGCCCGAATCGGGGGGGGCGGCGTGGACGTTATCCTACTGGATCTTTCGTTGCGGGACAGCCGGTCCAGGGATGCTCTGGCCGGCCTTCTGCCGGTGCAGCGGGCCGCCCCGCGCGTCCCGATTATCGTCTTGTATGACGCTCACGATGAGGGGCTCGCGCTCCAAGCGATGCGCGCCGGAGCCGCCGATTGCGTGCTCAAGGAAGAATCCAGCGACGCTATGACCCGCGCGATTTGTTCCGCCGTGGAATTCGTGCGCCGGCAGCCTGGCTCCCGAAACCCGATCGGATTTCGGTCGCGGCCGGAAGGCAGCACCATCTCATTTATTGGCGCAAAGGGAGGGGTGGGCGCCACCACGGTGGCTCTGAATGTGGCTTCGGTCCTGGCCCGGGACAGTAAGGTGATTCTGGCGGAACTGCGGCCCGCCTTTGGAACCTTGTTGCCGTACCTGAAACCCTACGGGCAAGTGCGAAATATCTCGCATCTGCTGCGAACGGAAGGAGCGGAAATCGAACCAACGGAAGCAGGCGCTTGTCTGTGGCCCTGTAAGTATGTTCCCGGATTGAGCGTCTTGTTCGGTCCGCAAAGTCATGCGGAGTGCGGAGACCTTGCGCCCGGGCGCGTGAAATCCTTAGTCAAATTGCTGGCTGGGCTGGCGGACTACGTCGTATTGGATCTCCCGGCCTGGTTATCGGACGCCAACCGCGCGGCGGCAGAAGTTTCCAGCCGCTTGGTTTTGGTGGTGGAACGGGATCCGGTGTGCGTGCAATCCGCCAAGCTGATGGCCCAGGCCATCGGGGAGTGGGATGGCACGCCGCAGCCCATCGGGATGATTCTGGTGAACCGCGCTGCGCCGCATTGCCCGATGCCCCTGCCGGAAATCGAAACTTTGCTTGGGTTTCCCGCTCTCGGGGTAGTTCCACCGGAACCGGACATCTGTCTCGGGGCCGAACTGGCCCACACTCCGCTGATCGCGTTTCAACCCGATAGCATGGTCGCCGATAGCCTGATCACGCTAGCCGAGAAATGCGCCTCTGATCTAAGAGCATTCCCCCATGCGGGCCTGACTCCACGTTCGGAGCTCAACACCCAGCGGCAAGAAGGTCAGCGCGCGCATTCCCAAATAAGAGGCTGTGTTCTGCCTGCATAGCCAGACATGACAAGTGCGGAGCTTCAACCCGGCAAACGAATGAGCAAAACGAACCCAAGCTGCTCCGGATGAAACTTGATCTGGCACGGGACGAAGAGTATGACTTGCCCTGTTAGGCTGGCATTTGGATGACCGTTTTGTATCTTTATGGGTTCCCCACCAGACTGAACGCTAGCAGTATGGAGCGTGAAGACGCAGAGCGGAACCTGCAAGAACTCATCCAGGTAATTGCATGGGAGACAGGAGACCTGGAACTTCTGTTCCAGATTTTTCGGCATTAAGGTAACGATCCAGGTTTCCGGGCCGTCCAGGCTTTGCTCGCGCGTCGAGGAAGTAGGGCACTCCGTCAACGGTTCGTGCGCTGAGGGCCCACCCCGCCGTAGCGAATAATCCCTGAAGCTACGGACGTCCGTGGATGAAATTGAGTGTCGAGAACAGCTGCGCGCATCTACTACGAAACCGGCAATTTGAAAATAGGTTGACAGTCAATCGTCGAGCGTCGTTCACGGACACCTTGACTTGCCCCGCCGTCGCGTATAAAATTTTATACATGATGGTTCCATGGAAGATGAAAAGCAGATCCGTTGGGTAGGATCTGCCTACGACGATCTGCTGGCATTCCCAAAAGACGCCCGCAAAGAAGCAGGCTTCCAGTTGGGAAAAGTCCAGGCCGGGCTTGAGCCGGCCGACTGGAAGCCGTTCGACGATGTCGGCGCCGGTACAAGAGACATTCCCATCCGGGACGCGACCGGCATCTATCGCGTGATGTACCTCGCCAAGCGCGCTATCGTGCAGTGGTCAGCGCGAGGAAGGAAAAGAGATGAAAATCGATACCGAAATTCGCCATGTGACAAAGCCAGGAGCCAACCTCTTCCTGGAACTGGGTTTTACTCCGAGCGAGGCCAAACGCTTGCAGGCTGCGTCTCGCAAACAGATCAATGACACGCGGCTGCTGAAGCAGCAATTAATGGAAGAGTTGTCGATCTGGATTGCGGAACATCATTTAAAGCAGGCCCAGGCCGCCGAGATTCTGATGGTCTCGCGCCCGCGTGTGTCAGACGTTGTGAATAAGAAAACGGCCAAGTTCACCATCGATACTCTGGTGGAAATGCTTAGCCGTGTCGGCAAGCCGGTGAAGCTGGCAATCAGTTGAGGCATTGCAATCAGCGTGTTACGCACGGAGAGTTGGTTGCAAGGCCGTAGTCTTGGGGAGCCATAAATCAGCCGTGTTCTTCGTCTATAATGATCGCTTCCGCCCGGATGACCAGGCATTGGAAAGCGATCGCGTAAAACCCCGCTCTAGACAGTCATGACCATTGCCGATC
>JBEKLB010000188.1:0-12342 GCA_050010415.1 Bryobacteraceae bacterium | reverse complement strand
AGTCTGCTCGATGGACAACCCCAATGGCCGTTTCAGGTAGGGCTTTGATACGGCTTTTGTTACAGGCGAAGCGGGCGCTCCGCGCCCGTTCCCGATTCGAGGGCCGCAGTGGTTCCGCATTATTGGCCGCGTAACCCTAGCGCGCGGAGCCAGGCATCGACTTGTCCGAAGGCGTCCAGTTGCCATTGCTCGGGCGTGCGAGCGTCCAGGATGTTAGTGTCTTGCACAAAACGCCGCACTCGGTCAGGGCCGTATCCGTCCGGCCGATCGAATTTCTCGGCGATGTAGCGATACCCGCGTTCGGCACTTGCGTGCTCAAGCAAGGGGCGACAGGCTTCCGCTAGAGCCTCCGTTCCACCCTCGTAATTGCGGACGCTGTAGTAAATGTCGTAGGCGTCCTTTTGCTTGAGACGGTTCTGTAAGGCATGGCCTTTCATGGCGAGCAGGGCGGGAATTGAGCAAACGGCGATTTCGACGCGGTTGGCGCCGCCGTCGGGCATGGGCCCCTCAATCGCGACCAACTGGTAGAAGCGAAGTGCCAGATCGGCCCCGTCGGCCCGCTGCACGGCGAAGTCCCGGATGATCGGCGGGCTGTTCTTGACGATCTCGACATCGCGGGGCATCAGAAAATCGACTACGATGTTGATAGGCTCGCCGCCGTCCGTTGCCGGAACCGTGCGCACAAGCTGGAATCGTCGCAGTTCCCTTCGCTGTTCATAGCCGTTCTCCATGAGAGCTTTGACCAATGTGGCGTATTCGCCATCGCCCAAGGCTTCGGCGTCGAGCGTAAGATCAACGTCGAGAGACCCGACATGCGGCATCTCTTCGTTATCCAGAAGGAGCCAAGGAACGGCTCCGCCGATTACGGCGAACTTTCCCTTGAAGCTTCCCAATACCTGTGCGATCTCAATCAGCACGGACTTCACTGCTGCGGTTGTGCGGTCATCGTAGTCGGCAGCCGATTGCGGATCGGGTGGAGTTACGTGAGCCATTTCATTTTCTCCTGCCGTAAATGGTCTGCGGCCTCGCGCCCCCGCTCGCCGGCAACCGCGAGATCAAGATAGGTCTGCACCGGACTCGTGCAGAACACTGCCTGGGCCGGTTCGACGGCGTCGCGGAACAAACCGTCATCCTTCGGCAACGTGATGACGACATTTTCTCCCTTGGACGGGGTGGACAGTTTTAAATGGCTCTTGAGGCGCTCCAGTCCGCGGTTGTCAACGTAGAAGTACTGCATTCCGGTTCTGCCGTAAGGGGCGAGCCAGTGTGCCGCCGAGAACGATGCAAAGACCGCCCGCCCCTTTTCAATGCCTGCATCAAGAGCTTGCCGAGCCGCCTCTTCGAAGGCGCCTCCATGTAAGGTGGTGTAAAACGTTAGGCGTTCACCCGCCGGTGGCTCATAGGCATCTCTCCATGCGTCGAGCAAGGCATCCGGGTCGGAAAGAAAAAGCCCCAGCTCCGAGACTTGCGCCCATTCCCGGTCCAGCAAACCGGAACGGACATTGCTTACGTGGCCCAAACTCACCCCCGCCGCTTCCGCGAGTTCGGTGACACGCCACGCATGACCAGGATCACGAAGCATGACGTGCAGAACCTGCGCGGATTTGGGTCTGAAAAGAGACTTTAGCTCGCGTTTTTCGGCGGGCGGTTTGTGTTCTACCAGTCGTTCGATGAACACACCGTCGAACACGATTCGCGCATTGCCTGCAAGATCGAGAAACCCGACTTCCTGCTCGCGACACAGTGCCTGAGCCTCCGGAGAGAGATAGGGCGCGATGAAAACTGCGGTCGCATCACTTTCCATGTGAGCGAGGTAGTTCCGCAATTGGAGAAGTGCCGTGCGCACATGACGGGGCTGGCCACTGGATTTGACCTCACAAACAAGTACGTGAGGATGGTCCCCGATATTGATGTGTGCGACAAAGTCAACGCCGCGATCGGCAAGCTTTGTTTCGGTTTTGATGTTCTGGACTTTGATCGCAGGCACTTGCCGGATGAGCTTTCCCAAGGCCTCGACCGCTCGGCCCTCCAGCACTTTCATGGATTCTGGCAGTTTCAGCATATGTTGAAAGTACTACTTCTAGTGAAAATCTGCAAGTTGACTTTCACTATGCCTGCCAGCTTCAGCAAATGCTGAAACTGCCAAGAAATTGTAAGCCATTAATACTATTGATGTTATAGAACGAGCCTGGTGGTAAGGTGATCGATGGGAAAGCTTGGTCCAGTGCACGCCTAGGGCCTAGTTGTTCAGCTGCTAAAGCATCTCTTATGACAACAAGGGTTTCAAGTTCCTCCCTTGTGGTCTGGGCACTGACTTTTACGGTCTCCGGTGCGGTGCATCCGGAGTAAGCCGCGCGGTTCCTATCAACCTTAGGTTCCACCTGGGTCTAGAGAAGGCGCCGCAACGACCGCCGGTCTTGGACGGCTTTTGGAAGGTGTGTTGCACTCAAGAACACCCGCCATGGGCCGGATGCTGCTCCTGTCTCCCGTGGGATTTTTCAGCCTCGGGTATGAGCGAAGGTCGGCATGAAACCCTTCGCAATGAAGTTCCGAATACCTGGGAGCCACTAGGAAACCGTCGGCAGTGACGGTTCCATCTTCGTCGAGAATCAGCCTCCTGATCCAGTCCAGACCAGGTGGCCTTGCTCTCGGACGGGCGAGTACGAAGAAATCCTACGAGTGGGTCAACCGCTTGCATATCTCCGTGCGGCGCCAAAAAGTTCGGCATCATCGGCCTGAGCGTGGCCTTGATGATCTTCACGACCAGCTACAACGAAATCGGAACATTCATGCCAGCGTTGCCTTCCATTTGTGACCGCGCACTGAAATCGTCTCCAAATGAGGCCGGCCTTCGGTAATCCCGAAAGGCCTTTAGTCACGCATCGCTTCCTGTCGCCAGCGCTGTTCTACCTGACTTGCCACCGATTCCCAAGATTCTGCCATCGAGATAAGCATCGCGGAGGTGCGTGACCAGTTGCTCGTTATAGTTGCCCACTTGCGGGCTTGAGTCGCACGCTCGTGCTCTAGGGCAGCCGGGAATTTCGGATTAATCGCATGGGCGCCTCCCATATTCGACCGCCCAACGTTGATGCCGAGTTCGACTTCATCGGACTTGAGTTCCTCTAAAACCTTCCTCACTGCGCTGTGCGGCCAAGCCTCATCCACTGGATCGGGCGGAGCATGTGCGAGGACCTGTCCTATGAACTGATCCGCAATCTTCGCTCGATCTTTATCCTGAGCTGCCGTCCGGACATCCGAGACCCACCTGAAGAGCTTTTCTTCGTCAGCTTGCTTCTCCCCATGCACAAACCCAGGCACTTCGGTCATACTTGAGAGTAGTTCGTACCCGTACTGCGCTCTTGCCTTTCTGTCGGTTCTCGTGTCCTCTTCCTCACCCGAAGCTGGACGAAACACATCGCATAGTACCGACACGAAAAACGCTCCATCTCGCGCCATTAATTGATGCAATTTGAGCGTGCTGCCCCGGTGCTTCAGAAACGGCAGATATGCATATTCGCATCGTGCCAGGGCTATGTCCGAGACATCTTTCCGGCTGGACAGGTTGTCGAATACCTGCCCGATATCGACCCAAAGATTACCTTCGGTCGACACGTTTGCAGCTGCAAGGTCCGGGAGCGCGCGCTCCAAAATCTCTAGTACAAGTTCCGAAGGGAGTTCGTTCGCAGACGAGCTTAACGCACGCAAGGCAACGACAGCTCGTCCGGCCTTAAGATATTCCCTGGCTGCTCGTTCCTTATCGTCACGCTCGCCCCTAACGGGAAAAGCCAAGCGCTGTGACCAAAAGCTTTGCACAACTTCCGGTCCGAGTGCATCAGCAAGATCCCAAGCGACACGCTCGTCCGACCAAGATAGAAGAAGATTCGCTAGCTTCTCGGGGGAGAGACCTTGCCGGGCCCGCTCGGCGATTCTCGCCGACCAAGCGGGTCCAAACCTATCGTAGGCTCGGCTCGACAGAGCCATGGGAAACTGGTCGGGCACGTCACGCAGCGCATAGGCGGTTGTTAGCATTCGGTCGATAGCATCTACGTCTTTCAATACATCAGCGACCGCAACGCCAACTAAGCCTGGCGCGTTGGCCCTGCACGCCAATTCAGCTACACGAGACTCCCCTCCGTTAGCGTAAAGAGACGAAATCGCCTCGGATCTGGCGGAGGCAATCATCTGCTCGCTTGGGATTTCAGTCACCTCATCTAGCTGAGGAAAGTGCCGATCGAATAGCCACTGAACGCTCAAAACGGGGTCTGAGGGTTCTAATCGTTGCCGAAGTGCCCGCAAACGATCGACAATGTCGCTGGGAAAAGCCCAACGAGCAGTTCTGTAACCGGCGTGCATCGCTACGAGATTCCTTACCTCAGTCCACAAAACGAGCCGGTCCTCGTCTGGACTTATATCCGCCAGCACTTCCGCTTCGCCGCAAACGCGCTCCATGTCCTCACGCCTGAACGCATCCATGCTTTTCAGGAGCGACAGGACTCGGTCCGTCTTTCCGCGAGCCAACTGAATCGCGCGGTTTATCGCCTCGCCGTACGTCTGATACACAAGCCCATTCGTGAGTATTTCTTCCTTTTCGGAAGTCAACTCTCTAAGTCGCGGCTTCGGGTTGTACATGCCGGAATCCTGACGCATCGGAAGTAACCCGAGCACAAGCTTCCACCCAACATCGGGCTCCTTCGCCACTATAAGGTCGATTTCCGCAAGCCGTCGGGCCAATGAAGCCTTGGTCTGAGGAAGCCACGGCTTGAATATCGTGGCTAAACTTGCCATGGGGCGATTGGCCGAACGACCACCAGGATCTAGGCGCGCAAGCGCAGCAAGAGCCAATGCCGCTCTGGCAACCCACTTCGGGTTCCACGCCAGGATTTCGAGTGACCACAGAATGTGAGTATGATTGCTCCTTCCCAACAACGTGTCATCCTCTTCGAAGATTGGCAGGATTTCCTTCCCATCGCCCTCAAGCAAGCGCTCGAGGGCCGACAACAAAGGGTGGGGCGCGGCCTCCATCAGCCACGGCAACTGGCGGCCGAGACTGATCAGCAGACGGGCATCGGCGTGCAAACCCGGAAGCTTCGAAACCAATTGGTCCACGAAGGCCTGCGGATTGACACCTGTAACAGCAAATCGCGCCTCCCTATGAAGAACAGCAATCTGTAGCAGTGTCGTCGCAAGGCCGTCTCTGATCCATTCCGAATGACGCATTTTCACGCCACGCACTGCCGCGAAGCGACGTTCAGAGACCGGGAGGTCAAGTGCAGGATCAAGTTCGCCGAAAACGGTCGTCGCCACTGAGCGCAACCGCTCCACATCGCGCGATGTTAGCAATGATCCCAATTGCACGAATGTATCAACCGGAGCACGGACCTTCCAGACCGAACCCTCCCGTTCAAGAGGCTCTGGCAGTGCAAGGAGGTGGCGCATGTCTCCGTCGAAATCTTCGTATTCTCGGCCTGCAAGAAGCTTGATAACCTCTCGGTCCCCTTCCACCGAGTCATCCCACGCCCCGGCCATCAGCGCTGCCAAAAGACCGGGACTCGAAGACCATGGAGGGGAGGGCGGGGCAACTCTAGGTATCCGCCGGGCGAGGATTGTTACACTTCTTCCGCACTCTCGCGCCAACCGCTCCGCGCGTTCATCGTCTGCCACCATTGGCTTGAGTGCCTCGGAAAGCTCATATGAGTTCGGACGCTGCAATGCTTTCACGGAACTATCCATGCGCGCAGAGGGAATAAGGGTTGGCGCTCGATATGAGAGACTGCCGGCAAGATCGATCGCTGTACCGCGTGGTAGAAAGACCATTCCATCGGGTACGGTTCTTTGGGCAACGGCATCCTTCGTTTCGACGACAAGAGTACGCGCTTCGAGAAACTCCCTGAGACTAAGCTCTGCGGTTCTGATCGCCGCCACGGCAAATGCCACAACTTCATCGCGCGAATCTGCTTGGAGTTTGATCGCTTGCGGCACGCCACTAGCCAACTGCTTCAGCAGTTCTTCAGCGTCACCTTTTCGCCCAGCCAGTACTACCGCCTCGGTTAGCTTTGGATCGAAATGCTCGGAGTACTCATCCCAAAACTCCCGCACACTTTGCCGGCCAGCCACTTCGGACAGGCCCTAAACCTCCCTTGCAAAATCCTTCGCCACCGCCTCGCGTTCTTCCAGCCAGTGTTCGAGCTTCACAGCATCAAGAACAGTCACGTTACCCCATTTTTCGTCGCCTCGCTTTTCTTTTTCCCAATTGATCAGCGTTGGATCTGCACGCTTCCAGATTCGAGGAGTTACAAAAACAAAGGTGCACTGTAAGGGATCAATTGATCCCGGCCTAGTAGTACGCTTTGCATATTCTTTTTGCGCTCTCCCGAAATAGTCTTGGTCCGTAGCGAATTCCCAGACCGATTCCCCGGCAGGAACATAGGGATGGACGAGTTCGTTCGGAGTAATGAGATGTCCGTCAAATCCGGGGATCTCACTAGCGTCGCCGGCGGGAAAGCGAAACGAATTCAGTGAGGGCGCCGTCGCCCAAATCAACTTCCCGACGAGCCGGGCAACTTCCGCCCGTCCGATCTGGGTACTGGCCCATGTATCGAGAGCTGACGCTGGAATCCAACGCATCGTTTGCGTCTCATTGTACAGCAGGAGGTCTCCAGCCTCCCCTCATGTTGTAGATTGCTGGGCACCACGCGATCACATGGTGCTGACTCGCCTAACTCTCGCCTGCGCGATTAAGGGATGAAGGTGGAAGATCGCATCCATTTCAGTTTTCGTGCTTTTCATGCGTGAAGCCTTGGCTTGGGTTCATCAATAGCCGACTGTACGCTTCCGTCTAGAGCGTAAGTCCATTTAAGCAACGCATCTGCTTGCCAGGCAGGAGGATGGTCGCGGCACATCTATCGAAAAATGGTGTATGGCTATCACGCAGGAAATCTTCGAAGCGTTTCTGAAATGCCACACAAAGGCCCATCTCATCGGCCACGGTGTTGCTGTCGACCAATCAGTTATCGATCCGCTGTTGAAGGAACCGGATGATACCTACCGGCACTGCGGCTCGGACGAATTGCGTACAGCTGTCGCCGAAGGCCAACTGTACACAGGCACACTATCCGTGCAAGCAATCAAGCGGCGGCTCTACGCCCTTATCACTAACTGCTTCGGTGCTTGGCAAGAATGACCCAGTAGCGCTTGGCTGAACTGACCCACACTGAGAACAGGAAACAGGGGACGGACCGCGATACCTGCACCATCCACGCCGAAGGCGTGTTCGGTGGAGAACATGGATGGCCAGGCGATATCATCCACGCCGCAGGCGTGCGGTTGGTTTTCCATTATCCCGTCGAAGCTTGTAGGGTGCGAGCAACTACCGGGTTGGCGTGATCCGTTCGAGCTTCTGGCGGAGATATTGGAAGTACTCCGGGTTGACACGCAGTTCCAGCACTTCTTCGATCACCGGCAGGAAATAAGCCAGCGAACGAATCGAGCCCAACGGCGGGGCATTGGTCAACCGTATCAGGCGGCGTGTCGCCGCAAGCACGAATGCGTTTTCGATGAGGCTCACGGGGATGCCGCGCTGATAGAGTTGCGCGGCCAGTTCGCGGTCCGGGCGACGGACAGTCCCCATCGTGCCGGGCGTTTTGCGATACGCTTCCAGAACTCGGCGAATATATTCTTCCTGGCTGCGATCGTCGTCCATGAGGATGCCCTCAACCTTGCAGATCGCGCAGAGACGGACCGTCGATGGTCACCGTGTGGCAGTAGTGTCGCAGACGACTCAGCAGCGCCTCCACCATTGGCCGGGTGCCCAAAAAGTTCGGCCACTCGTCATATACGAGATTTGTAGTGATGATGGTGGAATGCTGGCGGTAACGCTCTTCCATCAGCTTGAAAAAGATGTTCGACTGCTCCGGTTTCAGATTCAAGTAACCTAGCTCGTCGATTAGAAGGACATCCAGGCGGGCCAGGCGCTTGAGCAGTTGCCGCGTCGAGCGGTCGGCCAGCGACGCATACATCTCGTCGAACAGATCCTGCGCGCGGATGAACTGGCAGCGATAGCCGTTCTCCAGCGCTTTGAGGAGCAAGCCGCACGCTAGTCCCGTCTTGCCGACACCCGTCTTCCCAACCAGGACGATATTTTCCGCCTTGGCTATGAACTCCAACTCCCCAAACCCGCGAATCTGTTTGCGGTTGACGCCTGGTTGGCGGGCGAAGGGAAACGTCTCCAGCGTCCAGCGTTCGGGCAGATTGGCGCGCCGGATACGCCACTCCAGCGCGCCCTCCTGCTTGGCCTGCCACTGCGCGCGCACCAGGCGCGTGACAAAGTCCGAATAGCTGATATCGTCTTTGTCGGCTGCGCGCAACTGTTCGTCATAGATGTCCAGGATGCGCCGCAGCTTGAGATTCTTCAGCAGTTGATCCAGTTCTTCAGTCATTCATCCGATTCCCCATCGAGCAGAAAGTACTCGCGTGTCACACGGCGCAGGATCATTCGTTCCAGCCGCTCCAGATCGTAAAGACCATAACGGCCTGCCTCACGCACTGCACCCAGCAGCGGTTCGCGTGGATACTCTCGCACCAGACGCAATAGTTGCCGCAGGGCAAGCGTGACTGCCTTTCGACTCCGTTGTTTCAATCCCGCGACATAGTCAGCTAACTCAGGCGCGGCCGTGACAATAGCCTTCTCCTCGGGATGGGGATCAGGCCGTGCGTCTCTCTGGCCGCGCGGCGGCCGGTGCGCAGACAGCATCACTCGCTGATGCTCGGCTTCGGCGATGCGCCGGTGCGTGACCATACGGCGGGCATCGAGTTGAATCTCGATCTTGTCTTTGGTCTCGCGCACCTCCACGCGGCGCCCGATCCAATCCACTGGGACCGAATACCGGTTGCTGTTCAGCGCGACGTATCCTTCGATATCCACCAGTCGCTGATGCAGCCGGTAAACTTCTGGAATCCACGCCGGCAACGGCTTCAGATGCAGCCGTTCGACTGCAAACAGCTCACGTGGAATCGCGCGGATATGTTTCTTGTAAGTCGAGTTGACCTTGTCGCACCACTCCCGCGCCCTCTGATTCAGATCCTCCCAACTGCTGAAGGTGCGACCGGCCAGGAAGTTTCCTTCGATAAAGCTGAAGGGTCTCTCCACGCGCGCCGAACGGTTCGCATTCCCAATCGCGTGTGCCACGAACTGAAAGCCGAAACGCTCTGCAAAAGCGGCCATCTCCGGCACCGGAACCATGTCGCGTCCGCTGCCGCGCAGCACCACCACGTGCGTGTTATCGATCATGACGCGAGCGGCGGCGCCCCCCATGTAGCGCAGCGCGTCGGTGAGAAAGACCTTGCAGTCGAAACGGCGGAAGGTGGGGTAGCTCTGGAAGAACAGCATCCGTGAATAACACAGCACCGCCGATGCAGTCTGCACCCTGCGTTTCTTGCCAGCGAGTTCGAGATCGTGGGGAGAGGTGTCATGCTGCATCTCCTCGCCGGGCGCAAAATCATAGTGGCCCGCCGGCACTGGCGGTGCATATCCGATGCCATGCCGCCGACAGAACGCCGTTAACGCGGCATACGACAACTCCGCGCCAGAGGCTGCCAACTCTTCATGGACTCGCACGAGATTCCCCTTGCACTGGTCGAAAAGCTCCAGGATCTGTTGCCGGTAAGGCTCGGCTTTCTCCGGACGTTGCAACTCCGGCACTGTGGCGGAGTTCGAGCGCAGGACTTTGCGTACCGCCACGCGGGAGATTCCCAACACCCGCGCTATCTCGCGCTTGCTCACTCCCTGCGCGTGCAGTTCCAGAATCGTGGTGCGCTGCGCTTGGCTCAACATGCGGTTTCTTCTCCGGTCGGATGGTTTCGTCGATGCGGCGGAGTTGGTGTTGAATGCGGTCGATCTGATGCCGCGCGGCTTCGCGCTGTTGGTGATCCAACTCCGTGGCAGCGGCGCCCGCCAACCGACGATGCGTTCGGTTCGCGATGGCGGCCATCATTTCCAGATCGCGTAACAGTTCGGTGCCGGTCCCGGCCGGAGCTTTTTCCTGTGCTTGTCGCTGCGCTTTGAAAAACAGTTCGGGATCATCCAGAATGCGTTTGCGGATCGCGGGCGAACCTTTGCGCCACGCGGCGTATAGTTGGCCGGCTTCACGCGTATCGCAGTGATGCTGGGCGAAGATCGCCGCCATCCGTTGGCAATCCTCCAGGCTTTGGCGCGCCACCGGCACCAGAAACTTCAACGCCACCTGCGCCAGGATTTTGCCCTCGCGCACCTGCTGTTGGATTGCTTGCGGCAAGACCTCCACCAGCGCCAGCCGCCGCGATACCCAGCTCACACTGCGATCGAACCGGCGCGCCAACTCATCCAGGTTGTAGCCGAAGCGTTGCTCCAACTCTGCCAGCAGCCAACCCACCTCCAGTGCGGTCTCGCGTTCGGACAAGCGCAACGAGCGGTCCAACAGCACTGCCGCGGCCTCGCTCATCGGCCACACCACCGCTTCCACTGTGTCCCGGCCCAATTGCTCCAAAGCCGCGATCCGCTTATAGCCGTCGATGACCACGTAACGATCCGCCTGGCCTTCCGCCGCTACGACCACGACGGGTGTTTGCTGCCCACTGGCGGCCAGCGACGCCAGCAGCCGCCGCTGCCGCGACGGATGGTGCACTCGCAAGTGCTCCCAGCGCCGGTCGAGCTGGTGAAACTCCAGTTGCATCAGAAAGGCTGAATGTACGCGAGGATCAACTCGGTGATCAATATGTCGGGATTAAGTCGCGGACCTCTTTCCAGTGCTGCTCCCGTTCTTGGACGCGCTCCAGCGCGCGCCGGCATTCGCGCGAGCAGAAGCGCTGCAAGGGACTTCGCTTCTGGTGCACGAATCTCTCGTAGCAGCCAGGCCGGTCGCAGCAATGATCGAAAAAACTCTTCTTTAGTGATTACCCTCGCGGGGTCGTTAACTGCCTCTGGTTCGGGTGGTTTCCGGCTTTTGATCCGCTCCCGATATCGCTGGCTTTGCCCGTTCCGTTTCTGTTGGCCCGCCGCCGTCTCCCGATAGCGTTGTTGCGCCTTCCATCGCGACCATTTCCGCGCTCCCTCCTGGCAGCGCTCGCTGCAATAGCGCTGGCGTGCCTGCTTGGGATGAAAGCGTTGCTCGCATCCTTTGAGCAGACAATACCGCGTGCGCGGCCGGCGTTTTAAACCCTTCCGCCGACCCTCTTGATTTTCGGGATGACCTGTACGACTCTCGGGAGGGCCCATGGGAGGTGATGACTCCCAGAAGCTCCTGCCCTGGAGGGGGACCTATTCCTCTCCGGGGCGCAGCAAACTTGGTTTCAATAACATCAACACTCTAGCTCAAAGGCCATCTGCTCCGCGCAGCAGCAGAATACAGGACCGTGCGGCCTGATTCTTGTATTCTCTTTACATATGAAATCCGGTGCAGGCATCCCCGAGTTAGCAACATACATCTCCGCCTTGTCGGATGCGGCGCGGAATAGTCCTCAGACCGAGAATCGGAGCCGCTACCAAGATCATCTTGCTGCCGCCGCTTTGGTGTTCGAGCGTCTCCTCACGGTGATGTCGCTTCAGCCAAACAGTTGGTTGCCGAGGAGCGTCGATCCTTTGGCTGGGATTTTCTCGAGGGTGAGGCGGGCGCTACCGCCGAATCCGCATTTTCACAGTTCGCGGATTTCATCGAACGTCTTTAGCCGAACCACCCAACCTTCGGGCAGCCCTTCTCTCGGAAACATCGCTACCGTGGGTTAGTTTTGGAAAGCAGAGGTGGGTCACTTCGCGCGAGCGCCGAAGCTAACTGTAGCCTGTCAACGCCAAATCTGAAGGCCGAACTCCACGGACTACGTTTAGTTCGTGGAACCGGACGCGCCGATGGGAACGACTACATTCCTTTCCGATTTCTTTACAACGAGAAAATATCGAACACCGACAGGCTGTTGTTGGCCTTTGACGCGTTCGTCTTTTCGCAGGCGGTCGGAATAGAACCAAGCCATGGCGAGTTCATTCATGGACGGGAACGACGGACGGCAAAAGTACTGTTGACGCCGCTGTATAGCAAAGTCCGGGCTGCCCTATCGGCTATTGCCGCACAAGAGGCACAATCGGAGCCTCCGCCCGTTGTACTCAACAAGCATTGCCCGGAATGCCAGTACGCGCTGCACTGTGGCGCAATTGCCAAAAACGCAGATGACCTCAGTCTTCTATCGAAGATGAGCGAGAAGGAACGCGAGAAACATCATCGGAAAGGCATCTTCCCAGTGACGCAATTGTCGCATACATTCCGGCACCGCAAGCGTAACGGCGAAGCTCGCCACGACCACGCATTGAAGGCGCTCGCC
>JBEKLB010000187.1:0-12368 GCA_050010415.1 Bryobacteraceae bacterium | reverse complement strand
ACGGACGCACCGGTCTGCGCATTAAGATTAGTTCGTATTGCGAACAAGTAGCCGACGATACCGAGGGCTGCTAAGCTCACTAAGTATAGAAACTTGAAACTCCGCATGTGCTGCCTCCCGTCTGGTCAATGGGGATGATCCTGGACGGCAGTATATACCCAAGCTCGGTCCAATGGTTGTTCGTTTTGCCGCACCCTGTCGTTAGCAACTTAATGACGTCGGCGAGGCGATCGATCAACTTGCTTGTCCAGGTGCGTCTCAAGGTTCCATAATGTAAGAGGGTTTCAGTTGAGATTTGCCCCTTAAGGGGAAAAGGAGCAGGTATGTTACGAAGAGGATTGATTGGGTTGGTTTTCGCGAGTGCCCTCACTTTCAGTGCAGGCGCCGCAGATATAATCGTTCGGGTTGCGCCGCCGGCGGCTATAGTTGAGACTCGGCCCGCGATGCCCGGTGCAGGTTACGTTTGGCAAGCCGGCTATCACCGCTGGAACGGAACTGCTTACGGCTGGGTTCCCGGGAAATGGGAACTACCTCCGCGGCCCCATGCTCGCTGGGTTGCCCATCGCTGGGTGAAGCGTGGCGGAGGCTGGGTCTTCGTTGAAGGGCGTTGGCGCTAGCGCCAGGCTTGCGAGACTTGGGGGCGGATCGCCCGCCCCTCCTAGCAACCTTCGAACTCCTACGCTAACCGTGGGTGTTTCCATTCTTGCCGGCCCGCGCTTCGTTGAGCGCGAGCTCCGCGAGAAGAACAGCCACTCGGGCCACCGGTGGAGGATAATCGGCCGGGACAATGCGGCGGATTCCAATTTGCCACAGCCAGTCCACATCCGAAGAGTGCTGGTTTGCGACCACAACATATCTCGCCAGGTCGGCCTCTTTCAGCAGCGTCGAACGCTTAGCGATGGCCTCATCCACCCCCACTCGGCCATCGAAGTCTGAACCTGGTTGATCCACCAAATGGACCCGATGATTCCCGTCAGCTACCAGTAAACGGAGCAACTCCCCCGCATACCCGCGATCTTCGATGGCAATCTGGATATCGTTCATACCTAACTTGCACGCAATCCATGAGCCAGTGACAGGCCCAACCTCGATCCCTACCGAAATCATCCCAAGCAGTTTGATTTCAAATCGATACCGGCGCTCTTGGAGATCGCGTGATGGTCGCGTGCGCCGATCGAATCCACGCGTCTGAGGCTTATCCCTCAACCGGTCTGCGCTGGGTTGCGTAGACCGGTCGAGCAAATCCCGCCAATTGCGTTCCTAGTCTTTGTGGGCTAACAGAAGTGCACCGAACACCAGCAGGGCGATCGTCAACACCATGGCCAAGATAAGCCAGATCCTCGACCAATCGTATTTGTTCGGGAGGGGCACACATACCGCTGAAGCGTAACTTCGAGCGGCCTCCAGTTAGTGGCCATCATACGTCTGTCACCAAGGAAATGAAAGTAGGTAGTTAAAAAAAATGACGCGCACTCCTGTATGCAAGTGTGCGCGTCTCACGAAGTACAACGCCCTCCGAGGACCAATCGGAGCCCAACGTCGTTTCCATCAACTTCAGTTTTGGGACGCGTGGCCAGAGGTTTCGTTTCGTGGACAGGTGCAATGCTTTCAATTTCCGGTAATAGTATTCCCAGACCGATGAGCGTGCGCTCCTGCGCGGCCTATTGACACCCAGCGCCATCTTCAGTCCTCAGTATCACTTCGCGCCGAGCTGAGCTCGGATGCAATACAACTACGAAACTCTACTAAACCATAACGGTGAAACGGCCCCGCTTGGGTCCTCACTACTAGGCATGCGACATGAAGCAAGCTTCGTTTCGCAGAACTTTAGAAAGGAGAAAAAACCATGAAGAAGTTCAGCATTCGTGAAGTGGAGACGCTGAAGACCACTGCCGCTCTTTACATCAGTGGTTGCGGCGGGCCACATACGCCCGTCCTTGTCTAATCATTAGTCAATTCCATTCAGGGCCCGCTTACCCGTGGGCCCTGAATACTTCTAAGTGAACCCAATGTATACCAGAGATAGCATCGTTGCCGTTCGCTCTTTCACCCGCCAGCAGGAAGGCGAGGAAATGGTCATCGGCGTTCAAAACACGGGTATCTTTCTATCCCTCCCTCCAGAGGCTGTGGAACTTCTCGATCTGTTGGCGCGGGGAAGGAACGTCGGCGAAGTTTCGGATCTGTACTTTGAAAAAACCGGCGAGACTCCCGATCTTGAGGATCTGCTGATTCATCTGGAAAGCAAGGGCATCGTCGGAGCTCAAGCCACAAATCTTGCTGCGAGTGAAGAACCCGTCCCGGTTCGCCAAATCAAATATCACTTCAGCGGTTTTCCCCAATCGGTTGCCAGAGTGCTTTTTGGCCGCTTGGCACTCACTTGCGCGGCTGCGTTCATCGCCCTTGCATTTTGCGCCATCCTGCGCTGGCACTCGCTAATGCCGGTCCCGATGGACCTGGTCTTTTACCAGCAACGTGCGCTCTCCTGGACTCTCTTAACCGTATTCACTTACTCCGGAATCTTCTTACATGAACTGGCACACCTGGTCGCCGCGCGCTCGGTCGGCGTCAATTCGCGCATGGGCATCAGCCATCGCCTTTGGTACCTAGTGGCCGAAACGGATTTAACGGGCTTGTGGTCCGTACCGAGAAACCAGCGCTATTTACCAATGCTGGCCGGTATAATCCTTGACGCGCTAGTTGCATCGCTGCTCGTTTTGTCGCTCGCCGCAGCGCACCAGAATCTATTCCATTTCTCCCCGTTTGTTTCGCACCTGGTGCGCGCCATGGCCTTTACCAATCTCCTTCGTATCCTGTGGCAGTTCTTTCTGTTCGTTCGCACCGACATCTACTTTGTCGCGGTAACCTACCTGAACTGCAAGAATCTGCTCATCGACACCCGCGTCTTCCTCGGCAATCAATTAGCCAGAATATACTCGCGCATACCTCGTGTGGATCAATCCGCTATCCCGCCGGCTGAGCATCGGGCCATTCGAACCTACGCCGCGCTCTATCTCGCCGGGCGAGCCTGGGCATTTATCACCCTGTTCTGGGTAACCATACCCGTGTGCCTGGGTTATTGGGCCAGTGTGGTTCCCGCGTTTCGCGTTGGTTACTCCGCGAACCCTTCCAATTTTCTCGACGCGCTAACAGCCACGCTGTATTTCACGGTCCCGACCATGGCTGGATTTATGTTTTGGGCCGGCGCACTCATGCGCCCCAAAGGAGTTTCGAAATGACATCCCCACATAATTCAAGAAACCTGTTCGACTCTTCAGCGACAGTTGTAGTGTTGGAAGCTCCGGCCACCGAAGCCCGAACCAGGTGGATGGAGGAACGGCTGCACGAACGCGCGCTAAGCGGCGCCCGCGTGTTCAACCTCTCGTGCGATTTTGAACGCAGCGGACCCTGGGCGGGCGTGACGCAGCTATTCTCGGCTTTTTTCGCCGAGATCAAAGACGCCCGGCCGGATTTGATTGAGCGCCATGCTCTCGAGCTGGTCTACATCCTCCCGTTGCTGAGGCGTTCGGTCGAGATCCGCAATCCAAACCTTACCGACCTGGCGCCCCGTTACGAAAGAACGCGCAACTATCCGGCGGACCGGGCCGTGCGGAACATTCACGGATTAATCGACCTACTTGAGGCATGGAAAACCGCTGCCTGCCCTGACACGCCATGGATCATCGCCTGCGATTCGTTCGATGAAGCCGGAGCCATGGGCTCGCTCTTTTTTCGTGAGCTGATGCGGCGGCGCTCCACGCGCTTACATATCCGGCTCATCGCCGGCGTCGCGCCAGGCGAGGGACGGCGAACCTGCGAGTCATTCCACTCCGACCTTCAAACCGAGCTGTGGACCCCACGACTGCCTTTCACTGAGCCCGCGCCCTTGGATAGCTCAGCCGCGGCTTGCCACGCCGCCACACTCGAAGATTGCATCGGCGACGATGAGCTCGAACGGCAAGCAGTTCTCCCGCGTCTGGTCTATCTGTGGAAGTGCGCCCACCGGCCTGACAAGTTACTGCACTATCGTTTTTTGGCGCTCGAAACCTACAACACGCAGGGCCTGTACGCCGATGCCATCCGCTACGGCGACGGCCTGCTCGATCTGGCAGCGCAAGAGGCGCCCGCGGACCATGACTTGCGATGGATGATCTTCCTCAAGCTGCTGATGTCTCATCTGGGCCTGGAGCATCTTGACGTCGCCCTGCAGCTCGCCGAAGAGATCGGTGTCCCGCTGGCCGAGAAGGACGCCAATTGGAGAAATCAGCTCTTCTATCTTTTGGCGATCTTCTACGCGCGTTTCAAGAAGCCACGCGATTTCGCGAAGGGAGAAGAATACCTGGAGCGCAGTCTGGCAGCCATCGCGGAAGGTGACATGCCCGAAGGGGAACGCCACTTCCGCTTCGTGTTCAATCGGAATGGTCTGGCGATGATTCGCAACTTTCAGCGCCGTCCGCAGGAAGCCATTGAGCTTTGCCGCAATGGGTTCGCTTATCTGAACGAACATCTGGATGCAAATGAACATCGTTTGCATCGCTCCATCTTGCTTTACAACATTGCCCAGGTCTACGCCGCCACCGGCGCGCACTCCGAAGCGCTCGAATATTACACCGCCACAATCGCGCAGGATCCAAATTATTCCGAGTACTACAACGAACGCGCGAATATTCTGCTGCAAATGGATCGTTTGAAAGAGGCCGAGGCCGACTATCTGCGCGCCATCGAACTCAGCCCTCCTTACTTCGAGGTATTCACCAACCTGGGTCAATGCTACCGGCGAATCGGCGCTCTCGATGACGCCATCCAACAGTATTCGCGCGCGCTGGATCTGGAACCCAAGCATGTCCTGGCCCGGCTGGGGCGCGCCAAGGCGTATGAAGAAGCTGGTCACCGGGACGCGGCCATTGAAGACTATTCGGCGGTGATCGCCCGGGACGAAACTCTGTGGGAAGCGCTCGGAAGCCGCGGCGTGCTCCTCTACGAAGCAGGCCGCCTCTTAGAATCGCTCGCCGATTTCGACGCCGCTATTCAACTGAGGCCTGAAGTCGCGGAGCTGCATGAGAATCGCGCCATCGTCGTGGCGGACATCCAGAAGCTAGAGCCCGCAGCGCTCGCGGTGAGCTAGAACCTCTCATGCCGAAACTGGTTGAAGATCTGAAGTTCGCCGCCCGCCTGCATGGCAAGGCCCTGGGCTTCACCATGGTTGCATTATCCACGCTTTCGCTCGGCATCGGCGCCAGCACCGCAGTTTTCAGCGCAGTGAACGCGGTTCTGCTGAAACCGCTTCCTTATCCTGAACCGCAAAGGATTGTTATCCCCTGGCGTCTGGCGCCAAAGGACGCGAATATCGGCTACAACGAAATTCCCTGGGGCACCGTGAACTTCGAGCGTTTTCAGAAGATGAGCTCTTTTGAAAGCATCGCCGCATTCAAGAGCAATTCATTCAACCTCACTGGTTCCGGCGAACCCGTGCAACTCGAAGGGCTCCGGGTGTCGAGCGGCTTCTTCCATACGCTCGGAATAGTGCCGCTTCTCGGGCGAGTCTTTACCGAAAATGAAGACCACCCCGGCAGCGGCCAGGAAGTGATTTTGAGTTACCACCTTTGGCGAACGCATTTTCATGGCGACGATGGAATCCTCGGGCGCGGAATCGACCTAAACGGCTTATCATATAACGTCATCGGCATCATGCCGGCAGGTTTCGATTTTCCGCGCGCCGAAGAGATGCCCCCGAGCTTCGATTTTCCGCGCCAGGCCGGGTTTTGGATTCCACTTGGCCTTCCGGCCGCACCACAGCCGGGCGATCCTGACGACTTGGCGGTCATCGCGCGCCTCAAGCATTCGGTGTCCATCGCTGGAGCGCAAACGGAAATGAACGCGTTCGCTTCATCCATGGACCGCGAGTCTCCTGACTCCAAGGGCTGGTTCCATTCGCGCGTAACGGGTCTCAACGCGCAGGTTGTCGGCGATACCGAAGAGCCGCTGCTCCTCATTCTGGGGGCTGCGGGAGTGCTTCTCCTCATCGCCTTTGTCAACGTCGCCAACCTGCTTCTGACACGTTCTATCGGCCGCCGCAACGAGTTCGCTCTTCGCGCGGCGCTGGGCGCCACCAGGGCCAGCCTGGTGCGTCAACTCTTGACGGAAAGCGTCGTGCTGTCGCTCGCGGGCGGCGTCATCGGGCTCATGACGGCGGAAATCGCCATCCACTTGCTCAAGGCGTTCGGCCCATCCAACATCCCGCGTCTCCAGGAAGTCACCTTGGATTGGCGCGTGCTGGCCTTCGCCTTCATAACCTCGCTCGTGTGCAGCGCGTTTTTCGGCTTGGCGCCCGCGGCCGGTTTGCCGTTTGAAAACCTCGCGACGCCACTGCGCGAAGGCGGACGCGGCGGCACTGGCAACTCCAGAAGCGCAAAACTTCGCGGCTTGTTTCTGGTCGCACAGATCGCCCTGGCATTTGTGCTGGTGATCGCTTCAGGTCTGATCATCCGCACATTTCTTGGTCTGCTCGCCGTCGATCCCGGCTTCAACCCCGAGCGCGTGCTTACCTTCGAGCTATCCATGCCCGGCACGAAATACAAAGACAACGATCGAGTCGCGTTCTTCTATCAAAAAGCATTGCCTGCCCTGCGCGCCATGCCCGGAGTGGCGCACGCGGGCCTGGTCGAAACCATTCCGATGGCGGGCGCCTCCGATGGCAGTCTCATTCGACTTCCGGACCATCCCGCGCTGCCCGGCAAAGAGCCCTTCGCCAACTACAACGTTGCGTCGCCCGATTATTTTTCGGCGGTTGGAACGCCCTTGCTCAGCGGCCGTGCCTTTCTCGATTCCGACACCGCCTCCCGAAGGCCCGTCGCCGTCATCAACGCCGCAATGGCGAAGAAGTTTTGGCAGGGCGAAGATCCTATCGGCAAACAGGTGGGTCTCGCCGACCCGCAGTCTCCG
This sequence comes from Bryobacteraceae bacterium, assembly GCA_050010415.1. GTDB lineage: Bacteria > Acidobacteriota > Terriglobia > Bryobacterales > Bryobacteraceae > Palsa-89. The sequence continues at coordinate 5,429 of JBEKLB010000187.1, read as the reverse complement.
CTCATGAATGTCGTCGGCGTGGTGGCGGACGTGAAGCAGGTCTCGCTGCGCGAAGACACTGGCCCCCAGATTTACGTGCCCTTCACGCAGAAGCCGTTCCCTTCGATGCTGGTCATGCATGTGGCCCTGCGAGCCAGGATGGACCCCGCACTGTTGACCTCGAGCGTGCGGCAAGAGATTCACCGGCTGGATGCCGATCTGCCGGTCTCCAACGTCGCCACCCTGAGTTCGCTCGTCGACCAGTCTCTCGTCAGCCAGCGTTTTTCCATGTGGTTGATTGGCGCGTTCGGCATCGTGTCGTTGCTATTGGCCTGCATTGGGCTGTACGGCGTGGTGTCATATTCAGTTCTGCAGCGCAGCCGCGAGATGGGGCTCCGCATGGCCTTGGGAGCCAAGCGCACCACAGTCATCGCGATGGTACTGGGCCAAGGGGCACGTCTTACCGGCGTCGGAATGGCAGCCGGTCTCATCGCGGCACTGGCAGTCACCCGCCTGATGGCGAACCTGTTGTACGGTGTGCAACCCACCGACTGGATCACCTTCGCCACGGTAGTTCCGCTTCTCGCTGCAGTGGCATTAGCTGCCTGTTACGTACCGGCGCACCGCGCTTCCCGCGTGGATCCAGCCACCGCGCTTCGCAACGAATAGGAATCAATACAAAGGACCCTTTTATGAAAACCTCAATTCTTCTCTTACTCGCATTGTTAGCCGGCCAAGCCGTCTCTTGGGGCCAGGCGCCCTCCCCGTCGGTTTGCATTCCCTATACCGGCGTTCCTTGCTACAGCCCGCAGCAACTCGAAACTGCGTACGGCCTGACCTCTTTGCTCAAGGCCGGTTACAATGGCACGGGCCAAACCATCGTCATTATTGAATCCTTCGGCAGCCCGACCATTGTGGCCGATCTCCAAGCGTTCGATGCGGCTTTCGGCCTGCCCGATCCACCATCCATCCAGGTGCTGGCGCCCTTAGGCACGGTGCCGTTCGATGTGAACAATGACGACCAGGTGGCGTGGGCGTTTGAGACGGCGCTGGATGTGCAGTGGGCGCACTCCATGGCGCCGGGTGCGGCCATCGTCGTTCTCACCAGCCCGGTGGACGAGACTGAGGGCCTCCAAGGCCTTCCCGAATTTCTGCAGTTAGAACAATACGCCTTGGATAATCATTTGGGGAACATCATCTCGCAGAGTTGGGGCACCGCGGAGAATACGCTTTTCGATGCCACGGGAAGGCGACTGATCTCCGACTTCAACACGTTCTATGCGCGAGCGGCCGCTGAGCACGTCACGGTGCTGGCCGGCGCGGGCGATTCCGGCAGCGCCAATATTGATGTCGCCAATAACTACTATCCCTTCCCCACCGTGCTGTTTCCGGCTTCATCACCCTTTGTACTCGCCGTGGGCGGGACCAGTCTCGTGGCTGGTTCCACGGGTCTCTTTGAGTCTGAGACCGTTTGGAATGACCAGAACGGCGCAACGGGCGGTGGCGTCAGCCAATATTTCCCGCAGCCGTTCTATCAATGGGCGCTACCAGGGAGCGATCAAAAGCAGCTCGGCGGGCATCGCGGCATTCCAGATGTTGCCTTCAACGCCGACCCCGTCTTCACTTACATCGGCTTTTATCCGGACGCCGCCGATAATGGTTTTTACTTCAACGGCGGCACCAGCGAGTCCACACCCGCATGGGCGGGAGTGATCTCGATTGCCAATCAGCTCGCCGGCCGGCCATTGGGATTTGTCAATCCCCTGCTCTACGCGCTGGGCGCCTTAGGTCAACAGACTGAATTCCTGCATGATGTCGTCAGTGGCAACAACGGCGCCAACGGCGTTACGGGATATTCTGCGACTGTTGGATGGGACCCGGCTTCGGGCTGGGGATCGCCCAAGAACTTGCTGGGCTTCAGGACAGTCCCGACAGTTCCTTGAACTGCCCGTTACTATCGCCCAGCTTTTCGGCCGGAACACCCAGCTTATTCAACAAAGTCAGCTCGAGATTTGCGAGCGGCGTGTGTTCCGGATAAACCAGGTGACGGCCGCCCTTGAGCGTCCCGCTGCCTCCACCCACCAGAAATGTCGGCAGCGGGCCATGCGTGTGCCGGTCGCCATTACTAATGCCGGATCCAAAAAGAAGGATCACGTGATCCAGCAGTGAGCCATCGCCATCCGGAGTGTTGCGTAGCTTCTGAAGATATTCGGCAAACAATGCGATGTGATAGCGCTGAATCTTGGCGCACTTTGCCATCTTCTCCGGGTTGCCCTGGTGATGGGTGAGCGGATGGTGCGGCTCCGGCACGCCGATCTGCGGATAGGGCCGGCCGGTCTGCTCGCGTCCATACATAAAGGTGGTTACGCGCGTCAGGTCGGATTGGAAAGCCAGCAACTGCAAATCGTAGAGCAATCGGACCTGGTCTTCAAACTTTTCCGGGATGCCGGCAGGCTGCGCTACATCCGGCAATTCTTTGTTGCTCTGCTCTTCCGCCTTCTGAATTCTCCGCTCCACATCTCTGAGCGATGCAAGATAGTCATCCACTTTGCGGTTGTCGGACGCGCCAAGCTGGCGCTGCAGTTGATTCACGCGCTCGTTGACGGAATCGAGAAGGCTCTTATCCTGGCTGAGGCGCGCCGCGCGTACCCGGGGATCGGTGCTGTCGCTCGAACCGAACATCCGCTCGAAAAGAACGCGCGGATTATTTTCGGCCATCAGCGGCAAGGTCGGCGTCAGCCACGAAATGGTGCTGCTATAGGCGCAGCTATATCCCAGATCGCAGGAACCTAGCAAACTGTTTTCGTCGGCGGTCATTTGCAGCGACGAGAGCTGAGTCTCGCGCTCGAACGCCTTGGCGGCGATCTGGTCCATGGAGACCGCGTTCTCGACATTGCTGTCGGACTTCTTCACATGCACGCCCGTAAGGTAGGAGCCGCACGCCCGGGAGTGGTCTCCACCGCCGTCGCCGAGCGCCTCTGCCGGATCGCAGAACAGGCCGGTCACCACGGTCAATTGGTCCTTGAATGGTTCCAGTCCTTTCAAGGTGGGCGAGAGTTCGAATTCGGTGCCGGTGCCCTTCGGCAGCCATTGATCGTAGATAACGCCGTTCGGATGATACACCACGCCGAAGCGGCGTACCGGTTTGGTGGACGCGGCCGGAGCGAAGGCGGGAAGCATGGAATCGAGCAGCGGTAACGCTATCGCGGTACCTGCTCCGCGCAGCACGGTGCGGCGCGAAATAGCCTTTTTCGTGACAAACATGGCTTCCTTACCTCCTGGCACTGGTCACCGGCTGGGGCGACTCAGTTCTCATCTGACCGCTCCGCATTTGAAATGCCGGGCTCTTCACGATGTTTAAGACCACTGACGACCAACGATCATCATCGGCTGCCGCGGCGCGGTCAATCGCGCGGACCGTGGGAGCATCGTAATACTCCAGCCCGCGGCCCAACGCATACGTGAGCAGTTTGTCGGTTACCGTTTTTACAAATTGCGTTTTCTGCGCCGTCAGAGCCTGCCGCAGCTCCCTGGGACCATCCACCTTGGTGCCGTCCAGCAGGACGCCCGATGCGTCAATGGCGTGACCTGCGTCCGTGGTGCGCCAGCGTCCGATCGCGTCGAAATTCTCCAGGCTCAGCCCCAGCGGATCCATGCGCGCGTGGCAACCAGCGCAAGTAGGATTGGCGCGATGCATCTCCAGCATTTGGCGTACGGTCAACGCTTGACCATCTTTGTTGCTCGATTCGAGCGAAGGCACGTTGGGTGGAGGCGCCGGAGGCGGCGCGTTCAGGATATTTTCCAGCACCCACTTGCCCCGGATGGTCGGCGCCGTACGCGTGGTGTAGGAAGTGACGGCCAGCACGCTGGCCTTGCCCAGCAATCCAAAGCGGTTTTCATCGGTGAGTTTTACCGGCCGGAAGTGGCTCCCGTAGATTCCGGGAATTCCATAATGTTGCGCCAACTGCTCGTTCAGAAAAGTTTCATTGGAGGTTAGTAACTCGGCAACGCTCGCGTCCTCCTTCAATTGAGCGTCCAGAAACAGTTCGGTCTCTTTGACAAATGCGGAGCGCAAGTTGTCATCGAAGAATGGAAACTTAGTGCCGTCCGGATTGAGCAGCCACACGTTCCTGGTCTCCAGCCAGTCCGAAAAGAAGTTTTCAATCAATGACGCCCGCGTGCGCGGGTCCCTGAACATGCGCGACACTTGTTGTTCCAGGATCGCAGGCTCATGCAACTTACCCTGGATGGCCAAGTCGAGCAGCGTATCGTCCGGGATACTGCTCCACAGGAAGAACGATAATCGCGAAGCCAGCTCGACATCGGAAACACGATATGCCGAGCCTGGAGCGGAGCCCGCCGGATCGGATTCGATGCGGAACAGAAAATCGGGGCTCACGAGCACGCGCTCCAGGGCGGCGTGAATTCCATCGTCAAAATTCCCCGAGGCCCTGGCTCGCTTGTAAAACGCCAGCAGCGTCTGGACGTCATCGTCAGTGGCCGGACGCCGATAAGCGCGCCGCGCCAGACGGGACAGGATTTTCATCGCGCACGGAATTTCGTCAGTGCCGTTTGCGGGATGGCACACAAACAAAAGCTGGCGGCTGGGTGAGTCGGCCGGCACTTGCCCCTCATAGGGACCGCCGATCAACAGCGACGCGATACCAATCGTCGATGTGGGATTGTCGGATGCGCGGCTGAAAAGCGGCAGCCGGTCCGGACCGGGGCCCTCCGGCTCGGCATCCTCCGTCTTGAGCATGGTCGCCATCACCTGGTGCAACCCGGCCTTCACCGGCACACGGGCCTGGAGCGCTTCGTCCCCGTCATACAGAAAGGTCTTAGAGGGCGCTTTCCCTCCGCCCAGCGTGCCTTGCCAAACTCGCTTCCCGTCCAGGCGGATCTCAAATTGATTTGGAGCGTTCAAGCCGCGAATCTCACTGCTCCAGGTCCTCTGCAAGCGAAGCTTAAAAACGTATTCGCCGTCCACCGGAAAATAGTGACGCGCTGCAACGCCGCCTTTCGATCCCAGGGGAAAGTCTTCGCCCAGACGGTCTGTCTGCCGCAGGTAAGTCTGGTCGTTCGCGTTACCCTTCAACGCTCCGTAGCGCACGAACGCGGCCGGGATGCTGGAATCGCCTACGGCACGGCGCGCAATGAACGCGGCCGCGGATACGTATCGATCCAGCAATGCCGGCTGCATCGAGAGCGCCTCGGCGTTGTTCTCGAACCCGAACGCCTGTTCGTCCGGCGGCAGCGTAGCCTGGGGATCCACGTCAACCGCGATCAGGTCGCGCACCGCATTGGCGTATTCCGCGCGATTGAGGCGATGCAAGCTGGCGGACCGCCCCGGGTTCACGTGAGCCGTAGCCGCGCGGTCGATTTCCGATTCGAGCCAGGCTGCCACGTTATCGTATGTGGCGTTGTCCGGACGAGGCAGTTTCGGGGGCGGC
>JBEKLB010000186.1:0-12405 GCA_050010415.1 Bryobacteraceae bacterium | reverse complement strand
CGCGGCTGGATTCAGCCCACGAACTTTCTCCATCACCTTGGCCGCCAGGCGGGTCGCGGTGTGCATGGGCAAGTAGAAGGCAATCAGATCGGCTTCGCGAACGCGATCCGTATTGAGTGATTCCACGCCCAGATCTACGCACGTCACTTTGTGCCCGCTATCGGCAAGCCACGCCGCGGGCGATGCCAAGCCGAATGGCTGGTGGCCGAGTTCATAAGTGGAAATCAGGAGAACCTGCATGGCGTCGACCACCCTATTATCGCCGTTGGGACGGGAGACCGCTCTGAACCGCAGCGTTACCCTGGGAACGTGAAGGAACTTCCCAAGGTCGAATTACATCTTCATTTGGATTGCTCATTGAGCTTCGCCGCCGTCGCCCGGCTGGATGAATCTGTTTCGCTCGAAGAGTACCAGCGCGAGTTTATCGCTCCCCGGCGCTGCACCAGTCTGGCGGATTTCCTGACGCGCGCGCCGCGCGGCTTTCAACTGATGCAGGACGAAGCGGCCTTGGCCTTGGTGGTAGAGGATCTCTTCGAACAGCTTGCCGCCGACGGCGTGATCTACGCCGAGATCCGCTTCGCGCCGCTGCTGCACCTGGAGCGTGGATTAACGCCCGAGCAAGTGGTGGCCGCCGTGGATCGCGCGACGGAAGCGTCGATTCGATCGAGCGGCATCGAAGCACGGCTCATTCTGTGCACTCTGCGTCACTTCGATCGCGAGCAAAGTCTCGTGACTGCGGGTTTGGTCGAACGGTTTCGCGGCAGCCGCGTTGCCGCGCTCGACATCGCAGGCGACGAAGCCGGCTATCCCATTGATGCGCATATTCCGGCCTTTCGTTATGCAATCGAGCATGGCTTGCATCGGACCGCTCATGCGGGCGAAGCGCGCGGTCCGGCGAGTGTCTGGGAAACGCTGCGCGAATTTCAGCCTTCGAGGATTGGACACGGCGTTCGAAGCATCGAAGATCCGGCTCTGGTGGAACATCTCATTCGTCAGCGCATTCATCTGGAGGTGTGTCCCACCAGTAATCTGCAGACCGGGATCAAGCAGCATTTCGCGGAGCACGCCGTGGACCAGCTCTACCGCGCGGGTGTTCCACTCAGCATCAACACCGACACGCGCACCATCACCAACATCACGTTAACCGAAGAATATCGAAATCTGGAAGAGCACTTCGGCTGGACGGAGGACGATTTGGCCACCTGCAATCAGGCTGCGATCGCTGCCGCGTTCGTCGAGGATTCTACAAGAGAAGAATTGCGTTCAAGGCTTCTTGCAAACAAAGTTTGACGCGTCGTCCGTGCTCCCGCTGCCTTTGTAACTTGCGATCTCGGGATACGCGCACAGCGGACGCGTGCGCACCTGCTTGCCGTTCTCGATGCGCGATGCGATCAACCCGCTGGGCGCCTGCTTTTGTTCCACCCAGGTTTGCAATGCGGGAAACAGATCGAAATGATCCGTGCCTTCGCCTCCGCCGCAGTGGCCCATCCCTGGGACCATGTACAGCCGCACTGCGCTCAGCGCGGTCTTCGCCCCGATCGTTTTCACCACGGTGTTGTAGTAGTTGACCGCTTCGAGCGGAGGCACCCCCGCGTCGTTCCAGCCGCCCGAGAGCAGCATCTTTCCGCCGCCAGAGATGAATTTCTTGATGTCGGGATCGATGGCGTTCACCGGCTGATTCCCTGGCTTATCGGCCAGCGCAACGTCCGAATCAAAATTGATGGGCCGCGTTTTGTAGTCCCAATTCGCGTCTTTGAAGACATAGTAGCGGAAGAAGTCCACCGGAATGCCGAGCGGAACGTCGCCGGTAAGCTGGCCCCAACCGAGTTCGCTTCCAGGGTAGAGGCCCGAATAAATCTGCTCGCCGGTGCGGGGATTCTTTGGCCCTGCGTATAGAGCGCGCGCGGCCTCCACTTGTCCGCGCGTAAGACAGTCATCGCTTTCCGCACCGGGGCATTCGAGGAGCGCCGGGTCGAATTTGCACGCTGGCGGATTCTCGATCACGCCATCCTTCACGCCATCATTGGCGTCGCATGCGGCCAGCGCTGCCCGATGAAGGAGCCGCAGCTTTGAGGGAGGCAATTCGTTGTCCGGGTCCTTGTGCGTGGCCTGCCAGATCCACATCTGCGCGAAGGTGTGATGCGTCAGATGCGCCGCGAATCCGCCCACCACCACGCCGTTATAATCGTCTGGATACTTTTGCGCTTCTTTCAGCGCGGCAATACTGCCCCCGCCGCATTCGTCCATGTAGGAAAACTTGGGTGCGCTGCCATAGAACGCCGCGATGGCAGCCTTCGCGGCCACCGTCATCTCGTGCGCCGCCCGATCGCCGAAGTCGATGATTTTTTCCGGATGATCCAGCGCGTAGCTGGAACCGTTCTCGTGTCCTGTGTTTTCGGCCGCTGCCGCGAAGCCCCCGTGCATTGCGGTCGCCAGGCCGCCAAAACTGAGATTGCCACCGAGCCCACCGTTGCCCGTGCCGCGCAGTTTGCCGTTCCATCCCGCGGCCGGCATCCAGACTTCGATCTTGATTTCAGAATCGCTAGTGGGCGCTGAAGTGGCCGTCACGCGGCAGAAGGCCGGAAGATCCTTGAAATTTGGTCCGCGTCCGCCAAAGGCGGGCGGAGTTCCAGCGGGAAGCGTGAATTGTCCCGCTGCCACGGACTGCGCGAGCGTGATGGTGGTGTGCGGGATCGCGAGCGACTTCAGGCTCTCGCACGTCGCCGCAGCCAACGGCAGCTGGGCGATCGCAAGAATGACTTTCGAGCTAATCATGGGCCTTCTCCAGGAGCGTATCGAGCGAGAACCGGTCACTCGATCGATGCACAAGCAAAAAATAATAAGTGATGGCGTAAATCATCTGCACGCCCACGGTGTTCCAATCGCTCCGCAGCGCGGTGCCAAACACCAGCGTGGCGATCATCAGTCCACCCAAAGTCAGCGCCCAGCGGGTAAACAAACCGAGCGTAGTCAGCGTGCCCAGCACCAGTTCGGCGAAGGGTAGAACGAACAGGAACGCATGCACCAAACCTGCGGGAAGAGCGGTCTTGCTGAATTCAGCCGCGGTGGTGGTTGCGAATGCTTCGGCGCCCGGCCCGAAAATGCGCCCCGCCCCGTGTACCAGGATGTTGATACCGAGCGTGAGTCGAAACACGGCGTAGGCGAGCTGCCGGTCAAGAGCAACGGGGCTGGCGTCACGTGTCATGCGTATACGTTAGTAATATACTAGGAATAGTGTCCCGAAGGGATCAACTGGATGCCTGCGTCGGATTTGACTGGGATGAATCGAATGCTTCGAAGAACTGGGAACAGCATGGTGTAACGCCCGAAGAGGCGGAGGAGATCTTCTTTTGCGAACCTCTCGTAGTGCGGCGGGATACGGGGCACGGGAAGAATGAAAAACGATATTACGCGTTGGGGCAGACAGCCGTGGGGAGATTTCTCTTTGCAGCCTTCACTATTCGTCGCGGCCTGATCCGCATTATCTCTGTCAGGGACATGAACGGGAATGAAACGGAGGTCTATCGAACGCATGAAGGAAATACTTAAGTTCAATAGCGAAGACGATGAGCGAAAGTTCTGGGCCACCGCCGACTCGACAAAGTATCTCGACTGGTCTAGGGGAAAACGAGCCAAGCTGGTCGCGCTGAAGCCCACGTTGCGAACGATATCGCTCCGCCTGCCGGTGGCAATGATCGAAGATCTAAAGCTGCTCGCCAACCAGAGGGACGTGCCCTATCAATCCTTGCTGAAGGTGTTTCTGGCAGAGCGGCTGGCTAGAGAGCGGCCGAGAAGAGCGGGCGTCCGATAGCGGCCCTGTTATTGCTTTTTCATCGTATAAACGTAATTGTTCAGACCGAAAGCCGCCGTTACTGAATCCAGAAAATGGTAGTCCAGCTCATTCCCACAACCCGTCTCCAAAGTCTTCCATGACGATCCGCGAAAACCCAGCTTCGCCGCCACCTTCGCTGGATCGACGGTCTTATCGCGCCGCTGCATCTCGCCGAACGCGCCTTGGAACAGCATGTCGGCGGGATAATCCTTGATTCGATAATTCGGGCCTTTGCACGCCACCTGGCGCGGCCCCGCGATAGCCTTCGGCTGGATCGTCACAGTCTTCGCGACCAGCGATTTCGTTTCCGCCAGATCGTCCGGGTAAGGAACGGTCTGCCAGGGCGCGGCGGCGGCCGACACAATCTTCCAGGTCCCGAGGTAAAACGGTTCCGCGGCCGATGCGGCGGGAACAACCCCGCCTGCCCCCAGCGCCATAATAATGAGAAAGACCTTCATGGCCGCCTGCGAGATTATCACAATGCGTGTGCTCCAAGGATCTGTCGCCATCGCCGTTATGCTCGCGGCGGCTTTCGCGCAGCAGGTTGCCATTGAACCTCGCGCACGCCCCAACGCCCAGCCGAAGCAGGAAGAAGCGCGGACCGGACGCCTGCGCATCGACACCACGCTGGTGCTGGTCCCCGTCGAAGTGAGCGACATGCTCAACCACCCGGTCAGCGGCCTGGAGAAGCAAAATTTCCACGTGTTCGACGACAAGGCGGAGCAGAAGATCATTTCCTTTTCGATGGAGGACGACCCCATCGCGGTCGGCCTGGTCTTCGACATCAGCGGAAGCATGGGAGCGGATTTGCCCCAGATGCGGCACGCGGCGTCGCAGTTTTTCAAGACCTCGAACCCCGGCGATGAGTTCTGCCTGGTCGAGCTCGCGAGCGACGCCCACGTGGCTGTTCCGCTGACCCAGAATGCCGCCGATGTCGACTACCAGCTGATGTCGAGCAAAGGCGGAGGAAGCACGGCGTTGCTGGACGGCGTGTACCTGGGCCTGAATGAAGTGAGAAAGTCGAAGAATCTGAGGAAGGCGCTGGTGATCATTTCCGACGGCGGCGAGAATCATAGCCGCTACACGCCGGGCGAAGTGAAGACCGCCATCGTGGAAAGCGACGTGCTGATCTATGCCATCGGCGCGTTCGGAAACGGAATGGGTTCCAACTACGGCGGCGACCAGGTGCTGCTCAAGAATTTGACGGACCTCACCGGCGGCCGCATGTTTCCCGGCGTTGGAATGTCGCTTGGGGATTTCGCCGACAAGATCGTCATCGATCTGCGCAATCGATATATGCTCGGGTATACGCCCACCGACCCGGCGCGCGACGGGCGGTACCATCACATCGCCGTGAAGCTGGATGCGCCCCGCGGATTGCCCAAGATCCAGGCGCACTGGAGAACCGGTTACTACGCTCCGAGCGAGTAAGCTCTTAAGTATGCGCGATTTCGACGAAAACAATATTACAGCGGCGGTGATCGATCGCTACCAGAATACGCCCGATCCGCGGCTCAAGAAGATCATGACCAGCCTGGTGCAGCACCTGCATGACTTCGTGCGCGACGTGGAGCCCTCCGAAACCGAGTGGGGACAGGCCATCGACTTTCTCACCCGCACCGGCCAGCTCTGTACCGACAAGCGCCAGGAATTCATTCTGCTCTCCGACACCCTGGGCGTTTCCATGCTGGTGGACGCCATCAATCATCGCTTCTCGAAGGACGCCACCGAGTCCACCGTAATGGGTCCGTTCTATGTGCAGAATCCGCCCGAAGCCGAGTTCGGCGGCGACATTAGCGGTGGCGCGAAGGGCGATCCGCTATACATCGACGGCACAATTCGGTCCGAAGCCGGCCATCCGGTTGCGAACGCCATCATCGACGTGTGGCATTCCGACGCCGAAGGCTTCTATGATGTCCAGTTGCCGGAGCTCGAAGAGCCCACGCTGCGCGCCCGCTTCCACAGCGATGCACAGGGCCGCTTCCGTTTCTGGACCATCATGCCGAAGTTTTATCCCATCCCGGATGACGGCACGGTGGGCGAGATGCTGAAGGCTTCCGCGCGGCATCCTTACCGGCCGGCGCACGTTCACTTCATGATCATTGCCGACGGTCACCCTACGCTCGTGACTCACGTGTTTGTGGACGGCGATCAATATCTGGATAGCGATGCGGTGTTCGCAGTGAAGAATTCGCTCATCCGCGACTTCACTCACGAGGCGCCCGGCGTCGCGCCCGACGGCAAGAAGATGGATAGGCCGTGGCGCAAGCTGCACACCGATTTCATTCTGAGCAGACGAGCGGCCTGACAGAACCGTCTTCCTTCAGTTCGTCGCTTGCCTGCGATACACAGCCGGCGAAACACCCACCTGCCGGATGAACCAGTGCGACAAGTGGCTTTGGGACGAAAAGCCGGATGACAGCGCCACATCCACCACGGGCAAATCGGTGTTGCGCAACAGCTCCTTCGCGCGCTCGATCCTCCGCGCCAGCACGTACTGATGGGGCGATTGACCGACCGCTGCCTTGAACGCGCGCGCCAGATACAGCGGGCTGATGTCCACTTCGGCGGCCATGGCCTGCAGGCTCAAATCGCCTTCCAGGTTATCCTCGATAAATTCGATCACCCGCCGCATTTTCCAGCCGGGCAACGGCTTGGCCGGAAGAATGCGCACCGGCCGCGAGCGCGAGGAATGCGTGCGCGCCAGGTGTACCGCCATCATTTGCGCGATGGTGTCGATGTACAGTCCGTCGTTATACCCATCGCTGCCGTTGCCGTCGCGCAGGGCGTTGGTGATAGCGATCGCTAATTGCTCGAGCAGCGGGTCCAGGATAGCGAAGCGCGGCACCAGCTCGGCTCCCGAGGTGTCGCAGCCATAAATTTCGCTGACCGCCGCTTCGTAAACCGATTGCCGCAAGTACACCTGCAGGATCTCCGGATGTCCCGCATGCTGCCACTGGCTGGTAGCTTCGCCTGGGGTGAGACAGATGCGGCGCGGTCCAATCAGCGCGGTTTCGCTCGCGGCGCCTTCCACTTTGCGCGTCACCTGCGTAGGCCGGCTCAAATGATAGATCAGCGACGGATGGCGAATGGGCCGTTCCACGGCATGAAACGGAGCTTCTTCCAGAATCGCGGCGTGTAGAGACCGCCAGCCGGCTTCCTGGCTATGGGCGATCAACCGGTTTCCAGAGCGGAGCACGCGTCCGTGGGTTTCCCGGGCAGTGAATACGGAACTCGGCGGCACAATCATTGGTAACTACTCCCAGCGTGGGGAACGTCCAACTTGTGATCCCATTGTACATCGAGATTTCCGTCGGTGGGTCAGGGCCAGTGTGCGTATCTCGTTGAGAAGTTTGTTCATTGCCGTACACTCATTATCAGAAGACCATGCGTCGGCACGGGTGCATTCAATGACGCATTCAAGTCTTGACGAAAGTCCGCCGATAACTCATAATGTGGGAACGGTTTGCACCGAGAGCTTGAAGTGACGCCTCTAGGGGCTTTTTCAGCTAGACTGCTACCGCATGTAGGTGAGCGAATAATGTTCAGTGCCTGAATTGGGATCAGCATTCATCTATGTATCAACGTTTTGTCGCCTTCCTCTCCGTCGTACTCCTGACTGGATCAGCTTTTGGGTCCACTTCCAACCATAAGAAACGGCATCGGATCATACGCAGCACCGCCGCCGCCGTCAAGACCACGGTGATGGCGGCGCCCAAGCTGATCGGCGTGCACCGGTCCGGCGCTTCCAAGAAACGGGCTATGCCGTTTGTGGATCCCACGCTAGGCGATTCGGTGGATGGCGAGGATTTGATGGCTCGCCGCGCCGCCGTTCAGGCGCTGGGATCGCAAAATGGCGCCGTGATCGTGGCCGATCCTAACACCGGGCGCATTCTTACCGTCGTGAATCAGAAGCTGGCCTATCAAGGCGCGTATGAGCCTTGCTCCACCATCAAGATTGTCGCGGCGCTGGCCGGCTTGAGCGAAGGAATCATCAATCAGGACAGCTCGCTGCGGGTCACCAAACACCATTCCATCGATCTGACGGAAGCCATCGCGCACTCCAATAATGCCTACTTCGCCTCGGTGGGCGAAAAGCTGGGTTACGACAAGATCGTGCAGTACGGCCAGATGTTCGGTTTGGGCGAAAAGGCCGGATTGAACATCGATGCCGAGCAATCGGGCCAGATCGCGGAAGCGGCGCCGGCCGACGGTCTCGGGATGATGACCAGCTTCGGCGAAGGCTTTTGGATGACGCCCATGGAGCTCACCGCCATCGTCTCGTCGGTGGCCAACGGCGGAACGCTGTATTATCTGCAGCACCCCGCTTCGCAGGCTGAGATCGATCAATTTGTTCCGCAGGTGAAGCGTCAACTCGACCTTTCGCCATGGCTCACCGACATCAAGCCGGGCATGATGGGTGCGGTAGAGTATGGCACCGCGCGCCGTGCGGGCTACAGCGCCACCGAGCCGATTTTCGGCAAGACCGGCACCTGCACCGACAACCGGTCGTTCACGCACCTCGGCTGGTTTGGATCCTACAACGAGATTAACGGGCGCAAGCTGGTGGTGGTGGTTCTGCTAACCTCCACTGCACACTCCGTCAGCGGACCCATCGCCTCCGGCGTAGCCGGCGCGGTCTACAAGAATCTGTCGGGCGAGAACTATTACGCGCAGACCGCTCCGCAGATTTCGCCGGCGGCCCTGATCTCCAACCACTCTTACTAATCTAAGCTGAGCCGTGACCGCGGGGAGCGGTCTTAGAAATATTCCCGTAGCTCCTCGAACTTAGTCACCTGGATCAATCTTCCCGGCCCCTCCCGCAGTTCCGCCCGCTCCAGCGTCCAGGTTCGTTCGTGCGGCACAAAAACCGCATGAATGCCCGCTTCGAGCGCCGCATTCACGTCGGACTTCGGCGAATTCCCAATCATCCAGGTATTGGCCGCATCGAGCGCGCGCTCGCGAATCAGCGCGGCGTAGCTTCGTGCGTCCTTCTCCTTCACAATCGCGGTATGGCCGAAATAAATCGCCAGGCCAGACCGGTCCAGCTTCAGCTTCTGCTCCTCCGGATCGCCTTTGGTAAACAGCGTTAAGTTGTGGCGCCCGGAAAGATACTCCAGTGTCTCTTCCACGCCCGCGATCACTTCGATGGGATGATGCAGAATCTGCTCGGTGAAACTCATGATGCGCGGCAGATCTTCGGCGCTCACCGCGCGCTCCACCAGTTGGTGATAACACTGGGTCAGATTGCGCGTGAAATTCGCGGTCCCGTAGCCATGTGTTTTGTTGTTTACGGTTTCGATCTCGTCCAGCACCGCCCGCACTTCAGCCGGGGAGAGCTTGGAGTGCGAGAGAAAATCGCAAAAATCGTCGAACGCGCTTTCGAAGTAGATATTGTTTTCCCACAGCGTGTCGTCGGCGTCTACGATCAGGTTCTGTCTTTGATTGATTCGAAGCTGGCCCACCCTCACGCGCCCACAGACCCCTTGGCATGTCCGTTGGTCGGCGCCACCGCGCGCGCATGCTGGATCTGACGCTGCCGGGAATTGTAGCTGGGAAAAAATTCAGCCAGCCTCCGCATCCGGTCCGCTTCCGATCGCGTAGCCAGCAGAATCTGGCGGAAATCCAGGTCGGGCACCACTTGCGCCAGTTGGAAGCTGAGCTGGGGATCGCTGAGCTCCGGTTCGTGCACCGGCTCGGAATCTTCCAGAGCGCGCAAGTCGTTGTAGGAATCCACCACGCGCTTGCGGACTTCGGGTGCAATCGGATCGCTGGCCTCATCGTCGAAATACTCCACCGCGCCCCGCAGGTACGGCTTTTCGTCGTTGAGCAGGATAATTTCAAAACGACGGCGCCCCAGAGTAATCAGGTCCATGCGTACATCCGGATACTTTTTGAGGACTTTTTCCACCGTGGCCGTGCATCCGGTGTTCACGATACCCTTTTCGCCGGCCAGCACGATGCCGAACTCCGTATGGCCCCGCTGTACGTCCGCGATCATCTGCTTGTAGCGCTCCTCGAAGATATGCAACGGCAGCGCAGTCCGGGGAAACAGGACCACTTGGAGCGGAAAAAGCGGCAACAGCTCTTCCTGCATGTGTACCATTATGACTGCTTGCTGTCGCCAGTTGCACCTTTAGCCGAAGCTGTGGGACCATTCGTTACGCGGACGTTAGTGACCGAATGCTACTGAAGCTTAAGCGCACGCCCGGCCTCTACCTGGTCGGTTTCATGGGATCGGGTAAATCGGCGGTGGGGCGCCTGCTGGCCGACGAACTCGGTTGGTCCTTTGCCGACATCGACGAAGATATCGAGAAAGCCCAGGGCATCTCGATCGCCGAAATCTTCGATAACCGGGGCGAGCAGGAATTTCGCGCCATCGAACAGGAAGCGTTGCGCAAGCGTGTGCGCGAAGTGGAGTGCGGCAAACCCATGGTGGTGGCCTTGGGCGGGGGCTCGTTTGTAGATCCCGGGAATCGCAAGCTGCTCGAAGAACGCGGCGTGACGATATGGCTGGATTGCCCTTTCCACCGCATTCGCGCGCGCGTGGATGGCCAGACGCATCGGCCGCTGGCGCGCGATCCAGAGAAATTTCGGAAGCTCTTTGACGACCGTCGCGGTCTGTACATCAAAGCCGAGCATCACATCCAAGCCGATACGGATGACGCCGCGGCCATCGTGGCCGAAATCCTGAAGCTCCCGATCTTTTAGCGGCATGGCCGCCTCGCTGCGCCGTCAGGCACTTCGAATTTTTCGCGCAGCATTGGAAGCGGCCGATCCGTACCGGGCCGTTCTGCGCCACCTTCGGCTCAACCCCCAGGCTTACCAAAATATCTTCGTGATCGGCGCCGGTAAAGCTAGCGCGCAGATGGCTCGTGCGGTGGAGCGCCTGATCGGCGCGCGCATCACCGTGGGCGAGATCAACGTGAAAGACGGTCACGGCGCGAAGCTTCGGCGCATCAAAATCAACGAGTGTGGCCATCCCATCCCTGACCAGCGCGGCGTGGCTGGCGCCCGGCGTATCGCCCAAATTGCGAGCCAGGCCGGCCCGGACGACCTGGTAATTTGTTTGATCTCCGGCGGAGCCTCGGCGTTGCTGCCGCTTCCTGCGCCTTCCATTACCCTGGTTCAAAAGCAGAAGATCACGCGATCGTTGCTGGCCTGCGGCGCGAGCATTCACGAAATCAATTGCGTACGAAAGCACATCTCGGCGATCAAGGGCGGACAGCTGGCCCGCCTGGCCTATCCCGCTACGCTACTCACGCTGATCCTCTCGGACGTGGTCGGTGACGATCTGGACGTGATCGGCTCCGGGCCCACGGTTCCCGATCGCTCAACGATCGCTGACGCGCGCGCCATCTTAAGCAAGTACGGCATCCCGAACCAGCTGCGCATGGAGGAAACGCCCAAGCCGGGTGACAAAGTCTTCCAGAAGACCCGCAATGTGATTGTAGGGAGCAACGCTTTGGCCGTCGACGCTGCCGCGATCGAGGCCGCCCGGCTTGGGTTTAACACCTTGGTGCTTTCCACCTCGCTGGTCGGCGAAGCCCGCGAAGTGGCGCGCGTCCACGCCGCTATCGCGAGGGAGATTCAGGACGCTGGGAGGCCCGTCAAGGTTCCAGCCTGCGTGATTTCAGGTGGCGAAACCACCGTCACCATTCGCGGCAACGGACTCGGGGGCCGTAATCAGGAATTCGCGTTGGCAGCCGCAATCGATATCGCAGGTCTCGGCGACACCGTGATCCTGAGCGGAGGTACCGACGGCACCGACGGCCCGACCGATGCCGCGGGAGCCATCGCGGACGGCGCAACGCTCGCTCGCGCGCAAGCTCTCCACCTGGACGCGCCCGAGTGCCTGACGAACAACGATTCGTATCATTTTTTCCAGGCCACCGGCGATTTGATCAAGACTGGCCCCACCGGCACTAACGTCGCCGATCTCCAATTGATATTGGTTCGATAGCGTTTACTGGCGCTCTACCTTAAGCTCCGGCGGATTGGGAGGCTTGGGAGCCTTCGGTGCGTTTGGCGCGCTGGGAATCTCAGGGAACGTGGTTGTCTCATCCCCGTTCGCCTTGCGTATGGTGATGGACCCGCGCCCGGTCTCCAGCCGCAATTGTGGCCCACCGGTGCCTCCCGCCAACGTTCCGCCATGTCCGGAAGTGTCCTCGTGCAGCGGATCGCCGTACTCGTTGTTCACATCGCCATGTGCCGTGGAGGCCCTCAAATCGAACTTCGCACCCGCGGGCAGGGTCAATTCGATGTCGCCCGACCGCGTGTGGACTTCCATCTTCGGAGGGTTCTTACCCGGCTTCAAATCGATATCGCCGCGGTCCAGGGTCAAATCCAGTGACTGCGTGAAATTGGAAAGCTGCACATCGCTCGAATGCGCGCGCAGACGGATGGGACCCACGATGTTGTCGCCGGTGTACTCACCCCGGCTCATGCGCAGCTGGCCCGGAAGCTTTTCGAACCCACCCGAGTTGGAGGGATCTTCCCATCGCACCGGCTGGGCCAGATTATGTAATTGAATCTCTCCAACGTAAACGGCATTCACCGTCACCAGTCCGCCG